>CAYZSR010000021.1:0-19235 GCA_964479715.1 uncultured Oscillospiraceae bacterium | reverse complement strand
TATTTATACACCTACTCATGGTACTTCTTCATTTATTCATTCATAGGGTGGTGCCTTGAAGTGGTATTTTGTTCGGTAAATACAGGGCAATTTGTCAACCGTGGTTTTCTAAACGGGCTCTACTGCCCCATTTACGGCTTTGGCGCCGTTGCCATGGTGCTGTTGCTGGCGCCATTCACCGGTAATATGTTTACGTTGTTTGTGTTTGCCGTACTTATTACATCGCTGCTTGAGCTTGTAACCGGTTTTGTGCTGGAAAAACTTTTTCACACCAAATGGTGGGATTATTCAGAGCAACCCTTTAATATCGGCGGCTACATCTGCTTAAAATTCAGCTTAGCGTGGGGGCTTGCCGGCGTTTTTTTAATGCGTCTTTTGCACCCGGAGATTGCATTCTTAGTGTCTAAAATACCTACCACGGTGGGCTGGGTGTTTTTAGCGGTGATGTACGCCGTTATTCTCACCGATATATTAGCCACCGTTTTGACGATGAAAAACCTCAACCAACGCTTGCACGAGATAAGTACTTTAGCAGGCAAACTGCACGGCGCCAGCGATGCAGTGGCTAAAAAACTGGGTAGCACCGCTATTTCAGCGGCAAACAAAGTGAAAGAACTTACCGCCACACCACCCGATTTAGCAGAAAAAGTGGAAGAACAGCTTGCCGAAACAGCACCGCCAACAGCCACCACCGAAAAACAACGGTTGCAACGCTTGCTGCAAAAAGGCGGCCGTGTTGAACGGCGCCTTGTGCGCGCCTTTCCCGACATGGAGCATAATAAATACCCCGCCGCGTTACAGGCACTTAAAAACAAATGGCTGCATAAAAACAAAGATTAATGGTTTTCAAGACCACCCTTATGTGCTGCTTAAAATAAATAAAGTGCCTTATATAAAAGGCACTTTTGCTGTTGATTTTGTTAAATACAGGTAAGGCAAACAACGCTATGCCTAAGCAAAGCCTTGTAAAGCAGTATCCCTAGCTTACCTTGCGCTAAACTTTACAGCTGTAAAATCTCTGCCAAGTTACGGCGGCTAAGTTCCCCTACGATTTTTTCTTGTATGTCTCTTAATTCTGTATGAATCATGCAGCGGCGGTCATCCCGGTTGTTGGGGCAATGATAATCCGATTGCAGGCATTCATTCACATACAGCTCGCCTTCAACGGCCAGATGAATGTCATACATATTAATGTCGGTTGCCGGGCGCAACAATTTATACCCGCCGTGGGGTCCTTTAAAGCTTTGAACGATATCAGCTTGTTCAAGTTTTTTAAGAATTTTATACGCAAATGGGAGCGGAATATTCTCGCTGTCACAAATGTCTTTTGCAACTTTGCGTTCGTCAGGGTCAGCGCAAGCTAGCGCGCGCACAATGCGCAGAGCATAATCAAATTCTCTTGTAATAGACATATTTGTATACCTACTTACTTTATAATCTATCTCTATACTATGCTTATAGTATACTGTATTAGAGTGATTTTGTCAAGGTTGAAAGGCTTAAAATGTGCTTCGTCGCCAATTATTGCTAATATTCCACAAAATATAGTGTTTTCCCGCGCAGCACACATTTACCTTTATGCGGCAAATTGATATACTTAAAGGCACTATTAGATAAAGGAGAACACAATGCAAACGCTTTTTATTGCGATGAATGCCCGGTATATGCACACTAATTTGGCGGTGGCAAAACTAAGCGCCCGTACGCCGCAAAGCCACATTTTAGAGACTAATATAAACCAAAATCAAACGTGGACGCTGCAACGCATTTTGGAAATAAACCCGCAAATCATCTGCTTTTCTTGCTACATATGGAATATTAGCGACATGCTTCACTTGGCGGAAGATGTTAAAAAAACTTTGCCCGACGCTATTTTGGTTTTCGGCGGCCCTGAAGTGAGTTTTGATACCGAGGAACTGATGCAAAACCACCCGTTTATTGACTATGTTTGCAGCGGTGAGGGCGAAGTGGCGCTGCCCGCTCTAATTAACAGCATTAAAAAAGGGGAACCTATAACAAACGGCGCTATCAGCTACCGCAAAGACGGCGCCATCGTCACCAACACCGAGCAAGGTCTTTTTGACAATTTTGCGTCAGAACCATTTGACTATGCCGACTATATAAAAACCGGCAAAAACAAGATACTCTATTATGAATCAACACGTGGTTGCCCGTTTGACTGCGCCTATTGCCTTTCCGGCGCGTTGTCCCGCAACGTGCGTAAACTGCCGCTGGAACAAATAGAAAAAGATATGCAAATCTTTTATGAAAACGACATAAAGTTAGTTAAATTCGTCGACCGCACCTTTAACTGTGATAAAAAACGCGCGGCGGATATTATCGAGGCGGTAACGCACACCACCGGTGACATGCGCTTTCATTTTGAGATAGGCGCCGACATTATTGACGAAAGAACGCTGGCGCTGCTAAGCGATGCGCCCATCGGCAAATTCCAGCTGGAGGCGGGCATTCAAAGCTACAACCCGCAAACGCTGGAGGCAGTGCTGCGAAAAACTGACTTGCTCAAACTGCAAAGCAATTTAAAAGCCATTATGGCGCTTAACAACACCCACCTGCACATAGATTTAATAGCCGGGCTGCCCTACGAAGGGCTTGAGAGCTTTAAAAATTCTTTCAACCAAGCCTACGCCATTCAGCCCCACCAGCTGCAACTGGGCTTTCTAAAGATTCTAAAAGGCTCTCGTTTGTATCACAACCACAAAGAGTATGGCATTAAATATCGCGCATACCCCCCGTATGAAGTACTGCAAACCGACGCCCTACCCGCGGCGGACTTACTACTATTGCAAGGGGTTGAAACGCTGCTTGACCGCTATTTCAACGGGTTTCGCGCCCGTGGCGCCATCGCTTATTTAATGGATACCGCCTTTGACAGCGCTTTTGATTTTTACGCCGCTTTCTATCAGCACGCTAAAAAGCGCGGCACCATCACCAGGCCGCTAAGTGCCACTGCTCAGTATAACGAGCTGATTGATTTTACCAAAAATCGTATAACGGATGATGATTTTAATACCTTTTTAGAGAAGCTGAAGCTTGACTATCTGATGGAGGGCGCCGGCGGCACCAAGCCGAAAGGCATGCAAGAAGTGAATGACAGGCGGCTGCTCGCCCCGGAGATTACCCATCTTAAACGACAAGAAATATACGCCGACATCAACTTAAACCGCTGTGTTTTTGCCAAACTGAACATCGGCGGTGAAAAGGCGCTTGCCATGGCAGACCCCGGCGATAAAAACCCGCTCACCCAGCTGTGGCAAATTACTTTCTTTGGCCTGCCGCTGGAAGAGTGAATTCCCTTTTATAAAACAACAAAGCCCTACCGTGTAAACATACGGTAGGGCTTTTATTGATTAATCTATTAATTGCTACTTTACCGTTCTTCACGGTAATAGTTGGTGCCGCAAGAACTTGGCTGCGAGCGCTCTTCCCGTTGGCGCACACTGGTGATGATAAGCACAATCACCGTGGCTAAAAAGGGAATAACCTCGTACACCTGTGTCGGCACGTCTTTTATCGGGATGTAATAGCGCAGCACCGACAGCCCGCCAAAGAGCATGGCGCCAAGCATGGCGCGCAGCGGGCTCCACGCGGCGAAAATAACCAGTGCCACCGCAATCCACCCTTGCCCGTTAACGCAGCCGTGCACCCATGTGCCTGACGTGCGTACCATGGATATGTACATGCCGCCCAGCCCGCAAATACCGCCGCCAATGCAGGTGGCAAGGTATTTATACGCCGTTACGTTAATGCCGGCGGCGTCGGCGGTACCGGGGCTTTCACCCACCGCCGTAAGGCTTAACCCTTTGCGGGTTTTGTTTAAAAACCAATACATGGCAAAGGCGATGATAAGCGCGAGGTAAACCATAAAGTCGTACTGAAAGAGCAGTTTACCCAGCACCGGTATGTCGCTTAAAATAGGGATGTTAATGCCCTCAAACACCTGCATAGTGGTGTCCGACACGCTGGCGTAGCCGCCGGCGCGTTGACCAATCAGCTCGCCGATAAAGTTACCAAAGCCGACGCCGAATATCGTTAGCGTTAAACCGGTTACGTTTTGGTTGGCGCGCAGCGTAACGGTAACAACGCTATAAATTAAGCCGCCCAGCGCCCCCGCTGCAAAACCCATCACAATAGCCAGCAACGCTGCAACGTGCCCGTTTGCCGCCGCCCCCGCCGCTTGCTCATACATAAAAGCGGCGGAAATGCTGGCGGCGGCGCCCATACCCATCATGCCCTCAACGCCGAGGTTTAGGTTGCCGGATTTTTGCGTTAAAATCTCGCCCAACGTGCCAAACAACAACGGCACCGCGGCAAAAACCGCCGCGTTGAGAAGGCTTACAATGGTGTTGATGATGTTAGTCATTGACAGCCTCCTTATCGTTGCGCCAAACCAGTTTGTATTGCAGGAAAAATTCGCAGCCGAGCATAAAGAACAGGATTAATCCCGTCAAAATGTCGGCGGCGGAAGACGGTATCTTAAAGGTTGTCTGAATGGAGTTGGAGCCTTTTTGCAGCACCGCAATAAACGCCGATGCCAGCACCATTACAAAAGGGTTAAGCTTGGAAAGCCACGCCACCGTAATGGCGGTAAAACCAACGCCGCCCGTCACCGCTTCAGACAGGGTGTAGTTTGCGCCGGCCACCGTGAAAAATCCTGTTAAGCCGCCGATGGCACCGGAAATAAAAACGGTGCGCATGATAATTTTAGAAACGTTCATGCCGGCGTAGCGGGCGGTGGGGATACTTTGCCCCACCACGGAAAGCTCATACCCTTGTTTGCTTTTAGCAAGATAAAAATAAACAATCACCACTAAAACAAGGGCAAACACCCAGCCGATGTGCACACCGAAAAGCATGGGTAAACGGGCCTTATCGCCGAACATGGCAATTTTAGGAAAGCCCATCTGCTTGGGGTCTCGCCACGGGCCGTACTGCAAATAACGCACCACTTCAAGGGCGATGTAGTTGAGCATCAGCGTAAAAAGTGTTTCGTTGGTGTTCCATTTGGCTTTAAAAAAGGCAGGTATCAACGCCCAAAGCCCGCCGCCGATAAGTGACGCTACGCACATAACCACCAGCAACAACGGACCCGGCAATGCGTCATGTTGGAAGAGCGCAAAATAGCTTGCCGCCAGCGCACCGGCGATAATTTGCCCCTCAGCGCCGATGTTCCAAAAGCGCATTTTAAAGGCAATACCGATACCCAAAGCGGTGATTAACAGCGGCGTGGCGATACGCACCGTTTCTTGCAGCGCCATCGGGCTGCCCAGCGAGCCGGTAAGGATATCCCTATAAACCAGCAGCGGGTTGTGCCCCAGCGCAAGAAACAAAACAGCCCCTACCAATAGCGCGCCAACAACCGCCACCGCTCGCACCCAAAACATGCGGCTGCGTGGGATGTCGTCCCGTTTTACAATGCGCACCAGCGGCTCTTTATACCGCATTGATTTTTCAGTTGTCTTCATGCTGCGCCGCCTCCTTTTGCTTTTGCGGGTGTGCCGGGCGCTGCGTCATCAGCAGCCCTATCTCGTTTTTAGTGGTCGTTCTCGCGTCGACAATACCGCTTACGGCACCGTCGCACAAAACAAGAATACGGTCGCACAATTCCAGCAACACGTCCAAATCTTCACCCAGCAGTAAAATGGCAACACCTTGGCTTTTTTGCTCATTCAGCAGGCGGTACACGGTGTATGATGAGTTAATGTCCAGTCCGCGGGCGGGGTACGCCACCACCAGCACCGATGGGTCGCTGGCTATTTCACGGCCAAGCAACACTTTTTGTACGTTGCCGCCGGACAGTTTGCGTACCGCCGTGGAGGTACCGGGTGTATCTATATCAAGCTGTTTAATCAGCTTTTCGGCTAATTTTTTAGGCTCTTTACGGCTGACAAATAGACCGGGGGTGCTGTCATAACTTTTCAGCATCATGTTGTCTACCATATCCATACCGTCCACCAACCCCATGCCGAGACGGTCTTCTGGCACAAAAGCGGTGTGAATGCCAAGAGTGCGAATTTCAGTCGGCGTCAGCCCGACGATTTCTTTGCTTTCACCCTCTTCTATATAAAGAATAGAGCCTTCATCTACGGGGTACAAGCCTGTTATTGCTTCACACAGCGCTTTTTGCCCACTGCCGGTAATGCCCGCCACCCCCAGTATCTCGCCCGAACGCAGCGTAAAGCTAACATCTTGCAAGCCGGTAAGCCCTTCCGGGTCGGCGCAAAAAAGCTCTTTAATCTGCAGGCGGTTCTGCGGGTTTTGCGGTTCTTTTCGCTCAATTTCAAGGCTGGTGGCGTGCCCCACCATACCCTCTACCAGCGAATCAACATCGGCGTCTTTCGTTTGCAGCACGTCAACACAAGTGCCTTTGCGTAAAATGGCAACACGGTCTGAAACGCCCAGCACTTCGTCTAATTTGTGGGTTATAATAATAATTGCTTTGCCGTCGGCACGCATGTTGCGCAGCACCACAAAAAGGCGCTCCGCCTCTTGCGGGGTAAGCACCGCCGTCGGCTCATCTAAAATTAAAATATTCGCCCCGCGATAAAGCGCCTTTACAATTTCAACGGTTTGCTTTTCGCTGACCGACATGTTGTAAACCTTTTTGTCGGGGTCGATATCAAAGCCGTATTGGTCGGCAATTTCTTTGATATTCTTGGATAATTTTTTTCGATTAACCTGTACGCTGCCCGGCAAGCCGAGCACGATATTTTCCGCTGCTGACAGCACGTCCACCAGCTTAAAATGCTGATGCACCATACCGATGCCCAGGTTAAAGGCATCTTTAGGGGAGCTAATAACCACCCGTTTACCGTCTACGTCAATGCTGCCGCTGTCCGGGTAGTAAATGCCCGCCAGCATATTCATCAACGTGGTTTTGCCGCTTCCGTTTTCACCGAGTAACGACAAAATCTCGCCATAGTATACATCCAGCGAAACGTCGTTGTTGGCAACAACGGTGCCAAAGGTTTTGGTTATGTGGCTCATTTTAACAGCTGTTTCTTTGTTTTTGTTCAATCCTCTTCACCTGCTCTGCGCTGTAAAAAATAAATTGTTCTTTTAAAGAATAAAGCGGCGCCCAAATAGTTGGGCGCCGCCCATTGCGTTTAAATGGACCGGGTCTTTAAACGATAAAAATGCCTTCTATAATAGCGTTGAATGCCGGCGCTGAAAACTCGTCCGATTCAACAAAAGAGGAATCTTCATCTTCAAAAACGAATATTTCGTTGTCGTCAAAGTCGGTTACAACGGCGGGGTTGCCCTCGTTGTCTTTCAACGCACCTTTGAAGATAAGCATGCCATCTTCAATTTCTTTAGTGGCCTCATCAATGGCTTCTTGGGTGCCATCGGCGGCAATGTCGGTGTTTAAATCAGACAGGTAGCAGGCGCCGCTGTCGATGCCTTTGCCCCAGTCTACCGGGATGGGTTCGCCGTTAATCATGGCTTCAACCGCCTCGGTCATGTAAATGCCCCAGTTGATACGGGCGGAGATAAGCGATGCGTTCGGTGCGGCGGGCGCCATGTCGTTGTTGTAACCAACGTGGAAAACGCCTTTGTCTTCGGCAGCCAGTGCCGGGGAGATGCTGTCGCTATGTTGAGAGATAACGTCACAGCCGCGCTCTGCGAGCGCCTCGGTAACTTGGCGTTCTTTTTCGCTGTCGCCCCACGATTCAATATAGATAACGTCCATGGTAACGTCGGGGTTAACACTTTTTGCACCCAGATAAAAAGCGGTAAAGCCGCTGATTACTTCAGCAAAGGGATAGGCGGCAACGTAACCGAGTTTGTTGGCTTCGGTTTTCATGCCTGCGGCGATGCCGGCAAGGTAGCGCGCTTGGTGTACTTTAGCAAAGTAGTTGTGCAAGTTTGGCAAACCGGCGGTGTGTGCGTCGGTGCCGGTGGCGTGGCAAAACTCAACATCGGGGTTGGCTTTGGCAACTTCCACCACTTGCGGCCCGTACGAAAAGCTGGTGGCAAAAACAATTTGGCAACCGGCTTGTACCAGTTCATTCAGGGCGGCGGTAACGGCGGCGTCGTCTTGGTCGTCAATGTTAAACTTCGGGATGTATTGGTCTTCCGAGAGGTCTAACGTTTCAAGCATTTGTTTGGTGCCTTGGTCGTGGTTAAAGGTATAGCCCTGGTCGCCCAGTTCCATAATGTGAACCACGCCAACTTTCAAGTCTTCTTTAGCGATGCCTTCAGTTCTGTCTGTTGCAACACTTGTGTCAAGCGAGCCATCGGCCGACGGCGCACTGCTACAACCAGCAAACAGGGCCAAAACAAAGAGCATGGCCAGCGCAAGCGAAAGTACTTTTTTCATCATGTCCTCCTATAAGACTGCTACTATGCTTCTTTTAAACAGTGGTATGCAACAAGCGAAAGAAGGCTAAAGTCCTGCGGCATAAGCCGTGCAAAGCGTTGTGCTGTGTAGGCACACCAAAATAGTACGATTGTTATCCCTTTGCAACAACCATAAAACGGCGCCGGCTAATTACACACCCTATTTGTTGCTGCACCGTTCAATACACACCGATGCATGAATGTATAATTATAACGTCATTTTACCCAGTCTTTATCTTAACACAGAATAAATATTTCGACAACAAACGCCTCGCCCTATCTTCGGTTTTGCGCCGACGGCAAGACGGCATTTTGGCGTAAAAGAGCCGCTTCGGGCTAAATTTTTAGTCGCTCCCACCAACGAAGGCGCCTTTTCAGCGCCGTTCTTTATTGAAAGTATCAATTCGTACCAAAATACGGCGCCCCTCTTCGTGGCGGGCGGTGCCATAAAAAAAGTGCCGTCACCTTAAAAGGTGCGGCACCGATAACCATTGTTTATACGTTTAAAAAGCGGCCTAAAAAGTCTTGCAGCCGCGCACTTTCAGGGTTGGTAAAAAGAGCGTCGGGCGGGCCTTGTTCCGCCACTACGCCGTCGTCTATAAAGAGTACTTCGTCGCTTACATCGCGCGCAAAGCCCATCTCATGGGTTACAATCATCATCGTTAATTCTTGTTTTGCCAAATCACGGATAACCTCTAGAACGTCGCCGACCATCTCAGGGTCCAGCGCGCTGGTTGGCTCGTCAAAGAGCAGCACCTCCGGCTCCATGCAAAGTGCTCTTGCAATAGCCACCCGTTGCTGCTGCCCGCCGCTTAACTGGCGGGGTTTGGCGTTAATGTATTGCGCGAGACCGACGCGCTCCAAATATTTTTCCGCTGTTTTTTTGGCGGCAGCTTTGCTTTTCTTGTTCACTTTAATTTGCCCGACAACGCAGTTGTCCAGCACGCTTTTATTGGCAAACAAGTTAAACTGCTGAAAAACCATGCCCACTTTTTGGCGATAGCTTGGGATGTCATAATTATCCGCTAAAACGTTTTTGCCGTTAAAAAGTATCTCGCCGCTGGTTGGCCACTCCAGCAAATTTATGCAACGCAAAAAGGTTGATTTACCGGAACCGCTTGAGCCGATGATGGAAACAACCTGCCCATGGTCTACATCTAAATCAATCCCTTTTAAAATGTGGTTTTCACCAAAGTATTTTTCCAATGCGCGCACTTGAAGAACCGGTTGCATAAAAATCTCCTTTAAACTAGTCGTCGTATTTTATTGGTTGTCGCCGCGGGTTTTAGATTCCACTATGCTTGCCGTTGTAGACGAAGCAAGAGAAAATGTTTTCTCGCCATCCATGCGGTGTTCCAACACACGCAGCAGGCGGGACGAAATAAAGGTAAGCGTTAAGTAGATAGCCGCCGCAATGACAAACGGCTCGTAAGTGCGGTAGAAAACGCCACGCACCGTGTTGGTGGCGTAGAAAAGCTCACCCACCGTAATGACGTTAAGCACCGATGAGTCTTTTAAGTTAACGACAAACTCGTTACCGGTGGCGGGTAAAATGTTGCGCACAGCCTGCGGTAAAACAATGTTTATCATCGTTTGCCAGTGCGTCATGCCAATGGCCATGGCGGCTTCGCTTTGCCCCACATCCACCGATTGAATGCCGCCGCGCACCACTTCAGACATGTAAGCGCCGGTGTTAAGCGTTATAACAATAAACGCCGCCGGCACCGCCGCAATGTTTATTTGCGCAAACTCCGTTAAACCGTAGTAAAACAAAATGGCTTGAACCATCATCGGTGTACCACGGAAAACCTCTATGTAAACAGCCAAAATGGCGTTTACGGTGCGAAGCACGGCGCTGCGCAGAGTAAGCCCCTGCTTGCCGTGCTGATGAATGGGGATGGAGCGCACAACCCCCACCAACATACCGATAATAAAACCCAGCGCCGTGCCAACAATAGCAAACGCTATGGTGTAGCCGGTGCCTTTTAAAAATTGCGGCCAGTATTGCTTTAACAGCATAACAATCCAGTCAAAAAAACCCATCGTTCGGTACCACCCATCAAGTTATTTTTTCAGCCCGGCAAGCCGCCGGGCTGAAGTGTTTATCGGTTATGTGCTCTTTTTATTCTTCGGCGCTAAGCGGTTGGTCTAGAACGGCTTGTTCCATCAATTTGCCGCGGTCTTCTTCGCTGATGGAAGCCAGCGCCGCGTTAATCAATTCTTCCAGCTCGGCGTTGCCTTTGCGAATGCCGATGGAAACGCTGACGTCGCCTTGGGTGTAATCAAACCCGTTGCCATCTTCAAATTCAATAAAGGTAAGGTTGGGATTGGACGCTACGGCAGACAACGCACCGGGGCGCTCGGACACATAGCCGTCAATTTTACCGGAGGCAAGCGCAACAACCATTGTTGGGAAGTCTTTCATCGCTTGCTCTTGCACCACATCGGGAATTTGCTCAACCACTTCATAGTGCAGGGTGGCTTGCTGCCCCGTAATTTTGGCACCAGCAAAATCTTCAAGGCTGGTTGCGTCGGTGTATTCGCCCTCTTTATCGACGACGATAACCAGATCTGATACATAATATTGCTCGGTAAAGTCAATGGTTTGGCGGCGTTCTTCGGTGTCGGTCATGCCGGCGATAATGGCGTCAATTTTGCCGGATGTTAAGCTGGGCGGTAGGCCGTCCCATTCGGTTTTAACAATTTCCAGCTCGTACCCCATATGCTCTGCCAGCAATTTGGCAATTTCAACGTCATAGCCACCGGCGAATGTGCCGTCTGCCAGTGCAACAGCGTCGTTACTGTCGTCCAGCTGCGTCCAGTTAAAGGGCGCGTAGGCACATTCCATACCTACTTTAAGCACGCCGTCTTCGACGGTTACGCCTAAATCGGCAGCGGGCGCTGTCGAGCCGCTGTCTGCCGCGGGGGCTGTGCCGCCACAAGCGGCTAAAAGCAGCATGGTAACCAGCGCAAGGGCTAAAATTCTAAACTTTTTCATTGGTTCCTCCTAGTATTATACGTTGCTGTCCGCACCGCCTCCAGTGGGTGCGGTAACTCATCTTATCATAGTATATTTATACATGAATTACAACAGTTTGCCGCCGCAAACAGGCGGTGCCACTGTTTATGCAAAAAACAGCGCCTTTAAAGGTTCTGTTTTAATGCATGGGCGATTTGCGCACCAGCTCTATCGCCTCGGTTACCGCCACCATCAGCTCCACCGCTTGTCCATGTTCAGTGTGGGCAGTTTGGCCATCAGCCGCCCCTCCTGCGTGGTAACAAAGTGCACAAACCCTTTGTTGAAGACGATGGCGCAAACGTCCTTAAAGCATTTCTCGCAGCGGCACATCTCCTGCTTTTGCATTAAGTCATACACCGTTTCAAGCACCACCGGCTCATACGCGTTGATAAGTAAATAATCCCCGTCTTCATAATACCTGTTACTCATAAGAACCCTCCTTTGCTGGTTGTGCCATGCTTATTTTACACTCATTAACCGCTAGACACCGCCCACCAGCTGCGCCGCAATGTCGCCCAGTGTGTTGTTTGTAGCGGGCGATGTGGCGGCGTACGCATAGAGGCAATAGCCGCAGCGGGTGGCGTAAAAATTAAGCACCGCATCGAGTATTTGCTGCCGCTCTTGGCGAGACAGCGATGTTTCTTCTTGCTGTGCCAAAAAGACAAATAAATCGTCTTGTAAAAAGCTGTGATAAAGGGCAATCATGCCGCTGTCGACCGGCCAAAAGTCCTTCGCCATGGCGTGAATGGATTGAAGGAATTCATCCAGCTCCGCGTCGCCGCTGGGCGGTAATTCATCCGGTATTTCGTCGTACGGATAGGCAAGTTGCATGCGGTCGAGGCGTTGCAGCAGCTCTTGTTCAAAATCAGCGCCATCCATCGCCGGCTTGTCAAGGGTTTTGGCAAACTCATTCAATTGGTGCCACTGCATATACCCCTGCAGTATGTGAAACAGCAGCTCAACACGGCTTTGAATCACCAGCTCAGAATCGGCAAAGGTTTTATGCTCAAAGGCTTTGTCGGCGTAGGCACGTTTTAAGTAATAAGACGCCGGGCGGTTGTGTGAATGGACAACCTGCTCCGTTGCCAGCAGCGCCAGCGTGTGCCCCGCCGCAATTAAGCGCAGCCCAAGGTCTAGGTCTTCACAAAAATCGCCTTCAAACTGAAATTCTCTAAACACCTCAGCACGAATGGCGCAGGCGTTGTCGTTTAAATTGGCGTGCCGCCGCAACGTGCGCCCATCTTGTGAGGGTGGCATCGAAACAAGGCGGTCTTTGCCGTCCAGCCCCATCAGCCGTGTGTGGTGGCTCCAAATTAAATAACGGTAGTATATGTCAGCGTCTTCTCGTGGCTTTTCAACCATCGATACGGCAGCTACGCCTTGTTCCGCGCCTTTAACAAGCGGGTGCAAGGTACGGCGCACCCACCATTCGCCGGTTGGCAGCGCGTCTTGCGTCAGAAAAAACAGCACGTCGTGCTGCGCCTTTTCCGCGCCGAGGTTGCGGGCGTAAGAATGGCTAAAGTCTGCTTGCTTTATTTCAATCACTTCGGCGCCGACTTTTTGCGCCCTTTCGACGGTGCCGTCGTCGCTGCCGGAATCGACAACGATAAGCTCCGCCTCGCCAATGCCTTGCTGTTCTTTCAGCGCGTCCAGTAAAGCGCCGAACGCCGCCCCACCCTGCAAAGTGGGGATAATATAAGAAACGCTGACGTCGAGTGCCGGCAACTCTTCACCGTCTGCCAGCGGCGGCGTTAGAATAAGGCTTTGTTCGCTGGGGCGGGGTGGCGGTGCCACCTGCCGGCGGCTTTTAATCTTGTTGTTCAGCGCGCGGAAAGGCCGCGTTACCTTCCAAAACCTGGACTCGGTAACGCCGTCCAGTGCTGTTTGCAGCGCCGCCAGTTGTTGCTGTTGCCGGGCTATTAATTGGCGGTTTTCTTGGTTTTCATCGGTTGCCCTTTCCCACTCATCATCTTTGCGGTAATATTCCCGCTGCAGGTCTTCCGCCATGTTGTTAAAGCGCTGCTCCACACGGCGGGTGGTTTCTTTATTCTCAGCGGTCAGCTCGTGTTGTTCCAGCAGCTCTTGTTCCAACTGCTTTATCTGCGCCGCGTTATTTTCAAGCTCTTTACTTTGAATGGCGAGTTGCGCGTCGTAACTTTCCACCTGGCTAAGTAATGTCTTTTTGGTGCGCTCGCTGTCATAATCAACCTGCAAGTGATAGTACATGGTGTACTTGCCCGCCGGCAGCGGCTGGCTGGTGAAAGCGTAACTGCCGCCTTGCGAGAGAAAGTAATCAACGCCGTCATCGGTGGTGAAATCCGCCGTGTTGGATACCGGGTGCAGCGAAATACCGCTGCCAACCAGCACCACATTGGAGCAGTGAAAACTGCGATTGGCAACGGGCTGCCAGCGCAGTGCACGCACCGTTTGTCCGTCGGTTATCTCAAAATCAAAACTGCGTTCGCCCGGTACAAGGGTGAGGTTTTCGATTGCTTTTTCATCGCCGTCAGGCGATTCAGCAAAATACAGTGCCGTGCGGAAAGCCGTTTGCGCCGACGCTTTGAAAGACTTGTCAAAAAGCTGTTTGTTAGCGTCATAAAACGCCTGCTTTACCGCCACCGTTAAATATTGGTAGCTGGCCGAAGTGGCCCTGTCTTTAACGTAGTGGTTGATGTGGCTTTGGCGGATGGGTGGCACGTCGGAAAATTCGCTTTTT
The DNA here is from genome assembly GCA_964479715.1 of uncultured Oscillospiraceae bacterium. Taxonomy (GTDB): domain Bacteria; phylum Bacillota; class Clostridia; order Oscillospirales; family Ruminococcaceae; genus JAAYCI01. Next base: position 5,139 of record CAYZSR010000021.1, on the reverse strand, counting down.
TCTATGGCAATGGGGTAGGCTTTCAGCATAGCGGCATGAAAGCCGGCTTGATAGAGTAAGCTCTCCATATTCTTACGGTCAAGCAATTGTAGATTCTTAAAGCTTAGAACGCCGTTTTCTCTATAATAAAAATGGTTCTGTAAAAGGCTGGTAAGCACCCCTTCATAGGCGGCGTTGTAGGTGGTTAAAAGCAGCTGCCCACCCGGTTTTAAAAGACGGTTAATGCGCATCAACAGCTGCACCGGGTTGTAAAGCTGCTCCAGCACATTTTGCAAAATAACATAATCAAATTGCTCAGGGTGCAGCGTGCGTTCCCAGTCATATTCTTCAATGTCTTCAAAAAGTGCTTTTGCCGCAAAAGGGCGCGCCGCCTCGTGGGCTTCCCGGTCCCGTTCAATGGTTACCACGTTGCACTCTAGCACCTCGTGCATGTGCTGTGTTAAGCGGCCGCCGCCGGGGTATATTTCCAGCACCTCTGTTTGTGGTTGTATGCCGGCTGCAAGCGATTTGGTCCAAGGTTGCAAGGGCTGTGCTTTATCTTTTCCATTGGCTGATGTAGACAATTAACAAACCTCCCTATACGCTATGTAACAAGCTGTTTATAACAGCTGTAATTATACTTCTATCGTAAAATTATAGCACCGAAGCGGCTATTAGGCAAATTTTCACCTTTAAAATCAGCGGATACCCCGATGATTAAATCACTTTACAGCGTCTTTTTTGAAAAAGCAAAGAGTTTGCACGCACCGACGGGTGTGTGCAAACTCTTTGTGGTTGTTGGTAAAGGAACGTTTAACCCAGTTTTTCAGCTAAGATTTGGTCAATCAGCACCGGGTTGCCGCGCCCGCCTGTTTTACCCATCGCCCTGCCCATCAGCGCTTTGATGGCCTGTTTTTTACCGCTTTTATAGTCATCTACCACGCCGGGGTTTTCTTCTAAAACGGCGTTTACAACAGCGTTTAACTCCGATTTATCGTTAATTTGCTCCAGTTTAAGCTTGGCGATAAGCGCTTCAGGCTCGCCGCCTTTTTCCCAAATGTGGGTGACGAGCTTTTTGCCGCCGCTACTGTTGATGCGCTCGCTGCCGAGCATATCCACTATCTGCGCCAGCGTTTTGGCGTCAATGCGTATCGCTTCGTCGGCGGGGTCTATCAGCCGCTGCACCTCGGACAAGATAAGGTTAGCCAGCAGCTGCGGGTGCTGTGTGTGCGGCAGCGCCTCTTCAAAAAAGTCTGACACCAATTTTTCTATCACCAGCTGTTCGCTGTGGTAGCTGGAAAGTTGGTACGTTTCCATATATTCTTTTTTGCGCTCGTCGGGCAGCGCCGGTATCAGCTTGCCAAGCCGCTCTACCTCATCGCTGCTAACGGCGATAGGCAGCAGGTCCGGGTCGGGAAAATAGCGGTAATCGTCAGCGTCTTCTTTGGTGCGCATGCTGTACGTTTTGCCTGTTTGCGAATCAAACCGGCGGGTTTCCTGCACAATTTCTTCGCCGGCGTTGAGGGCGTTTACCTGCCGCTGGTATTCATAGTCAATAGCGCGGTTAATAAATTGAAAAGAGTTGAGGTTTTTCATCTCGGTGCGGGTGCCGTATTCTTTTTGCCCTTTGGGGCGAATGCTCAGGTTGATATCCGCCCTGAAAGAGCCCTCGTTCATTTTAACGTCGGACACACCGGTGTACAAAATGGTGGCGCGCAATTTTCTTAGGTACGCCACCGCTTCTTCGGCGCTGCGAATGTCCGGGTCGGAAACTATTTCTATCAGCGGTACACCGCAGCGGTTCAGGTCTATCAGCGTGCCGTCAGCGGCGTCGTGCACCAGCTTGCCGGCGTCTTCTTCAATGTGAATGCGGGTGATGCCGATGCGCTTTTGTTCGCCCGCCAGCTCGATATCCATATGCCCGCTCTCGCAGATGGGAATGTCAAACTGGCTAATTTGGTACGCTTTGGGCGAATCGGGGTAGTAATAGTTTTTGCGGTCTATCTTGCTTTGCGGCGTGATGGAGCAATTGGTAGCAAGCCCCGCCATCACGGCGTAATCTACCACTTGTTGGTTCAGCACCGGCAGCGCCCCCGGCATGCCGGCACAAACGGGGCAACATTGGGTGTTGGGCGGCGCCCCAAAATCAGTTTTGCAACCGCAAAAAATCTTGGTGTTGGTTTTTAGCTCAACGTGCACCTCAATGCCTATAACCATTTCATAGTGTTGTTTCATTTATTTGCACCCCTCAGTTTTGCTTCCAGCGCGGCGGCGGCTTGCAGTACCTTACGCTCGCCAAACGGTTTACCAACCAGCTGCAACCCGATGGGCAGCCCGTCTTTGTCTTTGCCGCACGGCAACGAAAGTGCCGGCAAACCGGCAAGGCTTGGTACCACCGTGTACATATCTGATAAGGCGTTGGCCGCCTCGTTGCCGGCGGTGCCAATTTTAAAGGCGGTGGTCGGGGTGGTGGGCGTTACCACCACGTCATACTCTTCAAAAAGCGTTTCAAAGTAGCGGATAATCAACGTTCTTACCTGCTGTGCTTTTTTATAGTAAGCGTCGTATTGGTCGGCGTTTAATACATAAGCGCCGAATAAAATGCGGTTTTTAACATAAAAGCCGAACCCGTCGCCACGGCTGTTTTTGTATAAATCGTCAATGTCGTCAAAATGTTCGGCGCGAGCGCCGTAATGCACCCCGTCAAACCGCCCCATGTTGGACGAGCCCTCGGCGCTGGAAAGGACGGTGTACGCCGGTAGCGCTTGCTCCAGATAAGGGAACTCAATGTCGGTTAAGGTGGCGCCCAGCGTTTGCAATGTGTCCAGCGCTTGGCGGACGGCTTTTTTATTGTCGCTTGCCAGCTCGGCGCCAAAAAATTCTTGCGGCACGGCCACGTTAAGCCCTTTTATATCGTCGGTTAAAGCACTGGTGAAATCGGTCTTGCCGAAGTCTACGCTGGTGCTGTCTTTGCCGTCTTTTTTGTAAAGATAATCCATAATTAAAGCGGCATCTTGTACGCTTTTAGTCAGCGTGCTCACTTGGTCCATTGAGGACGCCAGCGGCACCACGCCACGCCGTGAAACGGCGCCATAGGTGGGCCGCATACCCACCACACCGCAGTAAGCCGCCGGTTGCCGCACCGAGCCACCGGTGTCTGTGCCCAGTGCAAAGGCAGCTTGGTTTGCCGCCACCGCCGCGGCGCTGCCGCCGCTGCTGCCGCCCGGTACATAGGCCGGGTTCAGCGGGTTTTGGGTGCCGCCAAAGGCCCCGGTTTGGTTGCTGTTGCCCATTGAAAACTCATCTAAGTTGGTTTTGCCAAGCAGCAAGCAGCCCGCCTGTTGTAGCTGCTCTGCCACAAAGGCAGAGTAAGGCGGCACAAAGTCTTTTAACAGGCGGGACGCGCACGTTGTTTTAATATTCTTGGTGCAGATGTTGTCTTTAAGCGCCATCGGCACCCCCGCCAGCGGCGAAAGTGATTGCCCAGCGGCTCTTTCCTCATCCACCCCGCGGGCGGCTTGCAGCGCCACGTCGTCGGTTATTGTAATGTAGACATTCAGCGCGCTGCCCTTTTCTATTTGAGCCAAGTACGCCTTGGTTAATTCTTCAGCGCTAATCTCTTTAGCAGCCAATAACTGCGAAAGAGCGGTTGCGTCGTTTGTTAATAATTTTTCCACGTTGGCACCTCCTAATCAATCACCTGTGGTACAAAAATGCTGCCGTCTTCGGTGGCGGGTGCGTTGCGCAGCACCTCGTCCAGTGGGAGTGACGGCTCCACCACGTCGGGGCGGGTTACGTTGGTCCGCGCCGACATGTGCAGCGTCGGCGGCACGCCGTCGGTGTCTACGGCGGCTAAAGCGCCGGCGGCACGCGCCAGCTCTTCCAGCTCTTGTTGCAGCTGCGTTGCTTCGTCATCGGTCAGTTTAATAACCACCGATTCCGCCAGCGTTTGCACATCAACGCTGGGTGTTTCCGCTTTGGCGCCCGCCTCTTGCCCGGCAGCAGTTTGCCCGATATCAAGCAGCCCCAGCACCTCTAACTGTTCTTTATCAATGGGCGTGGGCGCCTCGGTAAGCGGGCAGGACGCGTCCCGTGTTTTGGGGAAAGCGATGACTTCGCGCAGGCTTTGCGCCCCCAGCAACAGCATCACCAAGCGGTCAAACCCGAAGGCGAAGCCGCCGTGCGGTGGGGTGCCGTATTGAAAGGCTTTCACTAAAAAGCCGAAGCGCTCTTCTATTTGCTGCGGCGGTATGCCCAGCGCTTTAAACATTTTGGTTTGCACATCGCTGCTGTGAATGCGCACGCTGCCGCTACCCAGCTCAACGCCGTTGAGCACAAGGTCATACGATTGGGCGCGCACCGCGCCGGGGTCGCTCATCAGTTTGTCTACATCTTCAGGGTAGGGCATGGTAAACGGGTGGTGCATAGCGATGTATCTGCCGCTTTCTTCGCACCATTCAAACTGCGGAAAGTCGGTTACAAACAAAAACTTGAATACGTCGTCATCAATTAAGTTTTGCATGGTGGCAACGTCGATGCGTAAATTGCCCAGCGTACGGCGAACCGTTGCTAAGCTATCAGCGCAAAAAAGCACAAAGTCGCCTTTTTCACAGCCCGTTGTTTGCAGCACCGCTTGTATTTCTTCTTCGGTTAAATAGTTGTTAAGGATAGACTGCACTTCGCCGTCTTCTTTAACGGCTATCCACGCCATGCCTTTGGCGCCGTAGCTGACGGCGCTGTCGGTTAATGTGTCTATTTGATTGCGGGTGAAAGCGGCGCCGCCCGGCACGTTGATGGCGCGCACCACCCCGCCCGACGCAAGCACCTGTTTAAAGACGTTAAACGCGGTGTTTTTAAGCACGTCGCATAAATCCACAATGGGCAGCTCGTAGCGCAGGTCGGGCTTGTCGGTGCCGTAGCGGTCCATCGCTTGGTGCCAGGTAAGCCGCTCAAACGGGCCTTCCAGCCGTTGGTCCATCACGCTGTTAAAGATGTGCAGGCTCATTGCTTCAAGGTGCCGCATCACATCTTCTTGCGTAACAAACGCCATCTCCATATCAATTTGGGTAAATTCCGGCTGCCGGTCAGCCCTCAGGTCTTCGTCCCGAAAACACTTTGCAATCTGCAAATAGCGGTCAAAGCCCGAGAGCATCAACAATT
>CAYZSR010000020.1:0-19661 GCA_964479715.1 uncultured Oscillospiraceae bacterium | reverse complement strand
AAACCCTTGGTTTAATAACACAAACTGCACCCATCACTATTATGACACGTTCCCCGCTTGGTGCCACCAGCCCCACACGTTCATTACTGTTGACGGACAGTGTGACCGATTGTAAGATGCATGGCGTTTTAGCGGTGTATTGAAAACTGACTTGGTTGGCCTTAAGTTGCATAAAGACACCTCACAAACCCGTCACGCAGTGGGCGCATGGCGGGGTTTTTTTCTTCACACGCCGCTGTTTTTTGCGGGCAACGCGGCGCAAACAAACATCCGCTTGGCAAGTCGCCGGCGTAAGGATGAAAGCCCGGTATCGGCTTAAAATCATTTTGAGGCAGTGCCCGCCACAGCGCTTTGCTGTACGGGTGCCGTAACTTTGAGGGCCCGTCGATAAAGTTTTGAACAGGCGCTTCTTCGATGGTGGCGCCGGCGTAAAAAACCGATATTCTATCGGCGAAATTAAAGGCAAGGTCGATGTCATGCGTGATAAGAATAACGGTTTTGCCGCTGTCTGCCAACTCTCTTAAAATGAGCAATGCTTCCAGCGCTTGCTCAAGGTGCATGCCGGGTGTCGGTTCGTCGGCAATGATGATGTCTGCATCGTCTATAATGGCGGTTGAAAAAAGCACACGCCGCGCCATACCGCCCGAAAGTTGAAAAGGGTATAGGTTTTCAGCGGTGGGTGGCAACCCCATGCGTTCAAACACTTCTTGTTGCCGTTTTTTAATCGGTTTGCTTTTTTTAGAGCCGCGCGCCTGTTTACCGGCTTTCATCAGCGGGTCTAAAAAAGTGACCGACTGCGGAATAAGTGAAAAATCTTTGCCGCGTAATTCTTTTTTGCGTTGCGGTGTTAGCGGTTTGTCTTTATAAATCATCTCGCCGGAAACCTCCGCGTTTGCCGGAAGCAGCCCCATAATGGCGTGCGCCAGCAAACTTTTGCCCGAGCCGGACGAGCCGGCAATGGCAAGTACTTCGCCTTGGTTTGCGGTGATGGATAAATCACTAATAACCTTTAATGCGTGCTGTGTTACGCCCTCGCCATACATGTGAAAAGCGACGGACAGGTCGTTAACCGTTAGAAGCGGTGTTGTTTTAGAATGTGTGCCCATGCTGTTTGCAAAACTCCTTTATTCGTGTGCGCTGGCGGGGTCGAATAAATATTTCAGGTTGTCGCCCAGCTTATCAAATAGAATAACAATAGCAACCAGTGTGATACCGGGAAAAAGTGCCGGCCACCACATACCACCGGTTAGGTGCTTCATACTTTCAGCTAAAATAATACCGATGGCGGGTTGTTCAGGTGGCAACCCGTACCCTAAAAATGAAAGGGACGATTCATGTAAAATAGCGTGTGGAAACAGCAAGATAAGCCCCACGATAAACTGCGGAATAATGTGGGGAATAATGTGGTGCCACAATATCCAACCGGGTGAATGCCCTAAATTACGGGAGATGGTGATGTATTGCTGTGAGCGTATCTGCAGCACCTCTGCGCGCACTAAGCGGGCAAGGTTTGTCCAGTGGGTAACTGCAATGCCGATGAGCAAGCCTTTAAGGCCTTTACCGGCGGCAAAAGAAATAAGTATTAGCAAAACAAGGTGGGGGATACCCATCACCAAATCAATAAGCCAGTTGATGGCGCCATCCAGCCACCGGCTGCCGGTGGCTGCAACAATGCCGATAAGGGTGGCTATGACGGCGCTTACTGCGGAGGCAACGGTGCCCACCGCAATGGATATTGAAAGGCCTTTAATCGTTCTTAGAAACATATCTCTGCCCAGCCAATCGGTACCGAAGGGGTGCTCCAGCGTGGGGGTTAGCCCGCGTTCTGCAAAGTTTGCCGCCACGTGGTCGTCGGTAATAAAAGCGCCGGCTACAAAAACGGCGACAATAATTAAAAAAAGCAGGCTGGTGATAACAATTGTTTTTACGCGGCGGTTAAAAAGTTTGGTCTTGGGCCGCCGGACCACTAGCTGATTGTCCATGTACGGGGCACTCCTCTCCAATGCGGGGGTCTATGGCGGTATATATCAGGTTGGCAATTAAGTTGCCGGTGAAAACAAAAAGTGTGCTGATAAGGGTGATGCCAAGCAGCAGCGGCACGTCTGAATTTAAGCCGGCGGCTGATACAGCGGCACCAAGCCCGGGGTATGAGAAAACATTTTCCGCCAGTACACTGCCACCAAACAGCTCTGAAAAGGAAGCAAATTGAAGCGTTACCGCCGGGATAAGAATGTTGCGAAAGCCGTGCCTTTTCAAGATGGTCCAAGTGCTGTCGCCTCTTGCTTTAGAGAAAAGAACGTAATCGCTGCCCAGTACGTCCACCAGTTTTTGCCGTGTGTGCAGCGCCACTGTGGCAAACGATAAAAAGCTGAGCGTTAGCGCCGGCAAGATAAGGTGGTGCAGCCGCTGAGGTAGGCTGACATCTTGGCTTACCATGCCTATCGGTGTGGATAAACCGATGGGGAACCAGCCGAGCCAGACAGAAAAGACAAGTAAAAAAAGCATACCGAGCCAAAAGGTAGGCACCGAGCTTAGTACCAGACAAACCTTCTTTAAAACGCTGTCTATCCAACGGTTTTGCCACAGCCCCATAACACAGCCCAGCGCAAAGCCGATGACACCTGAAAAAACCCAGGACACCAGCATTAGCGCCAAAGTATTTACAAAACGGTCGCCTATAATGCGGGTGACCGGCTGGCGATAGAGCACCGAAGTGCCCATATCGCCCCGCAACAAAGCGGATAACCAGTTAAAATACCGTTGCACAGGCGGGTCGTTCAAGCCCCAATAATCTGCTATTTCGTTGCGTTGCTCCATAGTCACGTTGCCGGCGCCAAGCAGGTATTGCTGCACCGGGTCAACCGGTGAAAGGCTAACCAGCACAAACGCAACGATGGAGGTGGCAAGAAGCAGCGTTACAATCCGTAAAATATATTTACTTGCTACTTTGCCTACCCGTAAAGCGGTGTTAGGTTTCATTAATTATTTCCACGACCAGTCTTTTAAGTTTTGTACCAGCGGCCAGCTCGCCCCGTGGGCGTGCAATTGTTGTTCGCCAATATCCAGCCCGTCTTTAACGTAATAGATGTGTTGAATATTTACCAACCATACCCATGGGCAGTCGCCTTGCATGGCGGTGCCGTTTTCGCCGTCCCATTGCGCCAGTTTCCAATATTCATAGGCTTCTTCAACGGTGTCGGCGTGCATGGCTTTTTCAAGGTTGGCGTCTACCGCTGCGTTGGAAAAACCTTCGGGGTTGTAATAGTCGTCTTTAAGGGCGTTGTCTGAGTGGTATAACAGGTAGCTGGTGTACGGGTTGGTAGAGCCCCAGCCCATAAGCACCGCTTCGCTGAACATGCGGCTGGCAATGTCGTCCCAGCTGACCCCTTCTACAGTAATGGCGATACCCAGCTCTTTTGCCTGCTCAGCCGCCGCCATACCAATGGCTTGGCGCACCGAGTCCCCACTGGGATAAATGCAGTTGAATTCCGCTTTAAGGCCGTCTTTTTCAAGAACACCATCTTTTTCATCCATGACCCAGCCGTCTTTTTCGAGAATTTCCTTGGCTTTGTCAACGTCGGTTTCAACAGCCACTTCGGGGTTGTTCCACGGCATGCCGTCGTCTTCAGAATAGGCGGGGTCGGCGTAGCCGTTTACCGCGTCTTCGGCAATGCGGTCTCTATCAATGCCGTACGCAAGCGCTTGGCGAATGGCGTGCTGGCTGGTAACGTCGTTACCAACGGGGTGGCCACTTTCGGTTGTTTTGCCGGTGTTCGGCTCCACCGGCAGTGTAAAGCCGCGGTTGTCCAACGTGGAGATAGCTTCAATGCGCATGCCGTCAATGTCGCCGGTGGCATGGGTGGCGCTGGTTAGCGCGACATCCACTTCGCCGGCTTGAGCGGCGGCAAAAGCGGCGTCTTCATCCATAAAGACAAGGGTGGCCTTGCCAATGGAGGGAACGTCGCCATAATAGTCTTCGTTTGCTTCTAAAATAACCTGTTCACCTTTGCTCCATTGAACAAATTTCCACGGGCCTGAACCAACCGGTTCGTTGGCGTAGTTGTCGTCGTAAATATGTTCCGGCACAATGCCGATGGTGGCAATGGTGTTGATAAAAGTAGAGGTTGGTGCAACCAGAGTGAAGGTTACTTCGTTATCACCCGTAGCCTCACATTTTTCCATAAAAGTGAGATCGAGAGACGTTTGGGCCTCTTTAGCGGTGTTGAAAGTAAATTCAACGTCAGACGCCTTAACGGGTTCGCCGTCGGTGAAAAAGGCGTCGTCACGCATGGTGAAAACCCAAGTGGTGCCCTTTTCGTCGATGGTGTATTCGGTGGCTAAATCGTTTACAATTTGCATATCTTGCGTGTACTCAACCAGTGTGCTTTGAATAAGAGGGGTGGTGCCGTGACCCCACCCTAGGGTTGGGTCGAAACCTTCGGTTGGCTCGCTGCTGATGGCAACAATAACGTCATTACCGCTTCTTTCGCCGGATAGTGTTGAGGAATCCCCGGTTTTTTTGCCGTCGGTGGTGCCGCAACTTGCCAGCAGGGAAAGCAAAATGGTGGCTGAAAGCAATAAAACCAGCCATTTTTTAACGTTGTTTTTCATGATTATCTCCTTTGTTTTGTGGTGACTATAACTCTTTATACGCTAAAACGGCTGTAAGGGACGTAGCAGTCTTTGCATAGTTTATCTTTGTTTTGTAGCGTCATCATGTTTTCAGAGGTTTCTTCGCCACATTTATCACATGGGTAAGAGTTGAAAATACGGGCCGTCTCAGGCAACGTAATAGTGGCCTCTTTAACGTGAAAAATATCTTTCGGTTCGGCGGCTTGGTAGTAATCAAAAGATTCTTGACGGTCCATGCCCTCGGGGCGTGTGTGCAGCACCAGGCGCACCGCCTCGCCTGTTTTACGGTTGTAGAATGAATAGGCCTGCTTACCGGTAAGATGAAAGAGCAGGTTGCCTTTACCCACGCTGCAGCCAAGCATTACTTGGATAGCATCAACGCCGCAGGCGTCGTTCTCGGTAATACAGACCACTTCTTCATCTTGTGAAAATTTTAGGCCCAGCAATTCCGCCGCGTAAAGCGCTGCTTGGTAGCCAATGGTTAGACCACCGCATTCATGCCCGTGAAAAGCAATACTGTTTTGCCAATGTTGTTCTTTTGTTAATGTACTCATTCTATTCCTTCCTTCAATTAAACAAGTGTTTACATGAAAAGCGTCCTAAGCATACTATTTAGAAAATGCATATCCAACCCTCCCGGTGGGTTATTTGGCTATTTTTTGTAGGAATCAACAAAATTACTACATAAATACGGGGAAAACAAACGAAAAAATCAATGCGGTAAAGATGTGCATTACAAAGCATATAAAAAATAACGTAGATGTGTGAGATGGGGGATGTGCGTTTTGAAAGTAGTGCCAAATATATTTAATGTGATACAAGAGATTGAGATTTATAATTTATTTTTGCAGTTATAAAATAATTAATTTGGGAACATATGGTTTGGAAGAATTGCCAAACATTTATTATTGTTAAATAATAATGCAAATAGATTTTAGAGACGAAGATGAGCGCTCTTTAATGTATTAATACAGGTACCAATGAAAATATGAATAAAAGAAATCAAAAGGAGAAGTGATTGAAAAGCTCTTTTGACTAAAAGTCAAGAAATATCCCGCAAATATATAAAAATATCAATGAACAAAAAGTTTTTTCATTATTTTTTCATAAAACGATAGCTGATTATTTTATCGACAGATCTGGTTATTTTCCAATTTACTTTGCGAAAAAGAAAGGTTGTAAATTTGAAAGATCAACCCGGCGCTTAGACTTTTAAAAACCCACAAACTATTGGCTTGAAAATATGGGTTAAATTTTTGTTCACAATAAATCCTGGTCCAATAAAAAGAATGCGACCAAAATTGATTTGTGTTTAAAGTGTGATAAACAGCCGGGTTGTTGACGTTATAGAAATGCGAAAGACCAAGAAAAAAGGCGGCGAATGATTTTTTGAAAGTCTTAAAATCCACCATTTAGCTGCCGCAAAAAAACTAAAATAAGCAGTAAATATTATGGATTTCCGGTTTTTTTGGTAGTGAAACAGAGCGTTAAATGCCGCCATAATCAATTATATCCAATAAAAGAAATGATACTTTTCCCTTAAAATTTATAAATCAAAATGTTGATATTCTATATATTAAGGTTGATATTTCGGATTTGTTGGTTGAAATGCAATATAGAATCAGTTAAAATAGAACCAAGACCAAATATTCCATATCCATTTATTAGCCAACTTAGTATAAAGCGTGGTTTTCTGTAAAATAAATAGACCGCGCTTTTTAAAAGGTTGTCTACAGAAAAAAGCAGGAGTGTGCTCTAATACTTGATGAAAACTATCTACATAGCCGTTTTTAAGTTAAGCTTGCTATTATATGTATTATTAGCCGCAGCAATTCGTTATCGTTTTGAAGTCATATGTATAGATGATAAACAGCGAAGGGGGCATTTCAAATGCACACAGTAAAAAGACGTCCATTAATTATGGCGATTGGGCTTTTGTTAGCTATTGCCATTGTACTTGGCTTTGCACCTGCCATGTTTGCGCAGGAAACAACCGAGTACACCGTTGTCTTCCTTGATTGGGACAACACCGAAGTATCACGGCAACAAATTGTCCATGGTGAGGCCGCACGGGAGCCAGATAATCCCTCGCGGGAAAACTATGCCTTTGACGGATGGGATAAAGACTTCTCATCAGTCGAGAGTGATTTAACCATTCGCGCAAAATACACAGCGCTGGAGACCTTTACCGTTAATATCTTGTATCGGTTTGCCGACGACACATCGGCCGGGCAGCCGTACATTGCAACGGTTAAAAAGGGGTACAGCTTTAACCAAACCGTTCCATCGCCGGAGGTAACAGGTTATCAGCCGGATAGAGCGGATGTAGCGCTGAATATTGACGCGGCAGACCAAGACGTGACCGAAACGGTTACCTATTACGCAGTGGACGACACGATTTACAAAGTGACCACTACCAACAAACGTTAGACGGCGAAGATGATTATGAGCTGTTTGAAACCGACGAGCTCTACGCGCCGACGGAAGCGGTTGTTGAAGCAGAAGCGTACGAGTACGAAAGCTTTACAGCGCCGGACGAATTACCCACCGCAAAAATTGCTGCCGACGGCAGCACCGAGATGGACCTCTACTACACCCGCAACAGCTACGCCATTTATTTTGACGTAGAAGGCGGCTCTTATGTAGAACCGATGTTGCTTTTATATGGTACCCCCATCGAAGCACCTGAAGAGCCTGAAAGAATCGGATACATTTTTGAACAGTGGGAGCCGGAGCTGCCGGAAACGATGCCGGCAGAAGATGTGCACGTTAGCGCCCAGTGGACAAGTGAAACCGAAGCGCAATACACTATTATCTATTGGCTGGAAGCCGCCAACAGCAAAGACTATCAGTATATTGGCTCTTCCGTTGATGAGGCCGAAGTAGGCACACTGCCTGTTTTGGCTGAAGAACTAAAAGCCACCGACTTGCCGGCCGGGGTTAGCCTGCCGAGCACCGGTCATTACGACAGAAACAACTATTTTTCCTACAACCAAGAAAAAACCGACGCTGAAAATACAAATGAAATTGCAAACGATGGCACCACAATGGTGAACGTTTATTTTAACAGAACCGAGTTTACCTTTGCCTTTTACCTGAACCGCAATGACATTTATCACCCGGATTTTCAAGGCCACAATAAGTTCGGCGAATACTACCATTTGGAAGACGCTGCGGGTAATAAGTATGTTTCAACGGAATCCATTGGAGAGTTTCCAGAAACGCCCAATGCTGCAAATGGTGATGGGCTGTATACCTTTACCGGTAAATTAGGGGAAAACATTGAAAGTAAATGGCCCAAGCTAGTCAGCTCCGTTGAAGACAACCCTTTCCCGAGACGGCAAATATCTTTTGTTGCCTACGTCTATAACGAAAGCCATGCCCCTATTAAAGTACACCCCGCCACAAAATATCTTAGCGCTTACCAAATCGGCGTAACCAAACCGGGCGAAATTGTAAACGTTGCCCTATACGCTGATTTTGTAAACGACTTTGCAGAGATTCCTTTCATCAGAATGTATCAAGATATTGGCGGTGGAGACAATTACACCGAATCTGAACCGGGTTACTTTAGCCCGTATAAACAATCCGGCGATGAATACCAATTTGAATTGGTGCCGGACACCGTAGCCGGCTTTGCTGCACCAAGACCAGATGTTATTTTTTATGATTACGCAGAAGGCGATGAAATACACCCTGTTTACGCCGAATATGACCGCCTGAAATACACCTTGACCTTCTCGGTGGATGGCACAACCGTTAAAACTATCGATGACGTATGGTACCAAGAGAACTTATCCAAGTTTTCAGACTATGTGCCTAAAATACCCACCGACAAAAGCGGTTATGAATTTGCCGGTTGGTATTCCAACCCACTTTGCCTGGACGAGCAAAAGGTAGTACTTGAAGAAACCACCATGCCGGTAGGCGGTTTGGTGCTGCATGCGAAATGGCAACCCCAAACATTTAACGTAAACTTTGACCCGCTGAACGACCAAGACGACCCGTTCACCCAACAGGTGGAAACGGCGCAATACGCCACCGAGCCGGAAGCCCCCACCAAAGCGGGCTACGACTTTGTGGGCTGGCGTGAAGCAGGCAAAAAAGTTAACTTTATGTTCAGCAATCCTATCTACAAAACCACCGATTTGGTTGCTGTTTGGGCACCAAAAACCGACATTACCTACACCGTTAACTACCTGGACGAAAACGGCGACCCGCTGAAAGAAGCAAAATCTGTTGAAGAAAACAGAATGGGAGACACCGTTACCGAACAGGCGGAAGTTATTGAAAAATACCTGCCCGACAAAGTAAGCAAGAGCATTGTTGTGGAACCGCAAGATAACGAGATTAACTTCCACTATGTGCCCTTTGAAACAGTCGATTACGACGTGAGCTACCTTGAATCTGAGACGGGTAAAACGCTCACCACTCAAAAGCAAGTAACCACCGAAGAATCCATCGCGACGGAGCGGTTCAAGCGCATCAGCGGATACTATCCGCACCAGTACCAAATCACGATGCAGCTCTCGCAAGACCCGTCTGAAAACAAGATGGAGTTTATCTATTACAAAAACACCGAAAGAACCTACACCATCAGTCACTTTAAACAAAATATCACCGGTGTGGGCTACACTTTGGCAGAACCGGAAACCGAACTTTCGGCGCCGGCCGGCTCTACAGTAGAGGCTAAAGTGAACAGTTACACCGGCTTTCACTACAACGAGAACGACAGTATGAGTTCAGCCACCCTTTCAGACGATGGCTCAACCAAGCTGGAACTCTACTACGACCGCGATGAGTTTGAAGTGCAGTTTAACGCAGGCGCTAACGGCAGCCTAGAGGGCAACACCTGGTACACATCCGTTTTGTATGATTCACCCTTTAGCTCGGCTGTCAGCGTTCCCAAGCCCATTGCCGACGACGGTTACCTTTTCGACGGCTGGACCCCCGCTTTACCTGCCGATGGGCACCTCATCACTGAGAATATGCGCTTTACCGCAAACTTTGTACGGGACGACAGCCAATGGGCAGCGGTAGCCTATAACGCCAACGGCGGCACCGGTACCATGGTACCCAGCGGGCCGAGATTGATAGGCAAGCTCTATCAAATATCCGGCAACGCATTCAGCCGGGGCGGGCACACCTTTACAGGGTGGCGCACAGCGCCTACGGGCGGCACTTTCCACGCCGCCAACAGCAGCTTTATTTTAAGCGGCAACGTAACGCTATACGCACAGTGGCAAGAGAACACAGTACCGGTTACGCCGGTTACACCACCGGTTGACCCACCCATACCGCCAATAGTTGTTCCGCCTGTTATCGGGCCCGTTGTAACCGACGAAGCAGAACCCGAAGTAGAAGAAGTGGAAGAAGCTGAAGTGGTAGAAATTGAAGACGCCATTATACCTGAAGCTGAAGTTCCGCTGGCGGCACCGGAAGCCGGCACGTGGGCTTTGCTGAACTTGATACTGACCATTGGCGGCACCTTGCTGGCTGTGGTTTGGGTTGTTGGCTTATTCCGCAGAAACAAACAAACTGAAGTGGTTCAAGATGTGGAAATGCAAGACGAATATTACGAAGAAAAAGATACACGAAACAGAAAAATCTTCCGTATTTTAGGCATCGTTACAGCCATCATTTCGATTGTTGTCTTCCTGCTTACCCAAGACATGACCTTGAAGATGGCGTTTGCAGATAAGTGGAGCTTCCTCTCTGTGGCGCTGCTCGTGGTACAAATTGTCTTTGGTATATTGATGAGAGAGCCTAAAGCCGATGATGAAGAAGATTTAGACGCGTACGAAATCTAAACACCAGTCTAAAAACAAAGACTTAACAACCGTTTACGGTTTCAAGAAAGGCCGCCTGACAACAGGTGGCTTTTTTTGCTTGTTAGCGGTTAGATTTACGCTTTAAAGTAGTTTTAAGAAACGAAGGTTAATATTTTTTGTTGATTAAACACAGTCAATAATAAATTTTCAAATATTGGTATCTCGTGTGAATATTTCAGATATAGAAGTATCCTAAAATAGGCAGGTAAACTTCCGTTACCATTGGGGACGATAAATTCCTAAGGGGAAATAAACGCTTGTAACTTATTTAGAGTGTGAAAAAATTTTAAGCAGGCAGGATTTAAAACTACAGAGAATGGCTGGAGAGAAAAATGGATATTTACTTTTGATAAAGAGCAGCCTCAAAAAGTGTTTCAATATTTTACCCCAATCAAAAGAGAGTGGAAGGCACCTTTTATATTTGACTGTGTTGCGTTATTTTGGGGCCAAATACTGCGATTATTTATTTTTGGAAGAAATATTTTTCAAAGGTGCACAATCCTTTAAAAAAGGCTGGCGAGTTTCGAAATATCGAAAGTAATTTTAAGTTTCAGATGCGGCCAGTAAAATTAAAGAGCCCGCCAACCCAGAGAACAAGTGATAATTCGGTGAAATATTTTAAGTTCAGATGCAATTTTTAAAAAGATATTATTAACTTCACCCCAATAATCAAGAAAGTAATCTCTGGTATTCTCTCTGATAGACGCACAAAAAATGCGTATTGCAGTTGAAGCTGTTTAAAAGATAGGGTATTATATAATAAAGATGTGTCATTTTATTACATTCTTTTTAACACACTTTGATTGGGCACTAAGCACAACATTAATATATATAGCGGCATGAATGAACGAGTGATAAACCGTACGATGGGTGAGAGAGATTTGTGTGGCAGCCGTCTTAAATATGCGGTCGCTATTGCAAAATGAGGGAGGCGTATCAGAATGAAGACAGCCAAAAGACGTCCGTTAATTATGGCTATCGGGTTCTTTTAGCATTATCTATTATGTTGGGTTTTGCCCCCATGATGTTTGCGAAAGAAGCGCCGCAGCATACCGTTGTGTTTTTAGACTGGGACAACACAGAGGTATCAAGACAACTTGTGACCCATGGAGAAGCCGCTCGAGAGCCGGATAACCCATCGCGTACAAACTACGCGTTTGATGGATGGGATAAAGATTTCTCTTCGGTTGAAGAGGATATGGTTATTCGGGCGAAATACACCGCGTTGCAAACCTTTACCATTGAAATTATTTATCGGTTTACAGACAATCGTTCGGCGGAACAGCCTTATATAGCAACGGTGAAAGAAGGCTATAGCTTCAATGAAACAATAGCCTCACCGAAGGTAGACGGGTACCAGCCGGACAGGCAAAGCGTGACGCTGAATATTCAATCTGCAAGCGAAAATGTTACTGAATTTGTAACTTATGACGTTGTTCGAGAAACCCCTTACACCGTGAACCACTATGTGGAAACAGTGAATGGTGAAGACTACGAACTGTTTGAAAGTGAAGAGCTTTTTGCCGCAACCGAAGAATTGGTGGAAGCGGTAGCCAAAGATTATGAAGGCTTTACACCACCGGAAACACTGCCCAGCGCAACCATTGCTGCGGACGGGGAAACGGTGCTGGATGTGCGCTACAGCCGCAACAGCTACGCTGTTTATTTTGACGTTAAAGGCGGCTCGTACGTAGAACCTCTGCTGCTTTTATACGGCGCTGAAATTGATGCCCCGGAGCCCGCTAAAAATGGTTATACCTTTGAAGGCTGGGAGCCGGCGCTTCCCACTCATATGCCGGCGGAAGATTTATACGCAGACGCCGCTTGGGAAACAAGTAAAACAGCCCGCTACACCGTTCGATATTGGTTGCAAAACGCTAACGACAGCCGCTACAGCTATCTTGGCGCCGTGGCTGAAGAAGGCGATGTTGGCTCTATTCCTGAGATTGCCGATGATTTAAAGGCGAGCGAATTGCCCGAAGGCATTAACTTGCCGAGCACCGGCAGACATAGCGAAGACAACTATTTCGCTTTTAACAAAGAGCGAACAAGCGCTGAAAACATCAATGCGATTAAAAATGACGGATCGACCACAGCAAACATATTTTTCACTAGAATTGAATACACCTATGCATTTTATTTGAACCACATTCGTCACAATGAGACGGGCGAGGAATTTGACCCGAATAAAGATATCCTTTTAGGAGACTACTACCATATTGAAGACCCTCAAGGGAAAAAATACGTTTCAACAAAAAAAGTTGGCGACGGCGGTATTGTTGATAGTGACCCTGACTTTCCAGAGGAACCAAACGCCGCCAATGGCGACGGTTTGTACACCTTTACCGCAAAATTAGGGGAAGACCTAACCAATAAGTGGCCCACTGTAAAACTGTCGGATCCAAATAAAACCACCCCGCTTGGTCGTTTGTCCTACTACGCTTACACGGAATGGAATAAATATTCAATGCGTATTTCGCGTATGCAAAACTTTGCCACCCACACACAAATCGGCACATCAGAGCCGGGCGACGTTGTAAATATTGCTCTATACGGCACGCTGGGCAATAAACTGTCGATTCCGTTTGTGGCAAAGTACCAAGATATTGGTGGAGGCAATAACTACACCGACGGCTACCCCCTTTATTGGGAGCCTGACACACCCACTGGAGATACCGGAACCCTGCTTTATAAGCCGAGAAGCGTTACCGGGTTTAAAGCACCAACCCCTGAGCAAATTGAATATAATTATATAAAAGGCGAAGAAATAACATCCGTTCATGCCCGTTATGAGCGCGAGCAATACACGATTACTTTTAAAAATGGCGACCAGATGCTAGATATTGTAAACGACGTATGGTTTGAAGAAAATCTGTCACGATTTTCAGACTTTGTGCCCGAAACCCCCACCGATAAATCCGGTTATGAGTTTGCCGGTTGGTACACCGACCCGGAACTTTCTGCCGGTTCTAAGGTGGATTTAGAAAATGCCATTATGCCGGCGGGCGGTTTAGTCCTTTACGCAAGCTGGGAAGCCGGGCAATACGATGTAAACTTTGACCCATTAAACGGCGTTGATGAGCCTTTCACACAGACCGTTGAGGCAAAAGAATACGCCACCGAGCCGGGGCAGCCAAGCAAAGAAGGTTACAAATTTGTAGGCTGGCGCGAGGCGGGCAAAAAAGTGAACTTTATGTTTAGCAACCCCATCTACAAAGACACTGATTTGGTTGCCGTTTGGGCACCCATTACTAATGTGGCTTACACCGTTCACTACCTTGATGAAAACGGAGACCCGCTGAAAGACGCTAAAATCGTCGATAAAATCAGAGTGGGTGACACCGTGACGGAACGAGCCGAAGTAGTGGATAAATACCTACCAGACAAGGTAAGCAAAAGCATTGTTGTGGCGCCGCAAGACAGCGCGATAACGTTCCACTATGTGCCTTTTGAAACGGTTGATTACGTTGTGAATTATGTGGAAGCCGCAACGGGTGACACGCTGAAAGAAGAAAAAACAGTCACCACTGAAAAATCAATCATAACGGAAGAGTTTGAACGCATCAGCGGATACTACCCGCACCAATACCAAATCACGCTGCAACTTTCGCAAGACCCTGACGACAATAAGGTAGAATTTACCTACATCAAAAATAGCGAGACGCCCTACACCATCAGACATTACAAACAAAATATCTCTGGTACGGGGTACACGCCGGTAGGGCCGGAAACCATCCTTTCGGCACCGGCAGGCTCTACAGTCGAGACGCCTATTGTAGATTACACCGGCTTTAGCTATAACGATGTTATCAGCACTGCGTCCGCCGTTGTATCGGCAGACGAATCAACAGCGCTGAACCTATACTACGTCCGCAACGAATTTGAAGTACGCTTCAACGCGGGCGCCAATGGCAGCTTAAGCGGCAACACCCGGTACACCGGTATCTTGTATGAGACACCGTTTAAGACGGCGGCAAGCGTTCCAACGCCGACGGCAAGCCCCGGGTATCGCTTCACCGGATGGACACCCAGCCTGCCCACCGACGCGCACGCCATTACAGAAGACATGACCTTTACCGCAAACTTTGCCATAGACGCTGGGCAGTGGGCGAGGGTATCGTACAACGCCAACGGCGGCACCGGCAGCATGGCAACCAGCAGCTCAAGGCTGATTGGTAGCTTGTATCAAATAGCCGGCAACGGCTTTAGCCGTACCGACCACAACTTTGTCGGTTGGCGCACAGCACCAACTGGCGGCACCTTCTACAGCGCAGCAAGCAGCTTTAGGCTGGGTGGCAACGTTACTCTCTACGCGCAGTGGGAAGAAATTATTGTGCCGGTTACACCGATAACACCGCCCGTAGACCCGCCCATCCCACCCGTTGTTGACCCTGAACCCGAGGAAGAAGTTGAAGAAACCGAAGAGCCAACCCCCGACGTTGAGCCCACCGTAACCACACCGGACGTGCCTGTTATGACGGCCGCTGAAGAGCGCGAAGCGCTGATTGCGGAAATTGCTACTGATAACAGCCCGGTATTTACCATAGGCGGCAACCCTGTTCCGCTCTTTGGTCGCACAGGGGCTGTATGGGGCCTGTTCAACCTGGTTCTAACCATTGTTGGCGCTTTACTCGCCGTTATTTGGGCAGTGGGGCTCTTCAGAAC
Organism: uncultured Oscillospiraceae bacterium; assembly: GCA_964479715.1. GTDB lineage: Bacteria > Bacillota > Clostridia > Oscillospirales > Ruminococcaceae > JAAYCI01. Next base: position 4,533 of record CAYZSR010000020.1, on the reverse strand, counting down.
AAGAAAGATAGCGGACGAAGACACCGATGAATTTGAAGAAGATTACCAACAAAGAACTAGAAAAACGGTAATCTGGCGTATTCTGGGCATTGTAACAGCCCTTGTTTCCATCGTCGCTTTCTTTATTACCCAAGACATGAGCCTATCGATGGCAATCTTTGATAAGTGGACCATCCTTATGGTATCGCTCTTTGTGGTTCAACTGGTTTTTGGCATATTAATGCGCAGAAACAAAATAAACCTTGAAGACGATGACAGCTTAGACGTTTACCACGCCGAATAAACCACAACAAAAGCTTATAGATATAAATAAGCTCTAAAAAAGGCTACCTCACTGAGGTAGCCTTTTTGTTTTATAGGTTTAGGCGGTGTGGGGCATCTGCAGCGTTTGCGATAGGCAATAAGAGAAAGGTTTTGCACACACTTCTAACGGTACCTTGCAGCCAAACGCCTACTTAGTGGCAAGATAAAGCCGCGTTCAAAATCCGCCATAGAGAGAAAAATGGTATTGGACGTGCTGCCTTATTTTTTAGATTGGTAAATAAGAATGAGAGAAAAAAGCCCACGTTGAAAACGCTAGCCACCGGCGCTGACAGGTAGAAAGCTTACCTCACTGCCGCTGTTTAATTTTGTGCGGTAGCGCTCAAGCAGCTGTATGCTTACACCATCCACAACAATAAGCATGCTTTTGGCGGTTTTGGCAACGTGGCGGCCGTGCTTTTTCCTTATAAAGCGGATTACGTCACGCACCGTGTCCGCCACCATCGGCTCACTTTTGTAGCCGATGGTTCGGGCTAGGTCGCCCCTGTATACAGCGGTTATGCGGGCCATTTACATCATCCCCAGTTTTTTCAGTTGGCGTGCTTTAGGTACGCCATGTTTATCCCATCCGCGGGTGGCGTAGTAGCGTGGCAACATGTCATCCAGAGGTACCACGGTACTGTCGTCGCCGGGTACCTGCGGCGTTTTGGTCAGCCTTTCCGGCAGCTCGTCGTCAGACGATGTGAGCCCTTCACGCAGGTTGTAAAGCCGCTCGATGTTGTAGCTGCGCTCGCCAATCAAGATAAATTTGCCGGTATCCATCGGCAATCCGGTTGCCAGCCCAAGCGCTTTGGCGTGGGGCAACAGGTAGAGCGAGTTGAGGCGCAAGATAGGTGCGGCGGCTAGCAGCAGCCGTATAACCGGGCCGGAGTGCGTGAGCGCTTTGCCGGCAAAACGGGTGATAAAGTGGTTGGGGCCCAGCTCAAACAAAATGCCGGGTATAAAGGTTTGGGCGGAGAAAAAGCAAAAGCCCGCCGCCGAAACCGCCTCCAACGCGTCTTGCATAAAGACGGTGAATTCCGCTTTGCTGTTGGGTTTTTGTGCGTCGGTAGACAGCACGCCGACACTTTCTAAAAGCGCCATGTAACCGCCGTTCAAGTGGCAGCCGCCCCGGTTGGAGACAGCGTAGCCCAGCCCCATGCCCACGCTTCGCCGTGGTTCGTAGCTGGCAAGCTCCAGCCCTTTGGAGTGCATGGCGTATTCTTCGCCGCCGTATTTTTTGCTCATCCACTTGCTGCCGTTGGCAAGGTCGGAATAAATGCCTTCGCGGTGCGCCGTTTTGGTAAGCACTTCTTCAAGGTTGTCCACCTTGCCGAACTGCACGCCAAAATCTGCCACGCCGCGTTCGCCCAGCTCCATGGCAAAAGCGATGGAAGAAGCGGCGGAGATGGTGTCCATCCCCAGTAAATCGCAAACGTAATTGAGACGGATAACCGCCTCAAGGTCTGACGCGTCGATGTTGGGGCCGAAGAAGCCCAGCGTTTCATACTCGGGGCCTTTCACCTCTTTGCCGCCCATTTTTACGCGGCGCTCGCAGCGGATGGGGCAGCTAACACAGCTGGAGTTGCGCACCAGCAGCGTTTCTGTTAGCGTTTCACCACTTACCTTGTCGGCGTCTTTATGGTGCCCCGTTTGAAAGTTGCGGGTGGGCAGGGCGTGGGTGGCGTTGGCTTTGTTAACCAGCCCGGCGCTGCCGTAACGCGGCAACGCTTCGCCCGTCATAGGGTGATTTTTTATAAAGTCTGTCCATTTTTTAACGTATTTAGTGAATTTCTTAGGGCTGTGAACAAAGGTTTTTTGGGTGCCGTAAGCGGTGATGATTTTAACGTTTTTAGAGCCCAGCACCGCCCCGCCTCCACAGCGGCCGGCAATGCGCTCGCCGCTTACCACGCCGGCGTAACGCACCAAATTTTCGCCCGCCGGGCCGATAAGCAATTTGCCAAGGTGTTTTGGCAGTGCGTCTTGCGCTTCTTGGGTATCCATACCCCAATATTTTTCGGCGCTGCGCACCGAGATTTTGCCGTCCACCAATTCAATGTGGCACGGTTTTTCTGCCCGCCCGGTGATAATCAGTCCGTCAAAGCCGGCGCGCTTCATCATAATGCCAAAGGTGCCGCCGCAGTTGGACGACGCAATACCGCCCGTCATAACGTTTTTAAAGCTGATGTTAAAACGGCTTGACGACGGGGCGCCGGTGCCGTTCATCGGCCCTGTGTTTACAATAATCATTGCCTCGGGGGCAAGAGGGTCGATGCCCGGCGGTGTTAGCTCATAAAGCAGTTTTGCCGCCAACGTTTTGCCGCCGATGTATTTTTTAAACATAGACGGCGGTATCGCCCTGCGTTTTGCTTTGCCTGTTGATAAGTTTATTTCGGCGTATACCGGGGTATTCATTGTTTAGCCTCCTGTACCTTTACCGCGCACATTTCAATGGCGTTTAGTGGGCAGTTGTCTTCACAAAGACCACAGGCAACGCATTTTTTAGCGTCTGCAAGCTCAGCGAAAACGTCTATATCGCCCTGAAAGACGGGGCTGGAAATGCCCAGCGCGCCGGGGGTGCAAATATCAACACAAATGCCGCAAGCGCTGCATTTGTCCGTGTTGATGGCGGGTTTTGGCCAGTCGGTGCGTTTTACCCTTTGCGCCGTGTTACCTGCGGCGTCTTGCACGGCGCCAAAGGCACAAAGGCGCCCGCAAACACCGCACTCAACGCAGCGTGCCTCGTTGATAACGTGGCGTGTTTTGCGCTCTCCCTCTATTGCAAAAACGGGGCAGGTTCTGGCGCATAAGGTACAGCCGGTGCAATCGCCGGTGATGTGGTATGCCATGTTATTCTCACTTCCGTATAGCTTGTATAATCGCCTCGTAGCGGGCGTCATTGTATATAACCGGTACCGGGTAAAGCGGGTTGGTTTCAGCTTTTGCCCACTTTATCATTTGCGGTATGTCTTCGTCTTTAATAAAATCAAATTTATCGTCAATGCCCATCCGTGCATTCATCGCTTCAATTTTTTCGATAAAAGCGTTGGCGGCGACGGCGTCGTCAGCGCTGTCTGATACGTCAGAAAGCCTGGCAAGTTCGGCAAGTTTTTGGTGCACCGCACTGCCGTAATCACGCAGCACAACAGGTAAAATAACGGCGTTGGCATGGCCGTGCGGCGTGTCATACAAACCGCCCAGCGTGTGGGCTACCGCGTGCACGTTGCCAACCCCCGCCCGTGTAAAGGCGAAGCCTGCCTTGTAGGCGCCCAGCAACATGTTGCCGCGGGCCTTGATGTTGTCGCCGTTTTGATACACTTCTTCAAGGTTCTTCATAATGAGCGCTACGGCGTCTTTTGCAAAGCCGATACTCTCGGTGGTGCCGTACGTCCAGCAGAGGTAGGCTTCAACAGCGTGGGTTAAAGCGTCCATGCCGGTGGTTGCCGTTAAGTGTGGCGGCAAACCGACGGTAAGCTCCGGGTCTAAAACGGCGTACATTGGGATAAGAGAAATGTCCATAATGGCGTATTTATGGTGCGTTTCAGGGTCGGTAATCAAGGCGGCGATGGTGGTCTCGCTGCCGGTGCCGGCGGTGGTGGGTACCGCAATCATAAGTGGAATGCGGCGGCGTACCGTGAGCAAACCGCCCAGCTGGTTTACAGTGCGGTTGGGTTTAACCACCCGTGCCGCGGCGGCTTTGGCGGCGTCGATGGGGGAGCCGCCACCGATGGGGATAAAACTGTCGCACCCGTCGCGGAAATATTGTTGCTGGATGGCGTTGACGGTGTCCACATCGGGGTTTGGCAGCACCGCATTATAAAGAGAATAGGGCACGCCGGCGTGGTCTAATATTTCCAAAATGCGCGGTACAATGCCGGCGTCGACAAGCCCTTTGTCGGTTACAACAAGCGGCTTAAACGCTTGGCGCAGCCGCAAAATACGTGGGATGTGGCGGATGCTGCCCGCCCCTTCTACCCGTATTGCTTTACGCCACGGCAGGGCGCGCGCCCCTACGTTAAATATTGCTTGGAAGGTACGGTAGTAGGCATTCTTTAAAAAATCCATATCTAAACTCCTGTTTCCTTATTGGCGTGTTGCGTTACCTCGGCGCTTATATAGAATACCTATGTCACTTCTATAATATCTTATAATGCGCTTAAACGCAATTAATGTACAATAATACTTGCCTTTTGGCGGATTTTTTAGGCTTTATGCCGACTGATGCAACCTTTC
>CAYZSR010000019.1:17996-19959 GCA_964479715.1 uncultured Oscillospiraceae bacterium | reverse complement strand
AAGATATCGAGCGGTACTTCGGTTTTCCTGTGTATCTGCAAAGCTGGGTAAAGGTATTGCCGGACTGGCGCGACAACGAACAACAGGTGTTACAGTTGGGCTTTATCTAACGTACAAGCCCGTTGATTGAAGGATGACTTACTCATGAAATTTACCGATAACGGTTTGGTTCTCCGTCAGGTTAAAACTGGGGAATCGAACCGTATTATAACGCTACTAACCGAAAAACACGGCATTGTGTCGGTTTTCATAAGGGGCGGTATGCGCCCCAACAACAAACTCTTTAGCGCGTCGGAGCTGTTCGCTTTTTCCGAGTGGACGCTGCGCAAAGGGAAAAATCTCTACTGGGCGGACGAAGCGACCACGATAGAGATGTTTTTCGGGCTGCGTGATACGTTAGACGGCATTTCGCTTGCCGCTTATATTGCCGAGTTGCTTCAAACCTTTTACCCCAGCGGCGACGAAGGGGCAGTGCTATTGCAACTGGCGCTGAACTGTTTTTATCTGCTGGCTGAAAAAAAGCGGGAACCACTGCTTGTAAAAGCGGTTTTTGAGCTGCGCACCTTGTCTGAAACGGGCTTTATGCCGGAGATTAGCGGCTGCGTCGGGTGCGGCTGTGCGGCGGGTAAAGGATGTGCTTTTGATGTGGCGAACAGCGTGCTTTATTGCAGCGACTGCGCCGCCGAGCGCAACCTTTCCGCCAACATCGATGTGGTCGTTCTAAAGGCGATGCAATTTATCATTTACGCCGAGCCGCAGCAGCTTTTCAATTTTTCCATTCCGCCGGAAGCGCTGCAAGAGCTGGCGCATATTACCGAGCGCTACCTGCTTTATCAACTGGACTACCCGCCCCGCACCTTGGATTATTTGAACACTATTTTACACCAATAGATTGGAATGTTATGACCCAAAAATATCTGGATACATTAGAATTATATAAAGTAATAGATAAAGCGGTGGAATACGCCGCTTGCAGCGAAACCAAAGAAAGCCTGCAACAAGAAGCGCCGTTTACCCACACCAACGACGTGCGCCTTGCGCTACGCCAAACCAAAGATGTTGCCATTTTAATGATAACCAACGGCAACCCGCGCATCACCGCGTGCGATGGCGCCAAAGAGGCGGTAAGCCTTGCCTCTAAAGGCGGCATTTTATCAATGGGCGAGCTGCTGCAGGTGAACAAAGCGCTGCGCAATATCAACCAGCTGGTGGGGTGGTTCAGCGTTGAAACCGACCGCGAGGCCACTACCGTGGATGATTTATTCTATTCACTGACGGCAGAAAAGGCGCTTGAAAAAAGCATTGCCACCAATATTTTATCACCTGAAGAAATGGCAGACACCGCCAGCAACGAGCTGTACTCCATCCGCCGCCGCATACGCGCGACGGAAAGCTCCATCCGTGACCGGCTTGATTCGTTAATCAAAAGCCCCAGCAAACAAACTTATCTGCAAGAGCCGATTGTATCCATCCGTGATGGGCGTTTTGTGGTGCCGGTTAAAGCGGAATACCGCAACCAGATTAGCGGCGTGATTCATGACGTTTCATCCAGCGGCGGCACGCTTTTTATTGAGCCGACCACCGTGGTGGACGCCAACGCCAGAATTATGCAGCTTAGAAACCAAGAAACCGGTGAAATTGATAGAATTTTAAGCAATTACACCAACCAACTGGCCGAGCATAAACCTTTCTTTGACGCCAGCTACCAAGCGATGCTTGCCATTGATAAACGGGTAGCCAAAGCCGAACTAGCGTATCAAATGAACGCGGCACTGCCAACCATCAGCGACGAGCCGATGCTCTCACTTATTGAAGCACGCCACCCTTTGCTAGAGCAAAAAACCGTTGTGCCCATTGACGTAGAGCTTGGCAAAAGCTACGACACTTTAATTATAACCGGGCCCAACACAGGGGGTAAAACCGTCACGCTGAAAACCGTCGGTTTGCTTTGCGCCATGGCGCA
>CAYZSR010000019.1:0-17986 GCA_964479715.1 uncultured Oscillospiraceae bacterium | reverse complement strand
GATGGGCTATTTAATCCCCGCCCATGAAAATTCCGTCGTCGGTGTTTTTGGCTCCTTTTTAGTCGACATAGGGGACGAGCAAAGCATTGAGCAAAGTCTTTCCACCTTTTCAGGGCACATTCAAAACATCACCGGCATTCTCAAACAAGTAAACAGCAAAAGCCTTGTTCTTTTAGACGAATTGGGCGCCGGCACCGACCCCGCCGAAGGGGCGGCGCTGGCCATTGCCATTATAGAAGAGCTGCGTGCCGGCGGCGCGCGGGTTATGGCAACCACCCACTACGCCGAACTTAAAATGTACGCCCTTGAAACAGAGGGTATCCAAAACGCCGGCAGTGAGTTTGATTTAAAAACGCTGCGCCCAACCTACCGCCTCAACATCGGCACACCGGGGCGAAGTAACGCCTTTTTAATTGGCGAAAAATATGGCATATCTCATGATATTATTCAAAATGCAAAGCGCCACATGTCGGGCGAACAGCGCCGTTTTGAAGCGGTGGTTGCCGAGTTGGACGATATGAAACTGGTGCTTGAAGAGCAGAAAAAGCAGATAGAATCGCTTAAAGAATCAGCCGATGAGCAATTAAAGCAAGCGCGAAAACAAAAAGAACAATTGGTACGGCAAGGTGAAAAAGAGCTGGAGGAAGCACGGCTTAAAGCCAAAGAGCTTTCAGACCAAGTGCAAACCGAAGCCTACGATTTGCTGGATGAATTAAAAAGCATTGAAAAAGAGAAAAGAGACGGCAACGCTAAGCGCACCCGCCGTGCCCGGCAAATTGCACGCCGCGAAGCGAGCGACTTATATGACGATGAAGATTTTGGCAAGCAGCCGCAGGAGCGTGATTATAAAAAACTAACCACCGTTAAAGAGGGGCAACAAGTGTTTTTGCCCGACATGAACAAAGTAGCGATGGTTACCTCGGCGCCCGACCGCTCCGACCAAGTGGAGCTGCGTATCGGCGCCATACGTACAACGTTGCCGCTGGATAGGCTGGCGGCGCTGCCAAAAGAGAAAAAACAGCAGCAAAAAGAGAAGGCTGCTTCGCAGCAACCTTCTCAATCAAAACGTAAATTTACGGCCCGTACGTCTAACAGTGAATTAAACCTGCTTGGTAAAACGGTGGAAGAAGCCATCTTAGAGGCCGACCGCTTCCTCGATGACGCCGTCTTAAGTGGGCATGAAACGGTTTATATTATTCACGGCAAGGGCACCGGCACACTTCGCTCTGCCATAGACCAACACCTGCGCAGCCATCGCAGCGTTAAAAGCTATCGGCTGGGTGAATACGGTGAAGGCGGGGATGGCGTTACGGTGGTGCAGCTTTAAAAGCACCTACGCACTAGGCTTCAATATCTACGCCGTAGGTAAAGAGCATTTCGCACAGGTTGTGCACGTTTAAAAACTGAATGCCGGTAATGCCGGTAAGAAAAGCCGATTCAGCGTTTTCTTTAACGTCATCGATAAAGATGGTTTGTTCGGGAATTAGATGGTAACGCTCAATTAGCTCATTGTAGATGGCTTCGTCCGGCTTTGCAACGCCCGCCTCGCACGAGGCGACACCGCCGTCAAAAAGAGGCCAGAAATCTTTTTTCATCAACACCGACAGCCCTTGGTAAGAAATGTTAGAAAGGTAATAGAGCCTAAACCCTTTTTTCTTAAAAAGACGCATCAATTTAACGGTGGCGGTGCGGGTGGACAGCATTTTTGTCCAGCTGTTCAGCAGCGCTTCCATCTCAAAAGTTACGTTGTAGCGCTCTGCCTTTCTCATAAAGCGCTGCCTCGCTTCGCGGAACGTAATTTCACCGCGGTCGAGCCTTTTCCATTCATCGCTGTTAAAAACCAGCTCATATAGAACCTTTTCGGTGCGTTTGTGGAAAAACATCTCCACCAAAAAATCTTTTGGCTTGTAATCCACGACAACTCCGCCAAGGTCAAAAACAATATTTTTATACAAGGTTTCACCTTCTTATTTTTGTTGCAAACATATTTTACCACAGGCTTGCAGATAATAAAAGTATAAGTAAGATTGAACGCAATAAATGATAAAAGAAACCACCTTACCTCAATGGAAGGTGGTTTCTTTGTGTTATAGATTAACCTACATAATTATATGGGTTGTGGCGCACGCCGTTAACGTTTACTTCAAAGTGCAGGTGCGGTCCGGTAGAAAACCCGGTGCTGCCAACCAGCGCAATGGTGCTGCCCGCGCTAACGCTTGCGCCGTAGCCAACAAGCAGCTGGCTGCAGTGTGCGTAAAGTGTTTTTACGGCGTTGCCGTGGTCCACTACAATGTAGTTGCCGTAGCTGTTGTGCCAGCCGGCAAAGATAACTCTGCCGTTGCCTGCCGCCACAATGGGGGTGCCCATCGGAGCGCCAATGTCCATGCCTAGATGCGGGTTGCCGTTCGGGTCTTTAGCGCCAAAGTGGCAGGTGATACGGCGTGATGCCGGTACCGGCCAAACATGAACGCTGCCCTGTGTTTGTCCGCCGCCGGTGTTACCTCCACCAGTGTCGCCGCCGGTGTTACCGCCGCCAGTGTTACCACCACCAGTGTCGCCGCCGGTGTTGCCGCCACCTGTGCCTCCGCCGGCATCGGGAATGCCTTCGCCGGGGGAGCTGCCTGCACCACCTAAGCTATTAGAAAAATCCAACATTTCTTGATGGGCTCTGTTGGCTTCTTCTTGGGTGTAACCAAAGGCGGTTTCGTTTACTTTCAGCGCTGCTTCATTTTTAGTGATCTGTTGGTCTTGGGCTTGTATGTTGGAAGCCAGTGTATCAGCGTTGCTGTTCAACTCATTATAAGAGGTATCCAGCTTTTTTAGAACGTCATCAATTTCTTTTTGCTCTTCTTCCAAGTCTTCTTTTTGTTTTTGCAACTCGGTGAGAAGGGTGGTGTCGTTTTTAGAGATGAGGGTCATGGCGTCTATCATCTGGAAAAAATCGCTAAAGTTTTTCACCGCCAAAACGCTGGACAAAACGCTGGCGTTATTCATTTGGTAGATGGCCACAATACGTTGCTGAAAAAGCTCTTCTGATTCTTTATAATCAAGCTGCTTTTTCTCTATTTGTTTTTGCTTTTTCTCCAGCTCTTTTTCATAATCAGAGACCTCTTTTTGGTTCATTGCAATCAGGTCGGTTACAATCTTTTCTTCCTGTTTTAAAGTGGTCTGCAACTTTTCAGCGACAGCTTTGTCATTTTTGTTGGTTGTAATTTGCGACGAGATAGAATCCAGCTCTTTCTTTAATCGGTCGTATTTTTCCTGCGGTGTTTCAGCGCTTACCACCACAAAAGACAAAGACAAAAAGAGCACAGTGGCACAAAGCATCGCTATAAGGCGTAAAGGTAAAGAGTAGCCTTTATAGGGTTTATCGTTTAAATTAGCATTATTAGTATACATATATATTAACCTCCATATAGAGAAGCCTTTTCATTAGTGTACCTTATTTTAACGTATATAATACGGAAAATCAACCGAAAAATTAACGTAAAACACGCTTGAAGCAGACGGAAAAGGTGGAAAAACATCGGCTGACCGCAATAGATTGTGGGTGAGTGTTTTATAAGACACAAAGGTTAGTGTTTAAACAAATAGCAAATAAAGTTTCTTTAGGTGACCATATTTTAACCATGAAGACCCCGGCAATCATAGGAAAAGAGTGGAAAAACGGTGAAGTAAAAAACCTTTACGTCGGAAAGGGTGCGAGGTGGAGCGACAAGTGGAATAGCTTTACTTGAGCTAAATCCACTGTAAAGTCGGTCGCTTTTTCGCCAGAGGAGGTTTCGGGTGGTTTTAAGTCGATTTTCGTAAGGTGAAACCACTTTGCAGTTGGTGGTTTATAGTATTTGTGTGTTTGTAATAATTTTTTCTCCAAATAAGGTGCAGCAAATAAGCTGTGTGTAAAACCGCAGACAGATTAATATTAGTTGCAACCGGATTTACCTTTTTATTATTTTGTAAATGAAAATAACTTCAGCCCAGCCACTTATAACAATGGCTAGGCTGAAGTTATTTAGAACGCGGCTAGCGTGCAGTTAAGAGTATGAGAAAACAGGTGTGTTTCAGTAAAATGCTAAGAATGTTATTATTTTTTTGTACCGGATTATTTTGAGATTTCTTATAACTGGGCGGCCGGGTTTAATCAACTGTTTTAAAATGGCAATATGTTGCGTTGTATAACTCTAGGATATGTTTGCGACGGTATCCATGTATTCGTTTATCTTTTCTTTAATTTCGTCGCTCTTTTTGTAGCGAGAGTCAACTGCGTCAACGTCCAGCGAGAGGGTGGTAATGCCATATTTTTCTTGAACAAAGTCGGTCACGATTTTCGCCACAGCCCACGAATGCTTGCAGCCAACATGACCGACGTTCATTGAAAGGTTAATGTCGTAACTTTCTGTGATGCCGTCAACTAAATTAAGGTAGTCTTCAACCGGACCGGAAGAGCCATGAATCATCGGAATCGCTAAACTTTTTACGGCAAGGTCGTAAAGAACCTGGTCGGGGTCGGTGGCGTCTTCAAAAAGATGGCCCTCTTGGTAGCCAAAAGCTTCCATCACAACAATGGCGTTATGCTCTCTTTCAAGCCAGTTTAATATGCCAAGGTCGCTCCACAGCATATTTTGTAGCCATAGAATGCGGTGTTTTTCTTCCGGCACTGCACCAATGCCCATTTCAACCAGGTAGTTGGCGGTTTCATATTGCAATTCGAGCGATTCAAGCATGGCTTTGTTGCCAACCATTACCGGTATCATCTGGTTTAAGAAAAGCATGCTGCCCGGCAGTGGGCAAGGCGTGTTTTTTCTTAGGTCGGCTATCTTTTTCATGTAAATGTTAATGTTATTGGAAAGCTCTGCCACTTCTTCAAATTTATCCCAGTCCATCTTCTTGCCAGTTAAATCCTCTAAAAAAGTGATGGCGTCTTGAAATTGGCTTGCCATATAATTGTAGCCCATGTCATCTTTTTGGAAGGGAATGTCAAAACAGATGGAGGGGCCATCCACCATATCGGCAATGGCGGGGTAAGAGGCGCGGGACGAGTCACAGGGGACGGTGGTGTACATGCCGGCATCAAACTGTTCGGCGGGCAGGTCACCCAGCAGCATGGCGCTGATGGGCACCTTGTCTATGCCGCACATTGTGTCCGGCACGTATTTTTGCGCTTCGTCCACATATTTGGCAGAAAGGTCGGGCTGGGTGGCAATCCACGATGAGATGGAGTCCATCAAAATGGGCACGCAGTCGAACGCATACATAAGTTCAACGGGGGCGCAGCCACTCATAAAGATAAGCGGTTTTCCCATTTCTTTGGCATTGTATATTTCACTCCAAAATACTTTTTGCACATCAAAAGCCCAGCTGCGTTCGGGGTATTTTTCCGCAACGTGTTCTGCCCTTGACTTTGATTCTTCATATATTCTTTCAATTAAATTAAATTTTCCAGACATAAGGTACCTCCTGATTAATTTTATGATTCAAGCATTTCTACAAACGCTTCAACGCGGGTAGATAGTTGACCGATGTTGGTCATGATTTCTTCTCTTTCCAAAGAAAGAATAGGGATGCTTTTCTCTTTAAACTTGTCGTGGAAAAACAGCATCTCGGCACCCCACACTTCGCAGTATTGAAGCTGAGAAAAAATCACGCCGTCAACGTCAAAATCGCGTATCATGTTAAATATCGATTCATGTATTTCAGGCCTTATGTCGGTCATTCTGGGGCAAACGGGGCGCACCATATAGTTTTCAGCCAGCGAAGCAAGGACGTTTTCTTCGTCCAGCTCAACCGGTTCATATAAATAACGGCTGCCGTAGCAGGTGTAGTCGGTAACCACCAAAGCGCCGGTGTCTTCAATTACCTTGAAATATTCAGGGTCGTCAATGGCGCTGCCGATAACCATAATTCTGGCGCGGGATTTTTGAACGGCGTTGCGTTCCTTGATATGGTCTATGTAGTCTCTTAGCATGGTGTTGTATTCTTCTTTTGGGATAGACATGCCCGCCATAATTATTTTCAACCGTTCGGCGCCGGTTATCAACGGTTTATCACCTTTGCTTAAAGAGAAGAGCTCTCTTATTAAAGCGCGGGTTTCGTTGTATAGCTTGGTGGACTGAATAATATCTTCGTTGGTAATTTCTTTGTCTGCAATGCCTTCTAAATCTTCAACCAGTTGCTCAAGGTGCTCTGCAAAGAAATTTTTGGTGTGCCGGTTGATGATGCGTGGCACCGCCACCATGCGCACATAATAATCGTCGGTGGATTCAATGGTGTCATTGATGTACCGCCAGTTATCGTAAATGCGTCCTGCCATCAAGCAACCGTCTGACGATATCAGCCCGTCTAAAAAGTCGTATTTACCATCCATCAGATATTGCAATGTGCTTCTTGCAAAACTGCAAGAAAAAGGAGACATCCACGTTTGCGCATCGGCGTCGGCGGTGCAACCTGTTGCCCGCAACCGCACCGGTAACATACCGGCGGCGTGCACTATTTCTTCCGGCACATGGCAGCAGATGGTACCCATCGTTTTTTTGCCGCTTTCAACCCAATCTTCAACGTACTCGTTGTTAATCTTACTTTCTTCCAATACGGTAATAACCTCGTTCATGCAAACTCCTCCACTCGCTATGTATTTAGAAACAGCTGTCTACTGTTATATATAGCAAAGTAGGTGCCAAAAATGCAGATAGAGTAATAATTTGTACCTATCACCAAGTTATTTAATCTTATATGTTAAAAACGACCCAAGCGTACCGTTAATAACTAACGGAAAGCTTGGGCCATGTTAATCTATTGCGCTATTATGTGATTTTTAATGTATAACCACTAAGCTGGTACCTAAAAAGGAACCAAAGTGAGCCAAAATGGATCAAACTGAACTAAAATGACTCAAAATGAGCCAAAGTGGGCCGCTAAAACAAGCCGTGTTTTTTAAGTCTGCGATAAAAAGTACTGATTGGCATGTCGATTGATTGCGCCGCTTTGGTTTTAATGTTGTGGTTTTGCCGCAGCGCTTCAATTAAAATGCTGCGCTCATCGTATATATCGGAGGCGTCGTTACCCGTTGGTAGCTCTCGGCTGGAGACAATGTGCTTAATGCCGCTATCGGTTGTGGTGTAGCCTAAATAGCGTAAGATATCTTCCACTTCAATGGTGTCTTTATCGCTTGTGTTTAGTATGCCTTCCAGCAGATTTTGCAATTCCCGCACGTTTCCCGGCCATTGGTAGCTGGCTATAAAAGATTTTGCGCTGGCGGTTAAAGAGGCGGTTGGTTTATTAAGCCGCTCGCAAATCAAGTTAATAAAGTGATTGGCAAGCAGCAAGATGTCGTCGCCGCGGTCGCGCAGCGGGGGAATGTTGATACGTACAATACCAAGACGGTAGAAAAGGTCTTCTCTAAATAGCCCGTCTGCAATGCGTCGCTGTAGCTGTGTGTTGGTGGCGGCAATAATGCGCACGTCCACCTCTACCACACGGTTGCCGCCAACGCGGGTAAACCGCTTTTCTTCTAAAACACGTAGCAATACCGCCTGCAGGTCAAGCGGCATATCGCCGATTTCATCTAAAAAGAGCGTGCCATTTTGCGCTAGCTCAAATTTACCGATGGCGCCATCTTTTCTTGCGCCGGTAAAGGCGCCGCTTTCATAGCCGAAAAGCTCGCTCGCGATCAGCTCTTTAGAGAAAACGGCGCAGTTAACCACCACAAAAGGGCGGTTTTTACGGTTGGAATTGTTGTGCATAGCTTGCGCAATAATATCTTTGCCAACGCCGCTTTCACCCTGCAGTAATATGTTGGAGTCGGTGGTGGAAGCGGCTTTTGTTGTCTTAATAAGTTGCTGTACCGGGGGGCTGTTTCCCAAAAAGTCTGCAAAACTATAGCGGGCGGCGTTGCCGGCGTAGCGTGAAATTAAGCGGTTGATTCGCTTGATGGAATCCATCCGAATATTTTTGCCGTGCATATGAAATTTTTCTTCTTTTAAAAAAGTAACACTTAGGCTTACATAAATTTGCTTGCCGCCAACCGTCAAAGGGACCTCTTCGTCAAAAATCTTTTCGTCGGTGCGCACAATGTCCCAAAAGCGTTTGTTTTCAGGAATGTCTTCGATAATATTTTCAAGGTGTTCATAAAAATAGTCGCCTTGCGGCAAGCCAAGCATTCTTACCACTTCGTCGCTGCAGATAAGCAACCGATTTTGATTGTTGGATTGTTCCACTGTTAAAAGACCGGTGCCGTCGGTAAAGTTACCGGTTGCAATAACGGCAACAAACCAGAAGAATTGCAGTTCAATGGGGCGGGCGAAAGCCAGCGCCATTTGCAACAGACTAACCGGTTTTGCAGTGCGGGGTGCGGTAAGTAAAAGACCGCCGATAAGTTCACTGTGCTCCAGTTTAATAGGGCAGTAGGCGTAGTCTCTACCGATTAGAAATTCAGCGTAGTTTTCTTCGCCGCGCAGCTCTACCGGCATAAGTGTTTCCATCCCGAGTGAAACAGCGTTGCAACCAATTGCTTCCTCATCCCACAGGGTGGATACCATGAAGTGGTTATTCTTTGCATCGTGATGAAAAGTGTCGTCACCGTGAAGTGACAAAAGGCAGCCGTTTTTATCAAAAATCATGGCGCCTAAGCCGTTGATGTTGGAATTAGAAACAAGGGATGAGATTATGCTACCGCCCAAAACATAGAGCCGCTTGGTGTCGGCCTTGGTTTTTTCAAAGGCAGGGGAAGAGAGTTTTTCAGGCACTGCTGTTCTTGGGGAAACGCCCAACTTTCGGCTTTTAAGCCAGCTTTTTTTAATGGCAGGGTTGCACCCGTTTAAGCGATTTATGTCTTGATGAAAGCCAGCCCATTTGTCTTTCATTTGCTGCAGTTGCGCCAACCCAATCACCCTTTGTGGTTTATATTAGCGTGCCGCACTTTGAAATAGAGCGTGCGGCGGCTTGTTAATAATGGCGTTGCTTAACCCTATGTTATTATATGAACGAGCAACAGTCAATTTGTAGGGAAGGAAAAAGCTGACATACCGCCGAGATGAGACCGATAAACCTCTTAATTTGTGTTGCTTTATTTACACGGTGCTGAGAAACCGATAAAGATTATAAGTGGAAATATAAAGGAACAATGGTGGGGAGGGTGTATAAAATGACGCCGAGCAAACAAAAAACCCAAACTCAGTTTAAAACCAAGTTTGGGTTTTGTATAGGTGGTGGAGATGACGGGAATCGAACCCGTGTCCAAAAAGGGGTCCATGGGAGTCTCTCCGGGTGCAGTTCGCCTACAAATATTCCCTACGCAGCAAGCCGGCAAACAAGCTGCTGCTTCGGTAGCTTCATAAATTCATGACACCCCGCAAAGCTTAAGGGTGTTCACGTTCACCGCTTAAATGACGCCCGGGTCCCGTTTCGCGGTAGAACGGGGCGGACGGCAGCTATCTAATTAAGCTGCAACAGCAACAGTGTTGCTGTTGTGAACAGTATTATTGTTCTTTATTGTTTTGTGGCAGTTATAGTGTGACCACACCACTACCCGCTACTCCTACTTTCGCCTCCCTGTCGAAACCATTGCATCCCCATATAAAACAGTATTATAAGGTTTGGTGGCTGGGGGCCCTGTTAGCGAGACTTCAGCGCTCTGTCAATGTCGCGCTGGGCGTCTCTTTTAGCGTCGTCGGCGCGTTTGTCGTACAATTTTTTGCCTTTTGCCAAGGCGAGTTCTACTTTAACAAAAGAATTTTTAAAGTACAGCTTTAACGGAATAAGGGTAAGCCCTTTTGTTTTCATTTGATGGTCAAGCCGTAAAATTTCTCTTTTATGCATTAGCAAACGGCGCTTTCTGATTGGGTCTCGGTTAAAGATGTTGCCGTGCTCATAGGGAGAAACATGCATACCAAGCAAATATAGCTGGCCATTTTGAATTTCAGCCCACGCGTCTTTTAAGTTAACGGCGCCTTGGCGAATGCTTTTCACTTCGGTGCCAACCAACTCGATACCGGCTTCAAAACCTTCAAGAATGTGGTATTCTCGGCGTGCTTTGCGGTTGATGGCAATGTTTTTGTAATTGTTTGCCACGCTGCTCTCTCCTGTCTTTATTGTATCGTTTTAACGGTGAAATGTCAATGTGGCTACATCTCGCCGCGCCCTTTCAGGGCACGGTGTAGCGTCACATCGTCAACGTATTCAAGGTTGCCGCCAACCGGCAAACCATACGCTAAACGGGTTACCTTTATTTCCAACGGTTTAATTAAACGGGCAAGGTACATGGCGGTGGCTTCACCCTCTACGGTGGGGTTGGTTGCCATAACCACCTCGGTAACGGTGCCGTCTTCCAAACGCTTTAAAAGTTGATGCACCGTTAGCTGTTCAGCGCCAATGCCTTCGGTGGGGGAAATAAGTCCGTGCAACACATGGTACAGTCCGTCGTATTCTCTTGTGTGCTCAAAAGCGGTTACGTCACGCGGCGTTTCCACCACGCATATAATACCGCGGTCGCGCTCGGTGTCGTTACAAATAGGGCAGATTTCTTTTTCGCTGAAATTTTGGCAAATATCACAACGCCCGATAAGGCTGTGGGCGTCGGCTATGGTTTTTGCAAATTCCAAGGCCTCTTGTTTGTCCATTTCCAAAACTTGGTAGGCAAGGCGAGAAGCGCTTTTGCGCCCAATGCCGTCCAGCTTTGCAAATTGTTCAATAAGCCTTTCTAAAGGCGCTGCGTTTGCGCTCATAAATTGTCACCTTTACCTGTGAATGTATTGTTTAGAGGTTTAAACCGGGGATATCCAAACCGCCGGAGATTTCGCCCATTTCTTTTTCGGCGGCTTCTTTAACGGTGCGCACCGCGTCGTTAAAAGCGGCGCCTAAAATATCTTCAAGCATTTCAATATCGTCTTCTTGCACCAGCTCTGGCTTAATGCGTACGGCGGTTACGTCGTAGCTGCCCATGATGGTTATTTCAACCAAGTCACCGCTGCCGCTTACCGTATACTCCGTTTCTTCTAGTTCTGCTTGTTTTACTTCAAGCTGTTGCTGCATTTGCTGGGCTTGCTGCATCATGTTGTTGAGGTTTTGTTTGCCAAAACCTTTGGGAATTCTCGCTTTCATTTGAAATGTCCTCCTTAGATATACTCAATAGGGGCACCGCGTGCCTCTAATTCTCCGAGTGTGTCGTGTGCGGACTTTATCTTTTTTTGCTGTTTTTCTTTATTGTAGGGACCGATGGCGCAACTGATGCCGCTTACCTCGTGAATAATTCTCTTAATGGTTTGTGCCGCGTCTTCTGATTCTCGCATATACGTTAAAAAGACATCACCGCCGTCTATCAGCATGTAGCGTCCGTCATAATAGGCTTGGGTATTTTCCATAAACCCGTAGAGCATTTTGTCTTCTTCCGCCATACGTTGCAGCACCTTCGGCCAGTCGTCAAAAAGCATGGCAATGCCGTCGGTGGCAGTGCTTTGCGGTGTGGCGGCAGTGTCTGCTTCTTTTTCGGGTGCCGCCGTTTTGTCCGCCTTGTCAGCAGTGGGTTGGGTGGGGGTGGCGGTTTCTTCGGCTTTTTTTGCCAATTGTTCTGTCGCCACCTTTTCAGCTTTAACAGCAGACGGGGTATCTTCTACGGTATTTTCTACTGTTTGTTCTGCTGTGTCTTTCGCTGTGGCAACAGAGGACGGGGCAGGTTTTGTCGCCGCCGTCTTTTGCGGTTCGGTGCGGGGTGCCGTCTGTGTTTTTACCGCGGCGGTTTCTGCCGGTTGCGGTGTGGCGGCGCCGGTGTAGCCCGCCAGCTCAAAAAGCGCCAGCTCCAGCTCGATGCGCGGGTCGGTTGATTTACCCATGCTGTCCAGTGCGGTGGCAAGGCGGCGTACCGCGGCAATAGCGTCACTTTGGTGCATCGTTTTGGCGGCGGCAAGGTACCTTTCTTTTTCGCTCCCGGAAAGGGCGCCAAGCAGGCTGCCGTCCGGCTGTGAAAGGGCAAGTAAAAAGTTGCGGTAATGAAAGATGAGCTCTTCCGTCAGCCGTTTAATATCTATCGATTGCCGGTGCAGGCTAGAAATCTCCTGTAAAAGCACCGGTACGTTTTGTTCGGTGGTGGCGTCGCTGATGGTAAAGAGATAGTTGCGGTCGGTTACGCCGGCCAAGCTGCGTACCAGCGCTTCGTCAATTTGGTTGCTGGTGCCGGCACAGGTGTCCAGCAGTGACAAGGCGTCCCGCATGGAGCCATCTGCCAAACGGGCGATAAGCTCGGCGGCGGGTTGCTCTAGCGTAAAATCTTCTTGCGATGCAATGTGTTGCAGCCGCTCTGTAATCAGCGTGCTGTCTATACGCGCAAAGTCAAACCGCTGGCAGCGGGATAAGACCGTTGCCGGTACTTTGTGGATTTCCGTCGTCGCCAAAATGAAAATAACGTGGGTGGGCGGCTCTTCCAATATTTTTAGCAAGGCGTTAAACGCCGCGGTAGACAGCATATGTACTTCGTCTATGATGTATACTTTATATTGGCAGTGGCTGGGGCGGTAGGCGGTCTCATCGCGCAAATCGCGAATGTCGTCTACGCTGTTGTTCGAGGCGGCGTCAATTTCCGCCACGTCCAGCACGCTGCCGTCGTCAATGCCTTGGCAACAGGTGCAGTTGCCGCATGGCTCGTTATCAACGGGGGTTTCACAGTTAACCGCTTTGGCAAATATTTTTGCGCAGGTTGTTTTACCGGTCCCTCGTGAGCCGGTAAAAAGATAAGCGTGGCCAACACGCCCCGCTTCAATTTGATTGGTTAAGGCGGTGACAATAGGCTTTTGCCCAATGACATCGCTAAATTTTTGCGGCCGCCACTTGCGGTATAAAGCGCGGTACAAACAACCCACTCCTTAAAAGTACTATTAGAATGAACAAGGCGCTGCTTTGCATACGAAAGGCAGGAGTGTCTGCGGCACACAGGAACATCCACTTAATGCTGCTCGGTCCCCCGCCTGACATGGTTCGCGGCGTCCCGTCGCACAGGACCCGCCTTCCGTATGCAAAACAGCGCTCAATGCGCTAGAATTATTGTTCATTACTCAAATAGTATACTGGATAGGGCGGTAAAAATCAAGTTGAAATAGGCACTTAATTTGGGTCCGCCGCCCGCCGCGCATTGCATAAAAAGATAAATTGTTTTATATTTATAGAAGATAAATAATAAACAGTTAGGGAGATTACATTGAAATATATTATTGCAATTGGCGATGGCATGGCAGATAACCCTGTTGATGAGTTGGGCGGCAAAACCCCGCTTGAAGTGGCGAATAAGCCGACGATTGACGAACTGGCAAAGCGCAGCCAAGTGGGTGCTGTGCGCACCGTGCCTATGGGCATGGAACCCGGGAGTGACACCGCCATTTTAAGCATTATGGGTTACAACCCCAAAGAGTTTTTCTCCGGGCGCTCACCGCTGGAGGCGGCAGGGGCAGATATTCACGTCAATCCCGGTGAAATTGCCTACCGCTGCAATATGGTCAGCTTGGATGACGCGGCGGCGTTTGAAGATAAAAAGATACTTTCGCACAACGGTGATTCCGTTGAAGCAGACGACGCCCTTGCGCTGATGGACGCCTTGCTTGTGCACCGCCCTTTTACCGATCTTACAAAGCAAAGTGGCACTACCATACATGTAAGCCCTTCTTTTAGGCACATTGCGGTGCAACGTGAAGGCTCGCTGGACGGTCTTGAGATGGCGCCGCCCCATGAACACTTAGGTGAAAAGGCGGCCCCACTTTTGCCAAAAGGTAACGCCACCGCTGAAGCACTTAAAGAAATGATGCGGGTTGCCAACGCCTTTTTAGAAGGGCACCCGGTTAACCAAAAGCGCAAAGAAGCGGGCAAACTTCCCGCAAACGGGCTGTGGTTTTGGGCGGAAGGCACCGCCATTGAATTGCCGCGCTTTAGCGAAAAATACAACCACGGCGGCTTTACGGTAAGTGCGGTGCCGCTGGTACGGGGCATCGGCACCTTGGCGGGGCTGGATTACATCAAAGTGGACGGTGCCACCGGCGAGCTGGACACCAATTACCAGGGCAAGGCACTGGCGGTGGCAGAAAAGCTGCAGCAAGATGGTAATGATTTCGCCGTGCTGCATGTAGAAGCGCCGGACGAATGCACCCACAACGGTGACTTAAAGGGTAAACTGCAAGCCATAGAAAATTTTGACAGCCTGACGATGAAGCCGCTCTTAGAAGAATTAGACAAGCTAGATGAGCCGTACCGCATTTTACTGCTATCTGACCACAAAACATTAACCGCCACGCGGGGGCACGACGCCGACCCCGTTCCATATTTGATTTTTGACAGCACCCAAGACGCAGACAGCCTCGCTGAAAAATACACCGAGACGGAATGCGGCAAAGGCGCCTTTGTTGAAGACGGCTACCGCTTGATTGAAAAGCTATTCAAATAACTAAAGGACGTTATCTGTGACCCACAGCGCCGATTATTACATTGAAAAACTAAAGATGAAGCCCCATTTTGAAGGCGGCTGGTATGCAGATATCTGGCGAAGTGACCTTTACTTGCCACAAAGCAGCCTGCCGCAAGGTGTTATAGGGCGGCGGCATGCCTCTAGCCTAATCTATTATCTATTGAAAAAGGGGGAACTGTCCCGCCCGCACAAGCTACGCAGCGACGAAGTGTGGCTGTGGCAAGCGGGTGGTACGCTGGCGCTCTCCTTAGCCGATAAAGCGGAAAAGGCGCCTTACCAAACGATTGATTTAGGCTGTAATTTGCACCGTGGCGAAGCACTGCACGCCCACATTCCGCGCAATATGTGGCAAAGCGCCGTGGTGTCCCGTGGTGATTTTGTCTTGGTTTCTTGTGTGGTAACGCCCGCCTTTGAAAAGCGAGACTTTACCATGGTTTAGCCTAATAGTGCTTTTCTGGCGCATGGCGAGTAAGAACTGGTATTGTGAGCTGCGTTGATAAAACTAATTAATAAATTAAAAGCGGCACCTGAAAAATCAGGTGCCGCTTTGTGTTATTTATATAGAGTAAGGCGTAGTAAGTATGGGGCTTTTTATAATAATGAGGGAATAGAGTGTACAATCTTAATTGGATAGAGCGGCGCTTGCGCTATGGAAGCGCAACAATTTTTGCAAGACAAATACATAGAAAGTCGGTGAATACACTCGCTGCGCTTATCAATACAGACAAATTAAATAAAATATAGAATGTGATGAAATATTTTAACTGCATAAAGTATACGGGGTGCAAAACATTTGGCGACAATCATTTGTTTCGATGATTAGCACATTGGCTGCTGCATGACGACATTGCTCTATATGGTGTCACATCTAATAAAGGGGCTGTGCATCTGTAGTGTTTGCCCGGTATTTTAATAAACCTATCTGCTATTGCTGTTCGTTCGACATCTTAACAATGTAGCCAAGGGCGACAAGGTTATCATCACTTTCCGGTGGCTGTTTTGCCGCTGCTGAATTGTGCTACTAGCTAGTGTTCACTTTGTGTGGCATTACTGGTGCTTTGGCTCATCGGCTAATATTTTATTCAAGTTCTTTTTTTAGTGCGTTTACTTCTTCGGCCCACAGGTTAACAGCGGCATCACTTGGCATTTGCCAGCCTGTTCTGGGTGAAAGGGAAACGCTGCCGACGCTGGGTCCGTCAGGCAGGCAGCTGCGTTTATATTGCTGTGAAATAAAGCGGGTGTAAAAGGTTTCCATCCATTTTAAAAGCTCTTCTTTGGTGTAGCAGTCTGCAAAAGCTTTTTCAGCCAAACGGAATATCTTGGACGGGCTAAAGCCCCAACGCATGGTGTAGTAGAGCAAAAAGTCGTGCACTTCATAGGGGCCTATAAGTGTCTCGGTCAGCTGGGTGGAGTCTTCGCCATCTGCCGGCAGCAACTCCGGTGAGACGGGGGTGGCGATGATGGCGTCCAAAACTTCGGCAATAGCTGGGTTGATAGCGGCTTCGTGCTGTAGCAAAGCGGGTATTAACGTTTTGGGCACGCTGGCATTCAAATCGTACATACTCATTAAATCGCCGCTGAAGGTGGCCCAGCCCAGCGCAAGCTCGGACAAATCGCCGGTGCCAAGGACAAGGCCGTTTCTTTGGTTGGCAAGGTCCATTAAAATCAACGTTCGCATACGTGCCTGTGCGTTTTCAAAAACAATATCGTGCACTTTTTCATCGTGCTTAATATCGTTGAAGTGTGCCTTGACGCTGTTTGTAATGTCAATCGTTTCAAAGCTGGTGCCAAGCAGTTTGCATATTTCCTCGGCGTTAGAGCGTGTTTTGGCGGTGGTGCCAAAGCCGGGCATGGTAACGGCGTATAGGTTGTCGGGCGGCAAATCCATCAGTTTAAACGCCCGCAAAGCGGCGAGTAAGGCGAGGGTGCTGTCTAATCCGCCTGAAATGCCAACCACCGCATGCTGTGCCCCAATATGTTTCATCCGTTTAGTTAGCCCGTGTGCCTGAATTTGATAAATTGTCTCACAGCGCTGTGCCAGCTCTACTTTGCTGGTGGGCACAAAGGGGGTGGCGCTAACGGGGCGTGTGATTTTGGTGCTTTCCGGTTTATCAAAAGAAAAGGGAATGCGCAGGTAGAGCTCATCTTTAGATTGCGGGAAAAGCCCGTTGTTTTGGCGCGCTGTCGCTATTTTTTCAAGGTCTATTTCCGACGTGACAAAGTTGCCGCTAAAGGGTGGCGCTTCCGCCAAAACATCGCCCCGTTCGGCAATAAGATTGTGTCCGGAAAAAACATGGTCAGTTGTTGATTCACCAAAACCAGCATCGGCGCAAAAATAGCCGCACTGCAAACGGTTGGATTGGCTTTGCACCAACTCTTTTCTGAATTGCGCCCGCCCGATTATCTCGTTGCTGGCGGCAAGATTGCCCACGATGGTGGCGCCGGCCGCAACATGGTAGGTGGCGGGGGGAGAGAGTGTAAAAGCGTCTTCGCCAATTTCAAGCCCCAACTTTAAATCGGGCATATCGCGGCAGAAGAACAGCAAGTTGGTGCCAATGGGGATGTTGTACGGTAAACCGGTGCGGTAAACATCTACGTCGTCAAAAGCGGGGGCAAACCGCGCCAACTCACCATGGTTAAGGTAGGTTTTGGGTACCAGCCCTAAAATTGCGCCGTGGTGAATAATTACGGCGCAATTATATAATTTGGTTTTGTGCCTGATAGGGGCGCCTACTACGAGGAGCAAATCAAGGTCTGCCGTTTCTTCGCAGATGGAAAGCAGCGCGTCAAAGGCGCTATCAATTAATGCGTGCTGGCCAAATAAATCGCCACAGGTGGCGCCGGTAACAGACAGCTCAGGCATAAGTAGCAGCTTGGCAGATTCGGTCGATGCGCGCCATGCGCACTTAACAATTTCCCCTGCGTTAAAGGCGCAGTCGGCCACTTTTAAGGTGGGGCTGGCAGCGGCCACTTTAATAAACCCGTTGTTCATGGTACTCCTCCATAAATTGACAGTCAAACGACAAACGAATAAGTATACAGGTGAAACCCAACCGTGCGAAGAGGGTGGATAAATATGCAGAGAAAATGCGGCGTGAATAATTATGCAAAACTCAAAACAACGGCGCTGAAATGTCGTTTTGTCCGAAGGGCCATCGGTGCAACAGGGAATCGCCGTTGATAGCATGTCGAGGAGAAAAGTCGATCGGTATAATTATGCGCCCGCGATTGTGGGGAAATAAAGCGGGGTGGCTATTTCTGCCGCTTTATCTAAAGATAGACGCACGCTTTTAGCCCATGGTCATTCAGCCGCCCTATGATTTTCCAAAGGAATAGTTGATAAATGGATTTGCTATCTACTTAATAGAATTTTAGTGTGCAAATTAAGTGGGTCAATCAAAGGTTATCTTTTTACACCATATTAGCTACGTCTTTCCTCGTGTTGTAAATATTGTGCCGCGCCCTGTGTGACATTATAGTAATTATATAAAATTTTGAAAGCCCGTGTTCAATTAAAAATATTTAAGGAAAGCGCCACTATTGTTTTAATTT
>CAYZSR010000018.1:9644-20201 GCA_964479715.1 uncultured Oscillospiraceae bacterium | reverse complement strand
ACTTTTTGGCGGGGTACGTCAGCGGGCAGCCGCTGATGGTAACGTCGCTTTACCCGGTGCTTTACGGGGTGGACGGCGTCGTCGACGTAACGGGGCTGGCGCTCTCCACCGATGGGGGCGACAGTTACGCAGAAGACAACATCAAGGTGTCGCCCGCTGAAGCGGTGCGGCTCTGCCTTGCAAGCACGGTGGTGGAGGTGCGGCGTGATGAAACGGAGTGAGCGCTACCTGCGCCGCCTGCCCGACGCTTACGCTAAAACGCCAACCAGCAACAACGCCAAACTGCTGGGCGTTTGCGCCGAGGCGTTGCAGCAAGCCGCCGACGATTTAAAGTGGGTTGACGACAGCACCGACTTAAACCTTGCCACCGGCACCACCCTTGATTTGTACGGCGCCATGGTGGGGCAGCCCCGCGGCGCGCTGGACGACACGCAGTACCGCTACCTGATACGCGGGCGCATTGCCCATGGTTTTGTCAGCGGCGATTACCGCGGTGTGGTGGCGGCGCTGGCGCATATTTTTGACGCTGAGCGGGAGGACATACAGCTGCAAGACGCGGCGCCCGCCACGGTGCGTGTTGCCAAACTGCCTTTTGCGGTGTTGCAACACGCCGGTTTTACCACCGCCGCCGCTTTAGCGATTATTCAGCGGCTGTTGCCGGCGGGGGTGGCGGTGCAGGCGGAAAACTTTGAGGGCACTTTTTGCTTTGCCGCCGCCGAAGACGATTACGATGCCGCCGCCGGTTTTTCCGATAATGGCGACCCGTTGCAGCAAACGATGGGCGGGTACTTCGGGCTGGTGGTAGGCGATGATGAAAGCACGCCGCTGCCGCTGTGAGGCGGTTGAAAGGTACGTGGCGGCGGGCATTCATTGTTCTGTATAGACAGCTGACCATTTGGTCGGAACTTCGTCCGTAAAGACGGTGTATTGTTTGCAGGCAAACAAGATAAGTGAGTGAAAAGTGTTGCTGTGCATGGACAGCTGACAATCTAGTTGAAATGGAAATGTGGAAAGGCGCGGGCGCAACTTGCAAAGGCACAAGGCGCCCCGAGTGCAGAAGCAAGCTGGATTGATGGCACCCGTGCGGCATCCCGTGCACCGAACGCAGCAAATGACAAATAAACCTGAGTGATTCGGCAAATTAAAGATAGTAACTGCAAGAAATATATCAGCAGAATGGCGGGTATTCACAGCCATGTATGGACAGCTGACAATTTAGCACAGGCGCTTAACGTCACGCCGCCCCTGCTTTGCACCGCGCAGTCAGCACGCAAACAAGCGATGTGTTTATTCATCGCGGTGCGGCGTATCCACATCATAAAACAAAAAGAAGAAACACGCCGCGCTCAAGCGGCGCCCAATTTAAGGAGGGCTTTATGGCACAACCCGACCCACGAAAAATAACGTTTAAGCACCCGTCGCCCGGCTGGAAAAACCAAGGGGTGGAGCCGCGTGAAGAATTTAAAGAAAGCGGGTATGTGGCGGGGTACAAGCCGCCAGCCGCCTTTTTCAACTGGTTTTGGACGCTTGTTTCAAACGGGCTTAGCGAGTTGCAGGACGTACTGAAAATTTACGCTGACGCCAACGAAAGTGACAAAGCCGCCCTGCGTGAGGCGGTGCAGCAACGTCTTTTAAAAACCGATTTTTCCAAAGAAAAAGTGCGTGATTTGCTGAACGAAGTAAGCGGCTTGAACGCCGACACGGTAGACGGCAAACACGCGGCAGATTTTGCCGCCAGCGGGCACGTTCACCCGGTGGCAAGCGTGATAACACCCGGTTTCTTAACCCCGGCGGAAAAACTTTCTATTGTGCAAGGTGAAAGCCACCGCTTAAACAGAAATAACCCCCACGCTGTAAGCAAAGAGCAGCTGGGGCTTGGCAACCTGGACGACACCCCCGACGACGAAAAAAAGGTGGCGCTTTCACGCCAAATCTACAACAACGGCAGCGCCGCCGCAAAGCCGCTTAACGTGTATGTGCGCACCATTGTTGCCGCCACCGACGCCAACGGTATTTTTAACCTTGGCGAACGCAACGCCAACTCGACAGACGATATTATGTTGGCTGCCATTGGCGACAGCGGCGTTACCAGCCCACGCAGCTACAGCTTAGAGGGAACAGCGTGGGGCGGGCGCTGGGGGGCGGTACTTAAAAACAGCAGCAACGCCACCGTTGGCAACCGCACCATGCGCGTGCAAATGATGCGCGTTTATGCTTAAGGAGGCAGCAATGAAAATAATGGGTTTACAGCAAGACGGCAAGTTGGTTTTCTTGGCTTTTGACAGCGAAATTGACTACCCGTCTTTTGATAAAAACTTGCCGGACAGCCGCTGGATAGCGCTGAGCCGGCAAGATAAAGTACAAACACTGCAAGAACTGAACAGCTACCTGCCGAAGCCGCTGGCAGACGATAAGGGACGCTACCGCTACGTTTTGGCGGATGACGGCACCGTAACCGAGCGCCCCGCCGCAGACATTGAGGCGGAGCCCGCCGACCCTGACTATCTGCCGCCATCCGCCGAGGCGCCGCCTGCCGTACCGACCGACGCCGACGCACGGCTGGCTTCTCTTGAAAGCGCCGTAACCACGCTGGCGGCAGCCTACATGCAACCACAAAGCCGCGTGCAGCTTACCCAAGAGCAAGCGGCGTTGCTACGCCAACTGGCGGACGCAGACGAGCCGCCACAGGCTACCGTTTAGCGGCTGTGCGCTGTGTGTGGGCGATACGCTTTTGTTGGCGCCGCCCAGACAGCCATTTTTGAAAGGCGGAGCGGGAAGTTGCACTAGTGCCGCGGCGTTTTTCTTTCTGTCCGGTTTGTTGTTTGTTTTATGCAGCAGGGCGGTGCGTCTGCAGTTGAGACGCCGCTACTCGTACCGACGCTGCCGACAAAGTCGGCGACGTCATTTAAATTGCTTAGAACGCAGTGGGCAATATCGTTTTTTAGCAGAAACCGCCCCGCCGTTTGGCGGCACAAAAAAGCCGTTTGCGATAAAAACTATCACAAACGGCTTTGTATTATGTTAAAACATAGGTTTACAGCGCTAAGCGTGCGGTACGGCTATTTTTACAAAAAGAGGCACCGTGGCGGGGCTTAGCGCACCCCACTTACGCCCGCTTAAAAGTGCGGAATGCGTGAGTGGCCGCCGCACCGCCGCGTTTCAGCTGGGCAGCGGCGCGTTTTCTTGCAAAGTACCGCCGATGACGCTGCCCAAATCGGTAATATAGCGGTGCGTTTCGCCGACCAGCGGCGAGAAAGATTTTTCAAAAGACGGCTCAATGCCCGGCTCGTAATCAAGCAACGTAAAGTAGAGGGCGTTGTCGCTTTCAATACGGTCAAGGCGGTAAACAATGCGAAACGCCGGGCCCTCTTCGTCTATACTGCTGCGGCGCATAACGCTTTCATAGCGGCCGTCTTCTTGCGGTATTATCTCTTGCGTGCGGAAAAAATTGCCCGCCCCGGTATTGGGTACCCCTTGGCTTATCATCAAGTAAAGGTCATCCGGGTTGGCGGCGCCCTCAAAATCTTCAAAGCGCACTTGGTAGACAAGGTCTTCGTCGGCGGGGTCTATAGTGTACCAGCTTTCAACGTATTGGGGCAGTTCATCATACTCGATGGGGGTTAGCCCGTCGGCGGTGGCACGGCTGGGCGCCGAAACCGGCAGCGGGACGCTGCTGCCCCCGCCCGACGCGCTTGAAACCGACGCGTTAAACCCGCAGGCGGCAAGGGCTATGGCGCAAAGCAGCGCCGTTAAAACCAAAGCAATTCTTTTCATAATAACTCCTTACAATAAGAGGGGTGCTGTTGTTTTTGGCGGTGGGGCTTAGTGCAAAGCGCCCTTAATAGTCTATTTTATCGTACCACCGAAAGGGGCGAAAAAGCAAGGTGCGCCCCTTTTTTGTAATGAATTGACATTTGATAAAACTTTTAGCACAGCTGTACTAAACAGCTTAACATCGTATAAAACCTCTGGGTGAACGGCGCTGACGGCGCCGCCGAAACAAGAAAGGACACACCATGACGGACACCTTTTTAACCACTATTTTTATACCCGCTTACAGCGGCAACTACACCAAAAACCGCGCCGCAAACGGCGGGAAAATTGAAAAGATTACAATCCACCACATGGCGGGCAACCTCTCGGTTGAAACGCTGGGGGCGATGTGGCAAAAGGCGGGGCGCAGCGGCTCGTCCCATTACGGCGTGCGGCACCATAAAATAGCGCAGTACGTGAAAGAAAAAGACATCGCCTGGACAGACGGCAACTGGGGCTCTAACCGCCGCTCGGTCACCATAGAAACGGCGAACAACGGCGGCGCGCCGCGGTGGACGGTGGCGCAAGACACCTTTGACACGCTGTGCCGCTTGGTGGCGGACATTGCCCGCCGCAACCGTTTGGGCACGCTGGTGCCCGGCAAAAACCTGACGTGGCACAGCCAATACGCCGCCACCGCTTGCCCCGGGCCGTACCTTAAAGACAACATGCAGCGGATGGCCAACGCCGCCAACGCCATAAACCGGCCCGCCGCCGCACCGAAGGTGTATACCGACGCCGACCTTAAAGAAGGGCAGACGGTGCGGGTTTCCAGCGCGTATAAATCCAGCACCGACGGGGCGGCAAAGCACCTCTCGGCGGGTAAGCTGGCGCACACCAGCGGCGTTATCGGCAAAAAGATAACGGCGAAGGGCGCGCGCAACCCTTACCCGATTCTGCGCGGCGGCACCGTGATTTATTACGTGAATGCCGGCGATGTGCGCGCCATTCTCAGCCAGCCGCCCACGCCGCCTAAGGCGCCGCCGGCGGCAAAATACGCCGTCGGCACCAGGGTGCGGGTTTCCAGCGCTTACCGCACCGCCACCGACGGCATAAGCCGCCATTTACCGCAAAGTGCGCTGGCGCACACAACGGGCACCATCGCCCGCATTGAGCGCCACGCGAGCGGCGCCTTAAAGCGCAACCCGTACGCCATTGCCAGCCCGCTGGACGGCAAAACCATCATCTACTTTGTTAACGACGGCGACATTCGCGCTGTGCTCTAGCGGCGGGTGTTGAGGGCGAATAGTGGTTAGAGAGCGGGGCGCCAACTCCCTCAGCCATCTTGTGGGGTAGAGCGCCGTGTGCCCTTTTAAGCAATCACACCAAATGGTTCTTATCTGTAAAAGGGGAAAATTAAAGCGTGAAATTATTTTATAGCGCCATTTAAGCAAGCGCTAATTGCCGCTGGGGAACACGGACAAAAAACCCGCCAAAGCGGGCAACGCGCGGCAACCGCCGCAAATATCGCAAAAAAGAGAGGATTTTTATATGAACGCACCTTTAGCCAGTCAATCGGGCACGGTGAAAGCGGCGCTGGTTGCCGCCGCCACCTTTTTAACCGCCAAATTCGGCGTGCTGTTTTTGCCGTTGTTGCTACTTGTTGTTTGCAACGTGGCGGATTATATCGTCGGCATTTTTGCCGCTCACCACCGCGGTGAAAGAGTCAGCAGCAAAAAAGGCTTCGGCGGTATCTCTAAAAAAATAAGCATGTGGCTGCTGGTTGTGGTGGGCGTTGTGATGGATTTACTGCTGGACCACCTGCTGTTGCATTTTGGGTGGCAGCCGCCTTTCAACCTGCCGGTGGGCAGTTTGGTCTGTGTGTGGCTGCTTATTAATGAGATTATTTCCATTTTAGAAAACGCCGACGACATCGGCTTGCGGTTACCGTCTTTTTTAATGCGACTGGTCGATTGGCTTAAAAACATGGCTGATTTTAACGGCGATGGAGAGAGCTAGCCGCATAGCCGCATACCCCAACCGCTAACGTGTGGACGCAAGAAACACCGCAAACACCTAAGCGAGCAACGTGGAAACGGGCGGTGGCGCTTAATAGTAACCGCAATGCCGACCGTGGTGCATTTTTGTTGCGCCGTTATTTTAAGCGATGAGAAAGCATTTATTCCGCAAAAAAACGGCGGAGAAACCGCCGCCAATAAACGAATAATGGGTATATAAATGCACCTATAGCAAAAGGCTTTTAAAACAGCTCAGCCGTTAACTTGTGTTTTTTGTTGGCTTTATAAACGGCGCAACGTGTTTACAAACGCAAAAAACCAATGCGCATTCCATTCTTTAATAATAAAACGCACCGCATACGGTTTAACTTAAAGGCAACCCGCGAAGGTATAAATGAAAAGGCGCTGTTTTTCACCATGTTGTTATTCGCGTGGTGCAACGTGTTTACAAACGCAAAAAAGCGGCGGAGAAACCCCGCCGCCAAACAAAAACGGGCTTGGCGTTACACCAAGCCCGCAGTTTTTAGAAGATTAAATAATTACGTTGTACCGCTCGTTAATTACCCAAGCGCCGTCTTCGTTGCTGGGGTCAAAGAACTTGAAAATCTCATTCGAGGCGGCGCGCAGCGCTTCTTCTTCGCTATCAAAACCGTAGTGGGTTTTCGCAATGTAGGGGTTGTCTCCACCGCTGCTGCAATAGTTGTGGCTCACACGGTAAGAATAATCGTTCTTCATGTCTACAAAGACGCGCACACCAATTTTATCAAAGGTTGGCTCGTGGTCAGACGCGTTGCCCGCAACGTAAAGCTCATACTCGGAAACCAGTTTGTAGGCCTCGTGCACTCTGTCACCAAAAATTGCTTTGAAATCAATCATTCAAGTCATCTCCTTACCATTGTTCATGTTTTTTTGTTATCAAGCGTATATATTTTTTTGAGGCGCCGCCGGTGCCATAAAGGGAACAAAGCGGCGGGTGTGCCTCGTATTGTATGCCATTATAGTATACTTTAGCTCAAAAGTAAAGGACGCACGATACAAAGCGATATTTTCTGGTTTTAAGACGCTTTGACGGCGGCACCGCATGGTAAAAGGGCTTTACGGAGGGCGCCGAGGTTTCATAAAAAGGTCTTTGTGTAAAGCGCAAACGGCCATCTTTTTGGCGGTTTTTATTTTGCTGCAGTTTATTGGTGGGCAGATACCTGCTTAAAGCGCAACAAAAACCCCTGCTTTGTGCCGTGTGGCTGCAAAACAGGGGTTTTTTATTGTTTCATGCATTTCGGCGGCGCTTTGCGGCACCGCCACCGCCCGTTGAAAAAGGGCGGGTTTTAACCTTCTCCGTAGACAGCCGCCTGAAACGGCTGCTTTATACGCAGGCTTGGCGCTTTGCAAACCGCTTAGCGCCGTGGTGTGAGCCTGTTTGTTAATGGGATACCACTTTGTTGTGTTGATAAAGAACGTTCTATGCAAGCAATGGGGGCTTGCCGCCACATTTGTTATTCAGCCAACGCTTTTACTTCTTGGTAGGCCTTCAAATCGACATACAGCTCGCCTTTGTAGGGGTTGCGTCTGGTGGTGACGACTTTGTAAATCATAAAGATAAAGACGCCCACGTTGGCCAGCAAGGCCAGCAAGCTCCAGACGAAGAGCGCCGTTGTGCTGTAGGTGGACGCCACGGCGAACTTGCCTTCGTCCAAGAAGAGGGGGAAGGTTTGTGCAAACATGCACCACAGCGCTAAGGTGTGGGCTCTGTGTTGCAGCCAGGCGCCTTTGCCAAGGGTAAACGCGCAAACGGTGGGCGCAAGAAGCAGCGCAAAACCGCAGTACCACGCGTGCCCGGGCAGGCAGTTGTAGGTGTAGGCAAAGTTCCACAGGTCATAGGCGATAATCCAAAACCACAGCATATCGGGCCAAAGCATGTCTTGGCTTTTGTCTTTTTTGGTTTTCTTGCGAATGACAATGCCGAACCAGCCGGTGATGGTGATGATGTTGATAATACCTGCGATGGCGTTCATGTAGTTCCAGGGGCCGCCCAAAACATACATGGAGCCGTCCGGCAGCATGCCGCCGCTGGCGTAGGTAAGGCCGATTTCAATGTCTCTGACAACCGCTTCAACAATGTTGATAGCAAGTATCAAAGCGGGGAATGCCAGCGCGATTTTGTAATCTGCCAGCCGCCACTTTTTGCCGGTTTTTTTGCTGGTGCCTTTAAGATGGCGTATAAACCAGAAACCGATACACCCCGCCGTGGCGGAATAAACTTTAGCCAAGTGGAACCAATCGGTGTAGGTGCTGTCTTTTAAAACGGTGAACCACAGTACCGATAAAATGGCAGGCAATACAATAAAGCCTAGAAAACCCGCCACGGTAGACCGGCGTGTGAACTCGTTAAAAAGGAACAGGATAACGAATACCGCAATCCACACCAGCCAAACTGAAAGCGTGCTTGCGCCTTCGGCGTAATTAAATGTAAACACGAATAAATACCCTCCTAATTGTTAACGAACAAGGTTGTAAACAAATGTGGCCCGAACAAAAAGGTTGTCCATCGGAGAATGCTGGTCTAACCACGCGCAGAGGCGATTAAAAAGACCAGCCACACCTTTGATAAAATTTTAACATTACCGAATATAGCTGTCAAGACGTTGCTATTCTTTTGTGAATTTTTGCACAAAGTTCTACTATTTAAATAGTTTACGGATGAAAGTATGGGGATAATGCAGTCTGTGGTACCTGGTTGTACCAACGTCAAAGAATGGGTTGCGGCGGTAATTGTGAGAAAGACGCCGCTAAAAAGTTAGAACTTGTGATAAGAAACAAAGGGACGCTACTCTTCAGGTTAAAAAGGGCGCGTTATTTTGAAGCGGGTGAACCCAAAGCGGGGCGGTGGGGCGGGTAGGCGAAGTGGGAAATATCGGTTTCATTTTTCGGGTATTGTCTTTTCTTTAATCTTGTAATTTCATCTTTTAATGCGACGAGTGAGAAATGATGAAAGAGGGTACTTAGCTCCTGCCGGGTGCCATTTACCGCTAAAAGGTGGTTGAACAGGCAAAACGGTGCATTTCTTGCAGCGGTACTGAAGACAATAGCTAAAAAGTTTTGCGAAACAAAATCTGCGGGACGAAGTGAGCAATCCGCAAAAACTATAACCAAGGTACAAAGCAAAAAATCGGCATAGCTGCAAAATCTGTGATGACGTAGCGCTATATCATCAAAGCCGGCGTGGACGGTATCAAAAATCAGCGGTAAATAGCGGGTCAAAAAGATGGCGCAAAAAAAGGCGGCACCAAGTGGTGCCGCCGTGTTTATTGCTTGCTTTGTGCTCTTTGTCGGCTTGCTGTGGTGCGCACCACTCTGCGGGGCGTTTGCCGCGGTGTCGTTATCGGTACCGCCGGGTGCCGTTTATCGCTACCTGTTCAGCGCGGTGGTGTAGATGGTGGTGCTTTCGCCCCATGGGTGGTAGCCGGGCGCCAGCACGCTAAAACCGTAGCGCTCGTAATAGCCCTCTAAATCGGTGCAGAGGTAAAGGTTGCCAAAGCCGTGTTTTGCGGCGTCTTGCTTTGCCCGCTCAATCAGGCGGGCGCCGTAGGCGTTGCCACGGTGGCTTTCTTCAACGTACAGCGCGCAAAGCCACGGCCATAAATCCATGCGGCTGATGAAATCGTTGGGTATCAGCCCGGCACAGCCGACGGTAACGTCGCCGTCCCGCAGCAGATACCACTGCGGCAGCGGGGCGTCGCTGGAGAGGGCGCTCACAATGCAGTCACGGTAAAGGGGGCGGCTTTCGTCCGACGCCCATTTGTCTTGAATGTAACGCACCGCTTCTTCGGCAATGTGCGGCTGCTCCCGCACCGAGAGAATGGTCAAAGCAATCAGCTCCTGTGAAAATATAATGTTGCAAAGCGGCAAAAGCCATCTTTTCTCTATCATACAGCAAAACGCCGCCGACGCAAGAGAAAGGCTGCCTGCGGCGTGATAAGCAAACGCTATTTACCGCTGTTTATTGAAGCGGCGCCCCTATTTTTCAGCCGAGGGGCTCAGGTGGGCGGCGCTATTTTGCCGTTCGTCAGGCGGCGTTTTGCCCCGCTCTTCTTTTTGCAACAAACGGGGTGCCGCCATGTCGATACCGATGCTGCCGAGCGGTGCCGTTATCAAAATCGAGAGGACCGACACGGTAAGCACCATCGCCCCGCTGTTAAGCCCCAACGCCAGCGGAATGCCGCCAATTGCCGCTTGCACGGTGGCTTTGGGCAGGTAGGCAATCATGCAAAAAAGGCGCTCTTTAAAGGTCAGCGCGGTTTTAAGCAGGCTGACAAAAACGCCGACGAGGCGGAAAATAAGCGCCAAAAACAGCAATAAAACAGCGTTTGCACCGGCGTTTACGGCGTAGTTAACGTCGACACTGGCGCCGACGAGCACAAAAAGCAGTACTTCCGCCGCCACCCACAGCGCCGAAAATTGTTCCGACAGCCGCGCTGCCAACCCGCTGTTTTTGCGGCGCATCGCCACGCCTACAGCCATTACCGCCAACAGCCCCGAAAGGGAGAGGTAAGCGGTGAAAACGCCGTCCAGCGTGACCAGCAGAAAGGCGGCGCTAAGCAGTATCAGCACCTGAACGATGGGGCGCACCGCCATTTTTTTAAAGCCGCACGCCAAGAGCGCCCCCACACCCACGCCGACGGCAACGCTAAGCAGTATGCTTGGCGGCAGCAACGCCAGCTTAAGCGGCGAAGTATGCTGCCCCTGCTCTATGCCGATGAAGATGGTAAACAGCACGATGACGAAGATG
>CAYZSR010000018.1:7329-9634 GCA_964479715.1 uncultured Oscillospiraceae bacterium | reverse complement strand
GATGTCGTCCACCGAGGCGCCCGCCATCACCAGCTGGGGAATGCCTTTTTCGGTACCGTAGCCTTGTTCCATAAGGTTCAGCATACGCGGCACCACCACCGCCGGCGACACCGCCGCAATAACGCTGCCCAAAATGGCGGCGCTTGGCAGCGACAGCCCAAGCAGCGGCGGCGCTAAAAGCAACGTGCCGGCAATTTCAAAAACGGCGGGTACAAAACACATCAACAAAGCGGGGCGCCCCACCCGCTTAAGCTCGCCGAGGTCGAGCGCCAGCCCGGCGCGGGTGAGTATGATGATGAGTGCGATTTGCCGCAACTCCGCCGAGATGGCAAGCACGCTGCCGTCAATCGCATTCAGCGCCGACGGGCCGAGGGCGATGCCGGCAATAAGCATGCCGAGCAGCGCCGGCAGCCGAAGCCGCTTGAAAAGCGCCCCCAGCGCAAGACCGACAAGAAAAATAAGAGCGAAACTGAGTAACATAAAATCTCCTTTAACTGGTGCCGCGCATCAAAAAAGGCGTTAAAAAAAGCCGGTGATTCCGCGACGGTGTCTTCGCAGAAGTCATCAGCTACAATAGCGGTTTTGGCACAGCCAAGGGAGCACTTCATTCCCTATTACTTAATATACCAGCTTGCTTGCAAAAAAGCAAAACCGGCGGGCAAAGCACACCGCCTTTAACAGTGAATAAACAGAAAAAAAGACCGGAGCAAATGCCCCGGCCTTTTATGTTCAGATAGATGTGGTTTTACTCAGGAACGACGTTTGCTGCGCGCAGTTTGTCTGCGTTTTTGGGGTCTTGTTCGATATCGAACGTAACTTTTTGGCCTTCTTCTAAGGTTTTGAAACCTTCAGTTTGAATGCTGGAGAAGTGTACGAAGACATCTTCGCTGCCGTCGTCGTTTTCGATAAAGCCAAAGCCTTTGCTGTCGTTAAACCATTTTACTGTACCCTTGTTCATGTAGAACCTCCATAATAATTTGGTATCTAAGCACAAAAAAACACATATAATTCAAGCCCCTAAATGAGTAAGAGACTTACAACCACATGTGTGACAGTCTTGCATTTAGATTGAATGTGTATTTAGCATACAGCGTGTTGCGGTAAAAGTCAAGCGGTTTTTCGAAATATCGTGTAATAAAGTTTTTTGCCTTGTGGGTGGGGGTGGGTGGCTAGGCTTTTAGCCAATTATCAGGACATATTGTATCGGCAATAATTTTAAGGGCACGCCTGAGAACATCAAATAAAAAACAATGAATTTATTGTCATAGAGCGAAGTTTTGGCAATTTTGTTTATTGCTGTAATTCTATATGATATACTTTTATTAAATATTTAATAAAAGGAGAATTCTATAGTATGTATGGTTATAATTGTTTTTTGGAATCAATTTGGGTTGCAGCTGATATCGAAGACATTGCATATCCCTTGGACAGGGGTGCAATTGACGAGGCGAAAAAAGAAATACTCCATTATGAGCTGGATAGAGGAAACCTTAAGTTGCTTAAACTTGCGTTAAATAATTTAAATGAAAGGTTTTTCGCAGAGTCAAATCAGGAGATTGCTGACACTTGGGGGCACGCTATATCTTCATCTGCGTTAATTATATCGATGTTGGCATTGCTCCTTGGCATGCGTAGCACCGGTTTTTTACGCCTTATCAGTTATTATTTATGATTTTTATAATAGCAGTAATATTATTGGCGCTTTACTTAGCTTTTAGAGAAAAAAGAAAAAAGATATCAATGAAAGAAAAGGTGGTAGAGGACGCAAAGAAAAAATTGAAAACTTATCATAGATGTGGATACGCGATAGAAGAGTTATTAAGTGAATTAGAAGATTGATAAAGATTGATAAAATTGACGTGGGTGGGAACAAGACAATCCAACGGTACATCGGAGAAAAGGCAATGGTTGTCATTGACCCGGAACCTGGAAACCTTATCACAGCATAGAAAACCGCAAACAGAACAAAAAGGAGTGAGGCGTGTGATTATCAAGTGGGAAGAGCAGCAAAAACCACTATTAGCTAAAATGCCTATCCCCTTTGACGTGTATGGCGATTTGACCGACGAACAATTAAAAGAATTGTACGAAATAATCCCGGACTATATGCTTAAGCACGCGAATATACACGATGAAGATGACGTCGATTTCAATCTTTGCGAAGACATATTAACTTTGGCGAGCAAGGCAATGGAAAAGCGCAAGTTACTTGCGTATCAGCAAGAAGAATAGCGTGAAAGAGGTTGCCTAAATAAAAACCTGAAGCAACCACTATACATCAAAAAGAAAACATGGTTTAGAGGGG
>CAYZSR010000018.1:0-7319 GCA_964479715.1 uncultured Oscillospiraceae bacterium | reverse complement strand
AGGGGTAATATATGACATATAAATACAACAAGTGATTTATCCCGTGCCTGATAAAGATGTTTTCTATAGGCAGTGCAAGGCACTCGGAAAAACATCCCTGATTTGGTTAAATATCGACCGCTTGAAGGCTATCTTGAATATATTGGAGATCACCAAAGGAGAGTGGAGGCATATGGCTTTTATTATTACCGATGAAATACGTAAGGAATATGAGGAATTTATACGCAAACACCCTCCATATACGGACGATGAAATATTAGCAGGTCCAGAGTTTGAGCTTGACGGAGACCGTGTAATATCAAACATGTTACAAAAGTCACTAAATGGGGAATAAAATAAGCATCTTGCAGTAGACAGGGTATTTTTTTGTTTTGACTTGCAGATTCTAAGTTTCTGCTTGTTTTTGAAGGTATTACGCCTCCGTTTTATCTTAAAACGCTAAACCGAAATAATAGAAACCCCACACAACCACAAAGGCTGTGCGGGTTTATTGCATGGTCAGGGCGATTAAGGGGTGTTAAGTTTAAGATGAAGAATAGGGAAAGGCCTGCCCTGTTCGTCACAAGCAGAACGACTGATGCAGGCAAAGCCCAAGTGTTCATAAAACCCGATGCCCTGCTCATTTTGTTCGTTCACATCAACGTAACGGGCGTCTAGATCAGCTGTGGCAAAATTCAAAAGCCGTTTGCCAATTCCTTTGCCTCGGGCAGGCGCGTCTACAAACAGCATCTCAATTTTTTCTTTTTCCACACCGATAAAGCCTTGTATTGTGTTGCTGTTATCAAAGAAACAATACAAGTGCTCTACCGCTTTGATTCCCTGCGGTACTTCCCGCTTAATAGAAAGAATATCGGTCTCACTTAAAAAAGTGTGCGTTTTTCTCACTGATGACTCCCATATTTCCAGTAAACGGTCCATCTTTTTTTCACGCTGGGTTAACGTTTCGATTCTTACCATATTTTTCACTCCGTTAGCTAAGTAGTGTCCAAGTTTACTTCTAACATAAAACAATAGCGGAGTCAAAATAGCGGTGCGTATTGTTGTGGTACTATATCTTAAATCAGTTAGATCAGCCGGAATATTTATTGTGTTTACGCACCAAAAAACCCGCGCAGCCACAAAGGCTGTGCGGGTTTGTTGCATGGTCGGGGCGACAGGGCTCGAACCTGCGGCTTCTTGCTCCCAAAGCAAGCGCGCTTCCACCTGCGCCACGCCCCGCCAGATTAATGCAACGGCTCTATTATAGCGAAAGACGGGTGGTTAGTCAAACTATTCTTTGGCGGTAAAAAAGATGCTGCCCTCTTGTTCGGTCTTTTCGGCGCGGCCGCACAGCACCAGCAAATCAATGTGTGCCAGCGTTTCAGTCACGGCAAACCACTTTTGGCTTACGGGAAAATCGTGCCAGCCGTTGCTGCGTACATGCCACTTAATTTTGCTGGCAACGGTGTAAGCGTTTTGCCCCGGCTGCGCTTTAATCACGTCGTAAATTTCATCCAAGCGTTCTTCGTGGTGTTTTTTTATCGCCTCGGCGCGCTTGTACACGTCGCCGTCGGGGCTGCGGTGCCCGGGCAGCGCCAGCTTGATGGGGTAATCCTTGACGATGTCCAAACTCTCCAGATAATGGGAGAGGGCATCGGGAAATTCTGTCCAGGTGGTGATGTTGGGGGTGATGTCAAACAAAATGTGGTCGCCCAAAAACATCACTTCATAATCGGGCATATAGAGGCAGCTGTGAAACGGCGTGTGCCCCGGCGTGCTAACGCATTGGTAGCGGTGCCCACCCACCGTAAACAGCTCGTCCGGCTGCAGCGTTGTAACGGGGAAAAGGTCTTCCGGGTTGTAGATAACGGCGGGGTTTTCTTTGTACTGCGCCTCAATCTCTTCAGGCGGAAAGCCGTGCCGCATCATGCGGTCCATCGAGCGCTCCAGCCGGGTGCCGATGATAAACTTGGTTAAATAGTCAAACTCCTGCTCGATAACGATAATTTCACAGCCCAGCTCGTGCATCCACATTGAAAGGCCGGTGTGGTCTGAGTGCAGGTGGGTGATAAAGACTTTGGCGCGGGCGGGGTCTACCTCTAAAAAGTCCAGCCCTTTTTGCATGGCAGCTTGGCTTTCGGGGTGCATAAAGCCGGTGTCTATAATCAGCGTTTCGTCGCCGCTGCGTATGAAATAAGAGTTGGTGTGCCGTAGCGGGTTGTTGGGCAGCGTTATCTGTACCCGCCAAATTTCCGGCTGCTTGCTTACTTGTTCTATCATGCCATCACCTGTTTCTATAATCATTATTGTATACTATATCATTTTTGTAGAGTATAGATACTTTAGCACACAATATATTTGCCGTCAATCAACGGTGTGAAAAAACAACGTTTTTACGCGGTGCGCTAAAAAGCGCCGCCACCAGATGGGTAACGGCGCCGTTTTCAGTTTGGTTGCGGGGGTTATTTCAACGCGTCAAGCGCCCACTGCCCGCCGCGCATAACCGGCACTTTTTTACCGTCACGGGTGGTGCCGGTAATGTCGGTGGCGTCGGTGCCTATCATGATGTCTTCGTGGATGAGGCTGTCGTTCAAGCCTTTGTCGCGCAGCGCGTCGCGGCTGAGTGTGCCGCCGCCCTCAATGGTGGAGGGGTAGCCGGCGCCCAGCGCAATGTGGCAGGAGGCGTTTTCGTCGTACAGCGTGTTGTAGAAAAGCAGCCCGCTGTCATAGATGGGCCCGGCGGCGGGAATCAGCGCCACTTCGCCGATGTGGCGGGCGCCGTCGTCTGAATCAAGCAACATACCAAGCATTTCTTCGCCTTCTTCGGCGCTGTGTTTAACCACTTTGCCGTCTTCAAACTCAAGGCGCATGCCGTCTATCAGGTTGCCGGCGTAAACAAAGGGCAAACTGCTGTACACCGTGCCGTTTGTTTGCAAACGGTGCGGCGCGGTAAACACTTCTTCGGTGGGGACGTTGGCTAAAAAGGGCACGCCGTCGGTGGTTTGGTTGTCAAAACCCACCCATAGGTTGTCGTCGGCAAGGCCAACGTGCAAATCGGTGCCGTTGGGGCTTTCAAAATGCAGGCTTGCAAGGTTTAGCTGCTGCACCGCCCGCAGTACGTCGGCGCCGTATTCCACGTGCTTTTCCCACGCGGCGGTGGGGTTGCCGCCGTCCACACGGCAGATGCGGCTGATGGCGTTCCACAAATTTTGTACCGCGTCGGCGGGGCTGTCGTCCGGAAACACCTTCACCGCCCACGATTCCGTCGGCAGCGACGCCACGCACCATTGCAGGCGGCTGCCCATCGTCAATTCTCGCCACGGTTTCATGGCGTTGTCACTGGCGGTGTTGACGTCGCCGATTTTTTTAGGCGAAATGCCTTTGTACAAATCGGGGTCTTGGGCGTAAATGCTCAGCACGCAGGCGCCGCCGTCGCTTTCGGCGTAGGCCATATAGCGCTCTAAAAGCCACGGTTTAATGTCGGTTAAAACGTCCGGCTCGGCGCGCTCCATGCGCAGGCGTGAAACCAGCTCGTTGTTGTAATGCACCACCACGTCGCGGGCGCCGGCGTCAAAAGCGGCGGCGGTGCAAAGGGGCGCAAAATAGTCGCACTCGGTGGGCAGGTTCAGCAGCAGCGTCTGCCCGGGTTGGATATTAACCGCCGTTTTTACTAAAAACTCGGCGTATTTGTCAACGTGTTCAAAAGGCATAAAAAGGCTCCTTTATTTTAGTTTTGTCGGGTGTTTAGCGGGCGGTGTGCCCGCGCTAATTACCTTTAATTATAGCACCCGTTTGCCGCCGTTGCAAAGACACACGCTGCCCAAAAGGTGCCACCGAAGGTGAAGAATTACTTGCAAAATGCTTAAAATTCAGCTACAGTGTTATTTATATGTAATACTGACTTATACGAATGAGGTGCCTAGATATGATTCAAGAAGTACGGGTGCGGAACAACACCTATGTGCTTTGTACCGGCAACACCCACATCCCTTTTTATAAACTGAACGACAAAGAAATTATTCTGATGGACACCGGCTGGTACAAGCGCGAGGGCGAGCCGCTGATGCAATTTTTTGACGCCAAGGGCTACCGCCCGGCGGTGATTTTGCTGACCCACTCGCACGAAGACCACGCCGGCAACGCCAAGTATTTTAAAAAGCATTACGGCAGCGAGGTAGTCACGTCGGACATTGAGGGCTTTCTGCTGGAAGACCCCCACAACATGAAGATGAGCTACAGCGAAGTGACGGTGCAACAAACGAAAGACTTGTACCAAAACCAGTTTTTTAAAGCCGACCGCGTCATCGGGCGGGAAGACACATCGGTCACCGTGGCGGGCGAGCGTTTTGGCGTGGTGCACACGCCGGGGCACAGCCCGTGGCACATCTGCTTTGTAACGCCCGACCACATTGCCTACGTGGGCGACGTGGTGATGACGCAAGACGTTGTTGGCATGCACAAGCGCATCCGTATGCCGTATGCCCACAACCTAGACCGTATGCTGGGCAGCATACGCACCGCCACCGATATTGAGTGCGAGGCGTTTATCTTTGCGCACAATGGCGTTTTAACCGACACCGAGCCGTGCGTTAAAGCCAACCTTGACCATTACTGTGAAAGCATGCACATATATTACGATATACTAAAGCGCCCCAAAACCATTGAAGAGATGATTCCGCCCATATTAAAGGCGTTTCGCTTGCGGGCGACGGTGCCGATGGGCTATGCTTTTATGCGGCAAAGCGTGCTAAACTACCTGCACTTTTTAGAGGATATCGGCGCGGTGGAAGTACAGCTGGATAAAAACGATATGTACTACCGGCAAAAAGACCGCGACATTATAGAGCATTATGTTTACAGCCGCGCGCTGTAAAAAGCCGCTGTTTCATCGCCGCCGCCTTGGCGGATAGATGGCGGGCGACACCCGATGTTGAAAAAAAGACGCCCCGCTTCGGTTTTGCCGAGGCGGGGCTTTTTTGCCGTAAAAAAGCGGGGCGGGGAAGGAGGCGGTGCACGCGCAGAGTGTTTTACCGAACCGCCCGCCAAACCAACAGCTAAATGGGTGGTGGTTGTGCCACACGACGCGGGGGAAGCCGCCGTGCAAAGAACCTGCCGCACTAAACCACCATATAGAAAGCCGTGCAAAACCGCCACGCACAGAATCCTCTCGATAGGCATACCAACCACCGCCACCCGCCGTGTGGTCTACTCGCAGACCACCTTGTGAATCGTCATGCCAAACTCACAACACACCATGCCGCCGAAACAACGGCTAAAGGGGTAGTGGCTATTTTGCGCGGTACCACCCCCGCCCATCAAACAGGGAAAGCGGCACACAAAAAGCCGCCGACGGCAATCCGTCGGCGGCGTGTCAGTTTCTATTAAGCGGCGTGCGCCCCGAAATAAAAACGGGGGCGGCATCGCGGCTATTTTAGTACGCTATTTTTTCCTCAATAAAGGCGGCCACTTCGTCCATGGGCAGGCGCACCTGCTCCATCGTGTCACGGTCGCGCACGGTGACGGCGCCGTCTTCAAGGGAATCAAAGTCAAAGGTAATGCAAAACGGGGTGCCTGCTTCGTCTTGGCGGCGGTAACGGCGGCCGATGGAGCCGGCGTCGTCGTATTCCACCATAAAGTGGGCGCTTAGTTTGGTGTACAAA
Source organism: uncultured Oscillospiraceae bacterium (assembly GCA_964479715.1). GTDB lineage: Bacteria > Bacillota > Clostridia > Oscillospirales > Ruminococcaceae > JAAYCI01. The sequence goes on along the minus strand of CAYZSR010000018.1, from coordinate 1,680 downwards.
TCGCCCGCTTCGTCGCTCAGCTTTTTAGAAAGAGGCAACACCGCCGCTTTCACCGGCGCTAAGTAAGGGTGCAGCCGCAACACGGTGCGGGTGGTTTCTTTGCCTTTGGCGTCGGTCAGCGTTTCTTCGTCGTACGCTTCGGTCAATACCGCCAGCAGCAAACGGTCCAGCCCGAGCGACGGCTCCACCACATAGGGGATGTAGCGCTCGTTGGCTTCTTGGTCAAAATACTCTTGCGATTTGCCGCTGAATTCCTGGTGCTGCTTTAAGTCGTAATCGGTGCGGTTGGCAACGCCCCACAGCTCGCCCCAGCCAAAGGGGTACAGGTACTCAATGTCGGTGGTGCCTTTGGAATAAAAGGCTATTTCTTCAGGCGTGTGGTCGCGCAGGCGCAGGTTGTCGCCGTCAATGCCCAGCCCGTGCAGCCACTCAACGCAGAATTCTTTCCAGTAATCGTACCAGTCACCGTCGGTGCCCGGCTCGCAGAAAAACTCGCACTCCAGCTGTTCAAACTCCCGCGTGCGGAAGATGAAGTTGCCGGGTGTTATCTCGTTGCGGAACGCCTTGCCGATTTGGCACACGCCAAAGGGCAACTTGCGGCGGGTGGAGCGCTGGATGTTGGTGAAGTTGACAAAGATGCCTTGCGCCGTTTCGGGGCGCAGGTAAACGTCGCTGCTGGAGTCTTGCGTGACACCCATCGACGTTTTGAACATCAGGTTAAATTCCCGTATATCGGTAAAATCTTTGGCGCCACAGCGAGGGCACGCCAGCCCGTGCTCTTTAATGTAATCTTGCATCTCTTCAAATTCCATGCTGGTGGGGTCGCCGCCGTCTTCTTCAATTAAATTGTCGGCGCGGTAGCGGGTTTTGCACTCGCGGCAGTCCATCAACGGGTCGGAAAACCCGTCCACGTGCCCGGTGGCACGCCACACCTCGGGGTTCATTAAAATGGCGCTGTCTACGCCCACGTTGTGCCGGTTTTGCTGCACAAACTTTTTCCACCACGCTTGTTTTAAGTTGTTTTTAAGCTCTACCCCCAGCGGGCCGTAGTCCCACGTGTTGGCAAGCCCGCCGTATATCTCGCTGCCGGGGAAAATATACCCCCGCGTTTTACACAAAGCGGTAATCGTTTCCATCGATTTATCTTGGTTGTTCATACTTCCTCCCAATAATTAAAAAAGCCGCTGCCAAAGCAGCCGTTGTCTACCGCTCTATTGTAAAACGGTAGCGATTGCTCTGTCAAGGCGGGGGTGTGTAAAAAAGGTAAAATACGCTTGCACACGGTAGGATATTGTGTTACAATACTTGTGTCCGTAGCAACCAGCAAAGAGTGGGCGATGCCCGCTCTTTTAGTTTGTTATGGCATCTTTTCAACCAACCTGTTAAAAACAACCATTACAAGGGGGAATTCACCTTGGCGTCTAAAAAAGGCAGTGTACAAAACCGCGTGGCGGAGCTGGTGCGCCCGGCGCTTGAAAAGCTGGGGCTGCGGCTGTGGGACGTTACCTACCGCAAGCAAGGCCCCCACATGATGTTGAGCGTTTTTATAGATAGAGACACCCCGCTGGACACCGATACTTGTGAAGCCGCCAGCCGCGCCATTGACCCCTTGCTTGACGAGGCCGACCCCATTAAGCAAAGCTATTGCCTGGAAGTGGGCAGCCCGGGCCTTGGCCGCCG
>CAYZSR010000017.1:13722-23484 GCA_964479715.1 uncultured Oscillospiraceae bacterium | reverse complement strand
TCCACCCACTCGTGGCTTTTTGAATACTGTAAATGGTTTGGATAATTCATGATAAGCTCCTTTCAGCTATAAAAAGTGTGTTATTTTTGTTTTTTATAAAACGGTAGCGGCACCACTTGCGCCGGTACCATACGGTTTCTTACTTCCACTTCAAGCTCGGTTCCCGGCTCTCTGCACTCACGGTTAATAAACGCCATAGCGCCGGCGTAATCAACAAAGGGCAGCTTGGTGCCGGAGGTGGTTGTACCCACCGGTTGACCTTGATAATACACCGTCATCCCGTCGCGCGCAATACCCCTGCCGGTTATTTTTAGGCCGGTGCGCAAACGGGCGGGTTTTGTTTTGTCTTGCAACGCTTTTTTGCCGATAAACTGCGCTTTATCCAGCTTAACAAAGCTGCCGAGCCCCGCCTCGTAGGGCGTGGTGTTTTCATCCATTTCGTTGCCGTAAAGGGGCATACCCGCTTCAAGGCGTAGCGTGTCCCGCGCGCCCAGCCCGCACAGTAGCAGCCCGCTTGCTTCGCCCGCCTCAATCAGCGCCTGCCATATGGTCGGCGCGTCGTTTGCGGGGCAATACAATTCGTAGCCGTCTTCGCCGGTGTAGCCCGTGGCGGAAACAAGGCAAGGCACGCCGGCCACCGCCATTTCTTCGGTAAAGGTATAAAAACGCTCCGGCAATTCCGCCGCCTGCGCCACCTGCGTTAAAATAGCTTTGGCTTTGGGGCCTTGCAGCGCAATCAGCGCCGTTTCATCAGAGCGGTCATGAATCTCTGTGTCGGGCGCTTTGTTTTGACGCATCCAATCAACGTCTTTTGCGGTTCTGGAGGCGTTGGTAACAACAAGGTATTTAGTATTATTAACCTTATAGATGATAACGTCGTCTATAATGCCGCCCTCCTCATTGCAGATGGGGCTGTAACGGCAGCCGCCGTCCTTTAAGGTGGATAAGTCGTTGGTCATAACGGTTTGCAGCGTGGCGGTGGCGCCAGCACCGGTTAGCCACACTTCACCCATGTGCGATAAATCAAACATACCGGCGGCATTTCTAACCGCCAAGTGTTCCGCAATAACGCCGCTTGGGTACTGCACCGGCAGCAAGTAGCCGCCAAAGTTAACTATACGCCCTTTCGCGTTTATATGTTGTTGGTAGAGGGGTGTTTTTTGCTCCATGGTAACTCCTTTAAAGGTTTTATATATGAACGATAGAGAACAAAAAAGCACAAGAACAGATAAACCTTGTCCCTGCACTTGGTTTTTCAGTTTACATTGCCTGTGGCGCGTAAGACAAAGCGCGGTAAACGCCACCTTTGCTATTAAATTTACATATTTATTGTAGCGTTGTTGTCCGTGCGCTGTCAACCACAAAGAATAAAATAGTACGCCGACAACCGCCGCTATTGCTTGACATTTATTTTCGAATGCTATACATTATAATAGTGCCAATTCACCACCGCGGGTTTGCCCGACGCCGACGGCGTAAATGCCAACCGCTGTAAACGGTGAACGCACGTTATATGGGCTCGTAGCTCAGCTGGGAGAGCGCTGCGTTCGCAACGCAGAGGTCGAGAGTTCGATCCTCTTCGAGTCCACCATATAAAACCACGCAAGTATGATGATTGTTATCATTTGTGTGGTTTTATACTGTTTTAATGCTATAAAAGACCTATAAAAGCAAGCGAAAACTTAGAGTCTGCAAAAGACACGGCGTTCCAAGACGGCGTTGAGCTGGAACGGGGAATTAATGCCCACGACGACAAAGAATACGACTCTGAGGCTAGCATGAAAGATATCAAAACCGACGTCACCCTTGAAGTGCACAGCTTTATGTGCTGGCGAACGAAACGTCTGACGTAGAGCTTGAAGTAACATCCCTTTTCGGTGACAAAGTGCTGTTTGAAGACGTTATCGCACTTGCCTAAATAATTTAAATTATTTGCCGCCGTGCGTTTGCAGGGCGGTTTTTTAATATCTTTTTACAGCCACCAAATTTGAAATTTATTAGTTATATAGAGCAGACACTATTAGTATTTAATAGCTTATGATTCTCTACTATTTAACCCCTTTACTCAAACCGCTACAAAGATAGCAACTAACAAAATATTACACACCACCTTATTTAATCGTTTGCTCTCTTACCGCAAATATGGTATTAATAAGCTGGCACCACAACAAATAATTTATTTTGATACACAGACAATAATTTCAAGCTACCCTAAAAATATAATGTGTATGGTTAAAAATATTCCTTCATTTGTAATGCGCTGAATAAAAGAAACACAGTTTGCACAATTTTTATTCAGCCTAAACCACTTTAAATATTTAATACCTATTTGCGGCAATTGACGATTGAAAGCGGCCCCTTAAACACAAGGAGGAAATGACGATGAAACGAATTTTATGCCTTTTTAACTATCTCTGCACTATTTTTAACCGGGTGTTTTTCTTGCTCGCAAGATATTTCAAAAGTCTCCAGTTCAGAAAGTTTTGTACCGGAAATATCAAGTTCTCAGGTAGATAGTTCAGCGCCCATTTCCGAGCCTGATTTGTCTCAAAACCAAGGTTATTCAAACGATACATCTGCCTCAATTGTTGGCGATTGGGTTGCACCGGTGTATGAAGATGGGGCCTTCAGAGTATTTACTTTTTATGAAAATAACAGGGTACAATACAAGGTGGGTGTTCTTGACGGCGGGTATGACCGACACGATGGCACCTACGCCGTAAATGGAAATGTGATTACTATCTCTCTTAGAGATACTTTGGACTGGCGAGGCGAAGATATTACCGCTAATTTTTCTATTGAACACGGCAAACTAATATTTACTAATATTCATCTTGATTTTAGGACAGATGTCTGGACAAAATATCTCCCTGATCTCCCTGATTTTGAACATCTACTTGCCGATATGGATGAGTACGTTTTTTACAAATCAGACGATGTTGATGCAACACTTGATTATTATTATGAAAAAATAACTGGCCGCTCACTCCGTTAAATTAGCATTTCTAGTTCTCATCATTAACAATATATTCATCAATAAAGTAAGGGGTTGCTATAAATTTATAGCAACCCCTTACTTTATTGATTTTCGTAGCATAGTTTCGTTTAAAGTTTTCATCCCCAGCTAACCCACTTTCACTACCCCATTTTCACTCAGCCCTTCACCCATTGCAAAAAATAAAAAAGGTTAAGCCCAATGCCGATTAGGGGTGCGGCATTGGGCTTAATGTTTATTTATTGGCTTTTAGTTTTTGTTTTGCGCGGCGGCTCTTCTTTCGGTTAAGTCTTTAGAAATTTGGTCATAGTGTTTGTCAATGTTCATAAAGGCAAACAAAATGATGGAAAGAACGGTAAGAACAATAGGCAGGTAGATATACAGCGCTTTAATGGCGGTTAAGGTAACGTCTGACTGCACTAGCGCTTCTGCGTTGTAGCTACCGAATGCCAAAATCCAGCCAACCATGGCGGAACCAAGGCCGGTACCAACTTTCATACCAAAGCTGGTGGCGCTGTAGGTAAGCCCGTCAATGCGAACACCTGTTTTCCATTCGCCGTAGTCTACAACGTCTGCCACAAGGGCGAACAATGCCGGCATGGTGGAGCTACCAAGGCCTCTTACAAAGTTGCCTGCAAGAACCATCGGCAAACTGGTTGGGTTAACCATAATAATCAAGAAACCTGCGATACTGATAAACAAGCCGGTAAAGATAGCTTTCCATTTGCCAAATCTTTTAGCAATCGCCGGGAAAAACATCAGACCGAGAATCATCGGAATCATGTTGCTGAAGGTAAGTAAACCGAATGCGTTCACATCGCCAAGAACATCTTTGGCATAATAGATGCCGGCACCGGCTGAAATACCGTTAAGCGTGTAAGCTAAAACATAATATAGCGTAACTAAAACGAAATATTTGTTTTTAAAGAGTGCCGAAAGGGCTTCTTTAAGAGGAATTTGCGCCGTGTCTTCAACGGGTTGGTTGTTTTCACGGGTGAAAAAGAAGGTGATAAGCAGCATAACCAGAGCTAGAGCACCGTAGATGATGGAAACTTTGCCAAACCCAATGGCCGATGCCAAAGGCGGTGTAACAAAAGAGATAAGCATAGCGGTAACAAAGGTAGCGATAAAGCGTATGCTGTTCATCGATGTACGCTCTTGTTGGTTTGCTGTAATAAGAGAAAGCAGTGTGTTGTACGCAAGGTTTGAGGCGGTGTAAGCAATGGCGCAGATAAAGATATAAGTGACATACGCATAAATTGATTTACCGGTTGTACTTAACGAGGTGGGTACGTTAAATAGCAGTATTAAACCGATAGCATTGCCGGCGCACTCCATAAAATCCATGGCCGCGCTTTGCCCCAGCGTGTGTTTGTTTTATCTATAACAACACCCATGGCAAGGTCTGTTAAGCCGTCTAACAGGCGGGTGATAAGCATCATAGTACCAACCATTGCCGCACCTAAACCAACGCTATCCGTATAGTAAATAGTTAGAAAAGAGCTGATGGTTGTCCATACAAAGTTGCAACCTACGTCACCTAATGCGTAGGCAATTTTTTGCGTTACTGGTACTTTGCCCTCAACGGAGCCAAGAGCTGCACCCGGTATTGTTTTACTATCCATGTAGAGCCTCCTGTAAATGATTAAATAATAGGACCCTGTTTGTGCGGATTAAAACGCTTAAGGCACCCCCATAATTTAAATTCTATGAAATGAATATACCCCATTTAATAAAAATTGGGCTCGTATGTGCACGGGCACGCTAATGCCGTATATACAGAATACATAACGCCGACACTGATTGTCAATGCAAAAGTGGTACAAAGGCGAAAGATTGTATGAATTTAATAGCTTTCCACTCTATTTTTGGTGCATATAGCTACATAAAAATGCGCAAAAAATAATTATGGTTTGAGTTAGCAGCAGCGTACACCGTTAGAAAATTGGACGCGTATTGCCTATTGAAATAGTAAGTATGGTGGCTTTTATTTCAGATGTAAAGCGCAGTGTTTAAGAGAGTATGAAATCAGTCAAATTTCTCATTAACAGTATCCTTTAAAAAGCAGATCTCTGTGTTCTGAAAATTCATTTAAGCTCTTTTTAACAAAGTTTTATAGAATACAGGCCATTATACAAAACCAGTCTTCTCCGTAAATTTACCACAAAACTTATCATATAAAGACACGGTTTATAGCGGTTTATAAGCGTATAGCTCATTTTGTCCCATAAAACACATTGCTTATAATTAACTGATTGTTGAGCAATACATTGTCGCCTTTAATCTTATTGATAGAGAATTAAATTACCATCGTCATTTTCATATGGAATAAATTTTGCCGTTATTATTTATCATATCTGGCAACCCTTTTCTCTCATTCTATTTTTACAAATAAACGTGGCTTGCGCTTAAAATTCGCACCATAAAGAAGCCCACCTGTTTATACAGTAATAGGCAACGGTTATAGTTTTCTTTGCGGTTATTGGCTTACGTAAAGTGCGGCGATTATTTTAGATAATTCCAACACCCTGGCCGCTTTCAAGGTTATAAAACACCTGTTATACAGCCAATGTGCTCCAAAAGTGCACGAGCACATCTTCAGATATATTTGCCACATAATTTATGGCGTTAACATAACTGTAAAATAAGTGCTGTTATTATGGCACCTCGCGGCATGGTGTAAACATTCTTAAAAGGCGTTTTTTTAGTAAATTCTATTACTATGGCAATTCTATTCCGCTAAACACAGATTTGAAATGATTTTTACCGCGTTTTTTATGCCTAGCCCTTTGTTCAGGTTTGCCATCAAATGCTTAAATGATTAGAAAACAGCAACGCTCTCTATTTATTTAGTTTTTCGCACTCAATAATCAGCGGCGTGAAAATCCCACTAAATAATTAGAGTGTACTCAGCGTTTTAAATTGCGGTTTAAGGCTTTGGTACACCTCTTTAAACAAGGTGTAGTAAGGTTTATAGGTCGCGGTTTTTTCAGCGTGTGGTTGTTGTGGTTTATTGGTTTTTACAATGGCTTGGCAGGCGCTGGTTAAATCGTCATAAAGGCCGACCCCTACCCCCGCCAAAATGGCGGCGCCCAGTGCCGGGCCTTCTGTGTTGTCAATAGTGGTAACGGGGCATTCAAAAACATCCGCCATCATTTGGCGCCACAGCGGGCTTTTACCGCCGCCACCAGTGGCCAACATCTCAGTGTAGGGCACTTTCATCTCTTCTAAAACGTCCAGACAGTCACGCAAAGAAAAGACAACACCCTCCATCACAGAGCGCAACATATCCCACTTGGTGTGTATGCCGGAAAGACCAAAGAAAACACCCCGTGCGTCGGAATCAAGCAACGGGCTGCGCTCGCCCATAAGGTACGGTAAAAAGAGCAACCGATTGGCGCCAACAGGGACCCGTTCCGCTTGTTTATCCATCAGCGTATAAGGGTCTACCTGCATACCTTTGGCCGCTTCCATTTCAGCGGTGCAAAAATTGTTGCGATACCATTGCAAACTGCCGCCGGCGGAAAGGGTGCAACTCATAACCGCCCACGCGCCGGGCACCGCACTGCAAAAAGTGTGTACACGCCCGCTTGGGTCGATGGTTACTTCGTCTGCGTGGGCAAATATAACGCCGGAGGTACCAATGGTGGTAAACGCTTTGCCCTTTTCCACAACACCGGTGCCGATGGCAGCCATGGCGTTGTCTCCGCCGCCGCCAACAACAGGGGTGCCGCTTGCTAAACCGGTTAATTTAGCGGCTTCTTCAGTAATGTGTCCGGTGACTTCGTAGCTTTCATGCATGGAGGGTAGTAAATTGGCGTCAATCTCCAGCTTTTCAAGAATTTCTTCGCTCCAACATCTGCCTGGTACATCCATCAGGTTCATGCCGGAGGCATCGCTTACTTCGGTGGCGAAAGCGCCGGTCAGTTTATAGCGTAAATAGTCTTTAGGCAGTAGAATGTGCCGGCAAGCGTCGTAAACTTCCGGCTCGTTGCCTCGCACCCATAAAATTTTACTTGCCGTAAAGCCGGGCAAGGCCGGGTTTGCAGTAATTTCAATCAACCGTTCTGCGCCAACCTTTTCAGTAATATAGGCGCATTCTTTGGTGGTGCGTCCGTCGCTCCAGATAATGCTGTTGCGCAGCACATCACCATTCTTGTCCAGCATAACCAGCCCGTGCATCTGCCCCGATAGGCCAATGCCGGCAACGGCGTTTTTGTCTATATCGGCGCTTTTCATCACTTCTTTCAGCGTTTCAACGCAGGCGTCCCACCAGTCGCCGGGGTCTTGCTCTGCCCAGCCGTTTTGCGGTTGATAGAGTGGGTATTCCCGGGTTGCGCTGGCGATGTTGTTGCCGTTTTTATCAAAAAGTACCGTTTTGGTACCGCTTGTTCCAAGGTCGATGCCAATTAAGTATTTCATAAAAAATCTCCAATATATTTCTAATAGATTGCGCTCTGATACTTACATTATAAACAAACGTATCAGCGTTATAAGGCGGTGTAAAGCACCGTGTTCGTCAAAAAGTTGTGGCAAGGCGCGGGCGGCAAGCAGTTTGCCGGGCGCTGCTGTGCGCCAAAACCCAGCCGCCGCCCACCCCCACCACAAATGGCTTATGAAATATCAGCATCGTTTAGTTATTTGCAAAATAAGCAACCCGGTTTAAAACAGACTGCCTATTTAAAACAGCAAATGGTCTTGCCGTTTGTTACGCCGCCGTAAAACCACGTAGCTAATTATTACAGCGTTACGCTTCCTTTAAGCAGGTCTTCTTCGCCACTGGATGTGCCGATGTACATTTCATATTCCATATTTTCCAGTTCAAAATCGCCTGTTGTTTTGTTGTAGTATTCAAACTTTTCTACAGGGCATTCAGTGGTTACAGTTTTGCTTTCGCCCGGTTGCAGATTCACGCGCTCAAAACCACGTAGCGATTTAACGGGGCGGTCAAGATCGGAGTTACCGAACCCGGCGTACAGCTGAATGACCTCAGCGCCTTTACGTTCACCGGTATTGGTTACGGTGCAGCTGGCGGTAACGGTGTCTTTCTCCGCACTAAAGGCGGCATCTTTTACGTCAAATTCGGTGTAAGACATGCCAAACCCATAAGGACGCAGCGGTTTAACGCCTTCTTTGTCCAGCTTTGCATAGCCGTGATAATAATCATAAAATTCGTATTCCGTTTCCCACTTAACTTGTGGCAAATCGCTTTCTTTTTCAACCAAAACATAGGGCAGTTTACCGCTGGGGTTTACATCGCCAAGCAAAATTTGCGCCAGCGCGGTGCCGCCCTCTTGACCGGGATAGTACGCCATCAAAATGCTGGAGACGCTGTCTTTCCAATCGGTCATCATGATCATGTTGCCGCCAATAAGCACAGCGGTGGAGTTTTCGTTTTCAGGCCCAACGGCTTTAATAAGGTCAATTTCTTCTTGGTGCAAGCCAAGGGTTTCTTTTCTGTCGCCACCGGCGGCGCCAAGGTAGTTTTCAGCGTCGTCTACCGCAACAAATTCACCTTCGTCGTCGTGGTCAAAACCAACCACAAAGATTACTGTGTCTGCTTGTTGCGCAAGTTTTTTGGCGCGCTCAATGTCGCTGCCGTCGTCTAAGATAACGTCGGCGTAGGGCAGTGCTTTTTTCAGCCCGTCATAAGGAGAGATGGTATATTTCGGGTAAACACGGCTGGAGCCATAGTCGCCGAGGTTGGGCTTGTCAGCCAATTTACCAATAAGTGCCACTTTTTTGGTTTTTTCTTTGTTAAGCGGCAGTACATCGTTTTTGTTTTGCAGCAGCGTAATGCCTTCTTGCGCCGCTTGCAGCGCCAACGCGATGTGTTCATCGCTGCCGATAACCTCTTCACCATAGCTTTTGCCGCTTTTTTCATAGGCTTCTTCAAAAGCAATAATGGTGCGTACCAGACGAACGGCGGCGTCATCAATGCGGGATTCGTCCACTAAATCATCTTTTACCGCTTGAACCAAATTGTCGCCGTAGTGAATGGTGGCGCACATTTCAAGGTCCATGCCGTTGTTGGCGCCGTCGACGGTATCGCGCAGGCCCCAGATAAAGTCGCTCATAACAAAGCCGTCAAAATCCCATTCTTCTTTAAGTACTTTTCTCAAAAGATAGTCGCTGTGCCCTGCGTGCACGCCTTTATATAGGTTATAAGAACCCATAACCGAGGCAGCGCCGGCGTCGATGCAGTCTTTAAAGTGCGGGAAGTAGACTTCACGCTCGGTGCGTCTGTCGCACTCGATGCTTACTTTAAAGCGGCTGTTTTCCATCGAGTTAAAGGCAAAGTGTTTAAGGCACGCCATAACGTATTCGTTTTGAACACCGCGCACCAGCGCCGCACCAAATTGACCCAGCGCAAAGGCGTCTTCACCGTAGGTTTCTTGGCTGCGTCCCCAGCCCGGGTTGTAAGGCAGGTTAATGCAAACGCCAGCAAACAAGTTGCCGCCGTACGCTCTTACTTCACGGCCGATTGCCTTGCCGATTTCTTCTTCCAAATCGGTATTAAAAGTGGCGCCCCGTAACATGGAAACAGGGTAGCAGGTGCTTTTATCGTTGCCACAAACAACGCCACGCGGCCCGTCACAAAAGCGCATGCTAGGTACACCAAGGCGTTCGTTTTCAGCGTTGGGATACGGCACAACGTTGTAGTGCATTTCGGGGTTGTTGGTCATTTCTTCAAGAAACTCCGGCCCCATTGAAACTTTACCGCTCATCAAATCCACTTTTTCTTCAAGGGACATTTGACGGACGAT
>CAYZSR010000017.1:0-13712 GCA_964479715.1 uncultured Oscillospiraceae bacterium | reverse complement strand
TTTCTTCGGCCTTTTCTGTGTAACTTAGTCTGTCTTTTTTAGAAACTCCCATAATTTTATCCTCCTTAAGATAAAAGAATTAGCAATCTTGTTTGTGTATGGTCTGTGCAGACAATGCGTGTACAATTAAAAGGTTTTAAAAGGTTTAGATAGGGTGTAACTTAGCCGAATAAAATGCTGTTGATAATGCTTTGCAGGTATTCTTGCTTGCCACTTTGCGGCTCGCTTGTTTCTTTTAATTCTGCCGCGTGGCTCGCCAGCGTTTCAAGGTCCATTTCGCCCGCCACAATTTTGGCGCCAATGCCCGTTTCAAAGCTTTCATAGCGTTCTTTTACAAAGGCATCAAGGCGGCCGTCTTCAATAATTTCCGCCGCTTTAATAAGCCCCAGCGCAAAGGTATCCATACCGAGAATAAACCCGTAAAACATATCTTCATAGCTGTTGCTGGGGCGACGGTTTTTAGCGTCGAAGTTAAAGCCGCCGTGTTCCAAACCATCGGCTTTCAGCACTTCAAACATCGCCATGGTGGTGTCGTACACATCGTACGGGAATTCGTCGGTGTCCCAGCCAAGTAGCGTGTCGCCGATGTTGGCGTCTACGCTGCCGAGCATGCCGTTAATGGCGGCCATTCTCAGCTCATGCTGGAAAGAGTGCCCCGCCAGTGTGGCATGGTTTGCCTCAACGTTAATTTTGAAGTCTTTATCTAAGCCATGTTCACGTAAAAAACCAATGGCGGTGGCGGTGTCAAAATCATATTGATGTTTCATCGGCTCTTTAGGCTTCGGCTCGATGAAAAAGTCGCCCTCAAAGCCTATTTTACGGCCGTAATCAACCGACATATGCATTAATCTCGCAATGTTTTCAAGCTCAAACTTAACGTCGGTGTTCAGCAGCGTTTCATAGCCTTCTCTGCCGCCCCAAAAGACATAGCCGGTACCACCCAGTTTAACGGTTAGCTCAAGCGCTTTTTTAATTTGCGCCGCCGCAAAGGCATACACTTCAGCGCTGTTGCTGGAGCCTGCCCCGTTCATAAACCGCGGGTTAGAGAACATATTGGCGGTGCCCCACAAGCATTTTATGCCTGTTTCGTTCATTTTTTCTAAAATATAATCGCTGATGTCATCAAGGCGCTGGTTGGTTACGTTAATATCTTTGTCTTCCGGCACCAAGTCCACGTCGTGAAAGCAAAAATAGTCAATGCCCAGTTTGGTCATAAACTCAAAACCGGCGTCTACTTTTGCGTAGGCATGCTCCATGGTGCCCGGTGTTTTGCCAAAGCTTTTGTCGGCACTGCCGGCGCCAAACATGTCGGTCCCTTCGGCGCAAAGCGTGTGCCACCAAGCCATTGCAAAGGGCAGGTGCTCGCCCATCGGTTTGCCCGCCACCACTTTATCTTTATCATAAAATTTAAAGGCGAGTGGGTTTTTACTTGTTGGTCCCTCATAAGGTATCTCGGGAATATTTTTGAATAATTCAGACATCGTATTCTCCTTACTATTTGTGTTCTTACCAACCGGCACAGCCCGTTGATAAAAGCGCACTTGGCTTTTTTATACTAAAGATACAGGCCTGTCGCTCTTTGTTGCTTTGCCGTTTATGGACGGGAAGTTTCGCTCTAAGAGCGTACCCGTTACTTAAATATGGTTATAACTTTGAATACAACAGCAAGAAAGGCGATAGTGCCCGTGCACATTTATATAATATGATGGTTAAGCTCCTCTGTCAATTAAAACTAGATTATTTGCTAAAAACTAGCATTATGTTATAAAAACGTTGGTTTCTTTGGCTATTTAGTCATTATTTTACAGTAACTACGCATTTATGCGATAGCGTGCTTGGGCACGTTATTTTGTGATTTCGCTGTATTTATCGCCTTTTTGTTGTGCACAATTCAACAAAGTGCGTGTTATCGATGATTTTTATCATTTGTGTTCGCCCACATTGTTTGACAAGCACGCCACAATGCCCTATATTATAGATAATACAATTAAAAGGGGTTCGAACGTATGGTAACTATTAAACAAATTGCCAACCTTGCCGGCGTTTCAAGAGGCACGGTAGACCGCGTTTTAAATGAACGCGGCGGCGTCAGCGCAGACACCGAGGCAAAAGTGCGTGAAATTGCCGATGCAGTGGGCTACACACCCAACCGCGTCGGTAAATCACTTGCGATGAGAAAGAAAAATTTATCGCTTGCTTTTATTATTTTTAACAGCTCGGCAAGCAATCCGTTCTTTGACGATGTTATTACCGGTATTCTGGAACAGCAGGAAGAGCTGAATGAATACGGCATTACAACCGATGTTTATTACACCGGCTTTGACGACGCCCAAGAACAGATAGACCTGCTTAAAAAACTGATTGACGAAGGGGTAAACGGCGTGGCCATCACACCGGTAAACCACCCTGATGTGGCCAAAGCGCTGCGCCAATACAAAGAAAAGGATATTCCTGTTATCACCGTCAACACCGACATTGATAACTCCGGCCGCTTAGCCTATGTGGGCAGCGATTATTTCCGCAGCGGGCAAACCGCCGCCGGCTTGTTGGGTTTAATTCGTAGCGGCAAAGCAAATATCGGTATTGTTACCGGCTCTCACAACGTGCTGTGCCACACCGAGCGCATTGAGGGTTTTAAAGAAGTGATTGACAGCAAATACCCCGGCATGAAAGTGGTTGATATAAAAGAAAACCACGACGACGATTTTGAAAGTTTCTCGGTTACCAAGACTCTGTTGGAAGAAAACCCTGAAATTGACACGTTGTACCTTGCCGCCGCCGGTGTGTATGGTGCTGGCCGCGCCGTTATCGAGCTGGGCATGCAAGAAGAGCTGTGCGTTATTAGTTATGACACGGTGCCCACCACACGGCGGCTGGTCGAAGAAGGCGTTATTGCAGCCACCATTGACCAACAGCCGGTAACGCAGGGTAGCTTGTCGCTGGAGTTGCTGGGCGAATGCCTTTTGCTGGATAAAAAACCGGAAAAAGAATTCTACTACACCGAAGCAAATATCCGCATACCTGAAAACCTTTAACAGCTAAATTTACCTTTCACATAATAATATTATTACCAAGTGGCGTATCTTAAGGCCCACTGCGCGCAAAAGATACGCTGCTTTAAGTACGTTATTTTTAGACATACGTCACCATAAAGAAGCCCCCCAACCAACAACAAGGAGAGTTTGTATGAAAAAACAAGATTATCTTAACGCCGAATTATCGACACCGATACGCGTTAAAGACCTTATGTCCCGCATGAGTTTAGAAGAAAAGGTACGCCAGCTAGGCTGCACCATGGCGGTTGGACCCGCCGACGCCAGCCAGCTGGACATTGAAGGCGGCATTGGCGAAGTGGCGTGCATGGCCGGCGCCGAAACGCCTAAAGCCACCGCCGAATGGGTGCGAGACACCCAAGAAAAGATTATTGAAAGCTCGCCCAACGGTATTCCTGCCATTTTCCACTGCGAAGCGCTAACCGGCCCCGCTATGCCGGAATCGGTTCTCTACCCCACCTCCATTTCGCTGGGCGCCACCTTCAACCCTGAGGCGGTAAAAGACATGGCAGACCGCACACGCCAGCAAATGATGGGGCTCGGCATTCGCCAGGCGCTGTCTCCGGTGCTGGACGTTACCAAAGACTTCCGCTGGGGCCGTGCCAGCGAGACCTACGGCGGCGACCCGACGCTGGTATCCTCTATGAGCTGCGCCTTTGTAGACGGTTTGCAAGGCAAAGACGGCAAAGAGGGCGTGGCAGCCACCGCCAAACACTTTTTAGGCTACGCGCAAACAGAGGGCGGGCTGAACATGGCACGCACGCTGTCCGACGAGCGCGAAGTGAGAGAGATTTTCGCCAAACCCTTTGAAGCCGCCATCAACCGCAGCAACGTGCGCTCGGTTATGAACACCTACGGTGAAATTAACGGCGAACCCGCTTGCTCCAGCAAAAAAATTATGACCGACCTTCTGCGGGATGATTTAAATTTTAACGGCGTGGTCGTTAGCGACTACATGTCCATCCCCCGCCTTGTTACCGCCTTCAGAACCGCTGAAGATGTTACTGATGCATCCATTCAATGCTTAAACGCCGGGCTTGACGTTGAGTGCCCGATACGCCAAGGCTATAACGAAGATTTTGTCAAAGCCGCCGAAGAAGGCCGTATTGATGAATCGGTTATTGACCTTTCCGTCGAGCGTATTTTAAGCTTGAAGTTTGATTTAGGGCTCTTTGAAAACCCCTACCCGCAAGAAAGTTTTTACGCCAAAGGCTACGTTGAAGACGACCACGAGGCCGGCTCTTTAGAAGCGAGCAGGCAGGCAATGACGCTGACAAAAAACAACGGCATTCTACCGCTGAACACCGACGAAACAAAATCCGTTGCGGTTATCGGCCCGGCGGGCAACAACCTAAGAATGCATTACGCGGTATTCACCTACCCGCCCATGCTTGAGATGATTTCAGACACGTCCCAGATGGCCGGTTTAACCGAAGACAACAAAGGCGACGGCGAAGATGGCGAACCCATCAACATGTTGCAACAAAAAGAAGGCAACATGGAAGTGGTTAACGAGTATGTTAAAAATACCCGTCCCGGGGTTAAAACCGTTTATGAAGCGCTTGGCGATTATTTTGACGACGTCAGCTTTACCGCCGGCAGCGTTTACAACACCAAAGAAGACGCCGACATTGAAGACGCCGTTAAAGCAGCCAAAGAAGCCGACGTGGCTATTTTATGCCTTGGCGGTAAAAACGGCTGGGGTTTGCACTGCACCACCGGTGAAGGCATAGACACCACCGATTTAGACCTGCCCGGCGCCCAAGAAGAGCTGATGCGGCAAGTGTTTAACGCCAATGAAAACACCGTTCTGGTTCACACCGACGGGCGCCCCCTTGTTAGCCAGTGGGCGTACGACAACCTGCCCGCCATTATTGAGGCATGGCTGCCCGGCACATGGGGCGGCGTTGCCATAGCCGAAACGTTGGTTGGCAAAAACAACCCCGGCGGCGCCATGCCGGTCGACGTGCCCCGCTCGGTTGGGCAAATGCCTGTGTTCCATTACCAACAAAACGGCACCAACGAGCCCACCTTCACAGCGGCCAGCGTTAACACCGAGGGGTATATTAACGAGCCGATGACACCACTTGTACCTTTTGGTTTCGGTTTAAGCTACACCGATTTTGAATACAGCCACTTTAAACTTTCCGTTGACAAGTTTAACCACGCCACCGCCAGCGTAAAGGTAACCAACACCGGCGATGCCGCAGGCAGCCACGTGGTGCAATTATACGGACAAGACGCCGTCGCCAGCATGGTACGCCCCGGGCAAGAACTGGTTGGCTTTTACCGCGTTGAACTAAGCCCCGGCGAAAGCAAAACCATTACCTTTAATTTTGACATGAGCTTTTTCGCCTTTAGAGATAGCGACAAAAACTGGATTCTAGAAAAAGGCGATTACCACTTCTGGGCCGGAAGTGACAGCACCAACTACACAAGACTGGAAGAAAACAACCACTTTGCAAGCCACCGCCTAGAAACCACCGCCACTATCAACCCAAATAAACGCTGCTTCTTTGCAGAAGTTACGATTGATGCATAACATTTTATAGAAATACATCTCTACACGCTGAAGACCCCCGCAATCCACTGGATTGCGGGGGTCTTTGTTATGGCGCCTTGTGTTTTCTTAGCCGGTTGCCGGACTGCATTTTCAAACTACCCTATGCCTGCCATTTTATGCCGTGCCATAATTTTCACTTGAAGAGCGTTTATAAAAGCCAAAGGGCCGCCCAACGGCGGCTCTTTGGCTTTTGCAAAAGTCTTTGCAGAAAGTGTGTAAAATGTGTACAAAAAGAAGGCTGAACATTTATGATAAACATCAACAAAGTTGACAGTATCAAACCAACATATTTTTTAACGATTTGATGATTGTCAAAAGGCAAATCACCATACTATCAGACCATCGCGCCGCCGTTTAATTCATCTGTTTTTGCTCGCGGTACCGTTTTTTACCCTTACTATCAGATGTTAAGGATGGTGCGCCGGCTGTAATTCTATCAGACGCCATGTTGTTCATGGCACGGTAAGAAAGCAGGCAGACAATAAAGGTTAAAATATCGGCTAGCGGCTGCGCAAAATATACACCCTGCAAACCGAAAAATGCCGGCAGCAATATAATAATGGGTGTGTAAAAAATCCCTTGCCGTATCGCCGACAAAAAGACACCGAATTTTGATGCGCCAATGGTTTGGAAGGTGATGGTCATCATGTAACAAAGCCCAAATGCGGGGTATAATATTACCTGTGAAATAAGCAATCTGGAGCCGTAGGTAACCACCGCCGGGTTTTGATTAAAGAGCATTATTAAAGGCCGTGAAAAGAGCATATATAGCCCCGCTATTACCACCGAAAGCAGTATGGTCCCTTTTAGCGCAAAACTTTTTGATTGCTCAAAACGTTTTTTATTTTTAGCGCCAAAAGCATACGCCGCCACCGGCTGATACCCTTGCATAAAGCCCATTATAATGTAAGAACCGATTAAAATAAGCCGTTGCACTACGCCGTACGCCGCGATAATAAGGTCGCTGTCGGGCAGGCGGGAAACGGTGATGTTGGTTAGCGACGTTGCCAGCGCCAAACAAATTTGAATAATAGCACTGGGTACGCCAATAGCAATAACCGTTTTGAAAAAGCCGGTGGTTGGCTTAACTTTTTTGGGCGATAGCTTAACAATAGAGCGCCCGCTAAAGTAAAACCAAAACAGTATGCCGGCCGTTACAAATTGAGAAACGGTGGTGGCGATGGATGCACCCGCAACCCCCAGCCCCAAACCAAACTCAAACATAAATAGGGGGTCTAGAATAATGTTTAAAATAGCGCCCGTTGCAACGGCAATGGTTGTAATTTTAACGGAAGACTCCGCCCTGGCGGCAAAGTTCAGGCTTTGCGCCGGAATGTTTGCAATGGCGGCTATGAACATCCAAAAAGCGTAGTCTTTTGCCAGCGGCATAACAGCGGGTGACGCACCAAAAATACGCAGCAACGGCTCCATAAACACAATGCCGGTAACGCACAGCAGCAAACCAATGCCGATTGAAACGGCGGTAATGGTTGAGGCGGTTTCATTCGCCCCTTCTTGGTCTTTCGCCCCAAGTTGGCGGCTGATTAGCACGCCGGCGCCGGCGGCAAAAACATTTTCGATAGAAACAAAAATAAGCAACAAAGGCAGCGTAACACCAACAGCGGCAAGGGCTGCCTCGCTATCAAGCATACCGATATAAATGGTGTCAACAATATTGTAGACAGCCTTGGCTATCAGCGCAATGGTTGCGGGAACAGCCAGCTGCACAATGGCTTTTTTAGGTTCCATATCGCTAAGAACCGAGTGGTTCCCAGCGGTTTTAGGCTTACTCATCGTTATTTTACTCCCTTTCTATTAATCCATAAAGTAATATATCTAACACTTGGCTTCTTAATAAATCATATTGTTCGGTTTTAAATTCATCGGTGTAGATGGCTTTTTGCCACACATCAAGAGGGCTTTGAAAATAGCTGATTAGTTCAATCGCTTTATCAAGGCTAAAGTCTTGCCGCAGTGGTTTTTCTTTAAGATATTGGCGTAATGTGGCTTCATTTAACTTGTTGAAATCCACCTGAATAGCCGCTATCTCTTCTTTTAGGTTTTGCGGCGGCATCACCGTTGCCTCTACAAAAAGCCCTTGGTACACCGGGTTTTTCTTAAAGAATTCATCCCTAGATGAAAAATAAAGCTGCAAAGAATCAATGGAGTCTTCTTTTAGCGCCCGCCGTAAAAAAGCGGTAAGCTCTGTAAAGCACTGTTCAAGGCAGGCAAGGTACAGCGCGTCTTTATCGGTAAAATGATGATACATGGCGCCTTTTGATATATTGCCATTTTTACATATGCTATTTACCGAGCCTTGCGTGTACCCATGGGTTGAAAATTCTTCAATGGCGGTATGGAGGATTTTTTCTCGTCCCTTCATTGGTTGGCTAGCCATTTATCTTCCTTTCTTGTATATAAACACAAAACAGACCTATCAGTCTGTTTACATAATACCACAAACAGACTGATAGGTCTAGTCTTTTTGGAAATAGATTTATTTTATTCAAAAAAACGTGATAGAGCCTATCTACCCATCTGAAACTGATGGTGAAACAAGCTGATAAGGAGAACCATCCTCACATCTGCTCTTATGATAAAACACCTGTTTTACAGACTATTAAGCGATAAACAACGCTGTGTGATATTAGCGCCTGTTTATATATAAATAAACCCGCCGCTATGGTATGCTGGTAGCGAGGTGATAATGTTGGACATTATGATGAGGATATTGTATTTTGCCGCTTCTGTCGTTAAGCTGCTCTCTGTTTTAATTTTGGTGGTCGGTTTGTTGCTTAACATCAAAGATGTTATCGTCGGCGTATTTTTAAAGAATTCCAAAAAAATGAACGCCGTTAGAAACAATTTAGGCACCGTTATTCTGCTAAGCCTTGAAATATTAATTATTGCAGATATTATCGAAACGATCATTAACCCCACCTTTCAAGACGTGGGGCTGCTCGCCGCCATTGTTGCGATACGCACCGCCATCTCTTTCTTTTTAAATAAAGAGATGGAAAAGGCCGCCGCCTTAAAAAAGGATGACTGAAAAGCAGACAACACAGAATAAACGAAAGGCTCCCCCGCACTTTTCTTTTACACTAAAGCTTTTTGCCGCCGTGCTGATAAGGCCTTGTTTTGTTAAATTCACTTTTAATCTGAATGGCGCCTTCAATATCTATCTTCTCTTTGCCGCAATAATCTAAAATACGAATCATGCAGTCGGATAATTCTATCGGTATACCTTCAGGTTTGTCGCCTACATAATAAACTTCATTCGGCTTTTTACCGTCGCGGTATTCTTCCAACGCTTCGGACAGCTCTGAATGGCAAAGGGCGATAATCTCGCCAAAAGATTTTTCTTCGTCCCACCAGCCTTTATCTTTGGCGTTTTGGTGCATTTCTTTAGCTAATCGGTTCATGCCGCGCCTCCATCTAATTGTTGAATAAATCTTCTAATAAATAGTATAGTATACATAGAATAAAAAGGCACCCGCTTTCACAATGAAAACGGGTGCCTGTCTTTATGCGTACTTTAATATAGCCTAAGCGCTATAAATTTCTCTCTCATCGTCCGGCAATGGTTTGTCTTGCCGCATAAACAAGCCGAATACAATCTGCGCTATAAAGAGTACCGCCATTAGTATTGTCCACTTGTCAAAAATAGCCATCGGCAAGCTTAAATCTTGCGTAACAAAGAAAACAATAGCTGATATAGCCGCCGTCACAACGCCGAGAATGCGCCAGATAATGGTTTTACGCGTTGTTTGTTCAGGGGCTTCATCGTAGGTAGCGGCGTCTTCTTCGTCAGTATATAGTAGTTCGCCTTCAGCTGGGGTGTCTCCCGTCGCTTTACTTTGCACAAAATAGCTGATAACCCAAACAATAGCAAGCAACACGCCCACTATAGTTAGAACAAGGTTGCACAGCCCCCACACGGCTCCAGTGCGACCAAAGAGCGGTACTGAGGTACCACCAATGCTAAAGACGGGGCTGTTAGCCACCGCAATGGCGGCAACATCCAGCGACGGCACAGCGGTGGTAACGCTTTCGGGCGCGGTGGCGACAGCCACCTCGTCATCCGCTTCGTCGTCGTCTTCCACAACTTCCGGCTCTGGCGGCGTTGGGTCGGGGTTAGGCGTGGGCACAGTGGGCACAATCGGGGTTATCGGGGTGGGTGGCGTGGGTACATCGGGCGGGTCTACCGGCGGTGTTATCGGCGGGTCTATTGGCGGTGTAGGACGCGCTAGAATGGTGAGCCGTCCTTCTTTAACCGTTACCTTATAGTTGGCACTTGCTGTATAGGTGGCGGTTATCCGCAGGCTTGCCCCCGCCATTTTTTTACCTGCATCGGCGGTGTGGCGGTGATACCTTACGCGCCCTAAATCGGCGCTGTTAACCAGCCCGCTGACGGTGCCGCTAAAGGCAGGGTCAGCAGCGCCGGCGTATTTGGTTTCGCTTTTCACCTGAATAGTAGCGGGTTTTGGGGTGATGGTTGCTTGGGCCGCCGTTATCGATTGTGGGTAGCTAAATCTTTCCGTTACATCGGTGCCGTTTTCATCTTGAACGGCAATTATATCGGGTGCGTACCAGTCGGTATTTTCGGCGTAACCACCGGCGTTTTTACCGTTTATGGCATCGGGCGCCGCTTTGGGTAGCTGCACGGTGTGGCCTTGCGGCAAGCCAGTGTAGGTGGTGCTGATATTAAACCGCCGGTTGGCGCCGTTATAAACCGCCTGCCCATCTTGTACAGTGCGGGTTATGCCTAGCGGTGTTTGTTCTTTAAATTGCGCGGTGTAGCCGGCGTCTTCTTCAATGAGAGCATCGGCATCGGGTAAGGTAGGGCTCCAGCCGGCAAAGTAATAGCCGGTGTCAGCGGTGGCGGTGGGCACAGTAATCACATCGTCCCAGCGGCTGCCGTTTGCTACTTCAAACGCCACTTCGCCCGTTAAGGCGCCGCCCTCATCTGCCTCAAAGTGAACCGTGCGCATTACTTCTCGCTTGGAAAAGTGCACTTCCACATAGCCGTTAATTTCCGGCGCGTGGCTGATGCCGCGTAGCGAGCGCTCCGGCATAAAGCCATCGCCAAAGGCAATGGTAAACTTGCCAGAGTCAACAGGAACATTTTCCCAGGTAAGGTGGGGCTCTGTGTAATTCGCTTTGATTTCATCGTCACCGGGGTTATCACCCGGTGCCAGCGGCATAATCGTGTTGTCTTCGTGGTCGGTTATAAGCGCTATATCAATATAGGCACCCGCTGTATTTTTAATGGGGTTTTCTATTTTTACAACGCCTTCTTCCACAACCGCTTCAATCGTTGCAAATTGGTTTGCTGCGCTTAAGCGGCTTGCTACGTTCCCTTCGGTGAAAAGTGCGTTATCTTTTAAGGGCGAAAAATCAATAACTTGGTTGCCATAAAGCTTCAACTGCTTCACTTTAATGTTGCTAAAAACACTTACGTCGCTGATGTCGTTTTTTTCAAAATTCAGCTCAAGCCCAATGGATCCACCGGGTGACGATGTTTCGCTGTACACGCCTTCAACATTTTCAAAGAGCGCAATACCGGCATCGTCAATTTGGTTTGATGAAAAATCTGCCATAACGCCTGAATCGCCCCAAGGCATTGCAGCAACGCGGTTAAAAAAACTCCACTGGCAAGGGGTTCAAATCCTGTATCTGATTACCTTCTAAATTAAGCATTAACAGCCCCGGCGGCAAACTGGCCAGAGGGGTTAAATCGCTAATTTGGTTGTTACCTAAATTCAATTGAAACAACAACGCTTCGGTGTTTTGTAAAAGGCTTTGCAAGGGGATAAGGTCTTCAATGGTGTTATCGCTTAAATCCAACATGGGAAGAAGGTGCGGTAAGTGGCTTAAACCGGAAATATCTTTTAGCTTATTCTTTTTCAGGTTAATGCCAAGTGGCACCCCATGGTTTTCAAGCGTGCTCAGTCCACTAACGCTTTGTAGCTCATTGTTTATAAGCTCAAGGTTCCAAAGCTTACTCATCCCGCTAAAATCAACAGCGTCCAGGTTTTTCATCGACTGGTCATTGATAGTTATTTCTTCTAAATGCGGCATATTGTTTAAAAATTTAACATCGGTTATGGTGTGCCAATCGCCTTCCGGCATCTCTGTCGGATAGTTTGAGCGCGTGCCAATTATTTCAAGCTTTTCCAAGGCGGTGAAGTGCGCTAAATCGGTATGCCCGCCGGGCGCAAAAACAAAGTCTATCATGGTTAGGTGGGTTACGTTGCCGGCTATCATATGCCCGTCCGCTATCAAGTTCTTTATCGGCACCTTATGGTGTATCTCGCGCTCGTAAACTGACATATAAACACTTGTTATGTTAGGCATACAGCTAACACCGGTAAAGTCTATACCGGTTTTGTACGCTTCTTCAACCTCAGGCAGCAAACTACCCGCCGCTAACGCCGAGAGTGGAAGTTGCAGCTTCAATTCGGTTATTTGGTCTAGCGTACCTTGCCAATCGGCAATGGGGTCGTCATCTGTGGGCGCAGTCCCGCCCGCTATGGTTTTAACTTTATCTTTTACCCATGCGCGCAAAACAGCACACGGCATTGTTTCTTTAAAGGTTGCCCCATTATTTGTCGGCACCGGCTGCGCATCCAATGCTTGCGGTGCAGTAACGGCAAAAGATCTGTCTGCTTCAAAAGTGCCATCCACTTCCAGCGTTTCTTCGCTAGTGGGCAACGGCTCACTAACAGGTGGCGCACTTTCATCGCTCTCATCTTCTGCAACGGTTATCTCTTCGGTTTTGTCTGATGTGTCCCCCACCTCGCTAATGGGCGGCGTTTCTTGCTGTAGCGCGTAACTTGGCGCCGCCGTTGACGCAGCAAAAATCATCGGTATCAGTAGACCAATCAATAATAGCGTACTAATTAACTTACGTTTCATAGTAACCCCTTTCGCTGGTAGATTAAGCCGCAAAGCATAATAGATTGTATGGCATTTAGTTTATTATACGATATATAGCGATTTTTTTCTAGCTATCAGCGAGTTTAACGCAGCGATAGGCAGCCTTTTTCTTTACACTAGGCGGAATTGCCGCGCCATCAAAGGCTATTATTTGCACTGATTTAGCGGCAAAACAAAAATAGATTCATCTTCATCGGTTTTAAGAAACACAAAATTCAGCTTTTTCAGCAGCGCTATCGAGGCTTTGTTTTGCGGTGCGGTTGCCACCATAATCTGTTTAGCACCGCTATTTTTAAGCCTAGTAATAATAGCGCTAACCACCTCATAAGCGTAGCCTTGCCGCGCCTTTTCAGGCGCTATAGTGTAGCCGAGCCAATAGCTATCGCCTTGTTTTTTTAGAAATATATCGCCCAGCAGACGGTCGGTTTTTTTGCAGGCAATAGCCAGCTGCGCCCCTTGCTCTAAAGAGGGCGCAACTAAGAGTGCCTTGACATACGCCTCTTTGGTGAGTCCTTTAAAGCCTTGGTAGCGCATCCAATCGGCGTTGTTGCGGTAAGCAATAAAATCATCCAGGTCGCTTTCTTTGAAAGGGCGCACCAAACAGCGCTTAGAGTGTATTGTTGTCATTAATTTCCCCCTTATTTGACTATGCCCGCTTGATGACACCGAACTATACAGTGTGATAAAAGCGGATGAATAACAAAGATTAAAAATGAGGTATTAAATGATTTATAATCCGCCCACTTATGTTAATTATATAGTAACCGAAAAATGGCCCAATAAAAAGAGGTAACCACATGGTTACCTCTTTTTATTTGGAGCGGGATACGAGGCTCGAACTCGCCACCTTCTGCTTGGGAAGCAGACGCTCTACCGGATGAGCTAATCCCGCCTATGTCTTATTCAATTTTTAAAGTAAAAAACGATAGCTAAGGTACCATCTGCAAATTGTATGTGGTATAAAGTGTCACTCTATAAGTATCGCTCGTTTTTCTTTAAGGTAGAAGCCGCACAGCTAGCTAGCTGTGCGGCTTTCTCTTGGTGGACCTTACCGGACTTGAACCGGTCACCTCTTGCATGCCATGCAAGCGCTCTCCCAGATGAGCTAAAGGCCCTTATATCTGCCATATAAACCCAGCGGCAACTAATTTTATAAA
>CAYZSR010000016.1:21825-23751 GCA_964479715.1 uncultured Oscillospiraceae bacterium | reverse complement strand
CGAGCCATGGGTAAAACAGGTTTTGTCAATCAACAACGCTTGGTTGGGGCTGGTGTAAAGGTAAAAGTCTTTCTTCGTTTCCACCGCTTTAACAAATTGGCTGTACTGTAAATCCAACGTTTCAATCGGTTTACCGTCGCCATCAGCCGAGGTGACCACATACTGCAACATCGTCGGCGTAAAGATAAAAAGGTGCTCTTCGGGGCGGCGCACTTTTTTACTAAATTCTTGCGACGGGCGCGCGTACATCTGGTAGCCAAAAAGCACAACACCCAGCGCCGCCATAATAGCAACAAGACTACTTGCCGCACCGGCAAACCAAAAAAGCAACGCCATAAAAAGCATGAGCGCCGGCAAAAACACAAAGGCAAACATTCTGCCGCTATCGGGCCCATGGTAGACCTGATAACGATAAAAGCGCCCGTATATTTTTTGGTTCAACTGCATTTCAACACGGCAGAGCATAGTATTAATCCTCCGGCAAAATATCATTTTCCGAAAAGTCTTCGCGGTCTTTCGTCAGATTGGGGTTGTAAAAAGGGTCATTTGCCAGCGCCGTCTCGTGCAAATCCAGCAGGCGTTTTTGCTCTGATGCAAAGCGTTTGGCGGCGGCGCCTTTATTATCTTGCCCCCGGCTTTTGCTTTCGTAATGATACAGTTCAGCGTAGGGGGTAAAAACCACGCTGTATCCATGTTGGTATAAACGCAGACAAAAATCAACGTTGTTAAACGCCACCGAAAACGCCGGGTCGAACCCATCCAGCTCATCAAAAGCCTGCGTTTTAACCATCATGCAGGCGGCGGTTACGGCACTTAATTCTTGCACGCACGCCTGACGGAACATATAGCCTGATTTACCGCGCTGAGCGTACTTGTGGCTGTGCCCGGCGTAACCGCCAAGCCCCACCACCACACCGGCGTGTTGCACCGTATCGTCGGGGTAATAGAGCATAGCACCTGTCGCCCCCACCGCCGAAAGTTGGCATAGCTGCACCATCTCTTCAAGCCACTGCGGCGTGATAACCTCGGTGTCGTTATTTAAAAAGAGCAGGTAGTCGCCTTTGGCGCTTTGCCGCCCAAAATTGCAAATTTTCGAAAAGTTAAAGCCCTTTTCCTCATACACCAACACCTTACAGTTGGGGTACAGTTCCGTTACTTTTTGATAATACGCAAACGTTTCCACCGTTTTGGAGTTGTTTTCAACGATTAGCACCTCAAAATGGCGGTACTCGGTTTTTTCATAGATGGATTTAAGGCATTTATCCAAATCAGCAAGGTGTTCATAGTTTGGGATAATTATCGAAATAAGCGGGCGCCCTTGAATGGCATAATCTACCTTATAGGTGCTGGGAAACAGCCCGCTTTGCACCGTGCCACGAACGCCAATTCTATCGAGGTACGATTGTATGGCGAGTTTGCCCGCCTTTTCCACATAGGGCTTTGCCGCCACCCCTGTGCTGGATGATTCGTCGTGCTGGCGCCAATAGTACAGCACCCGTGGGATGTGTACCACCTTATCCACCAGCTCTATGGCGCGCAGGTTAAAGTCATAATCTTGGCTGCCGTCAAAAGCGGGGCGCAGTTTGCCCGCCTCGTAAAAAATATCTTTGCGCACCACCACCATGTGCCCTATATAATTGCAGTTAAGCAGGTATTGCGGCGCGTAATCGGGTTTCAGGTGCGCCGCCGTCGGGTTGCGGTGGTCGGTGTCAAAAAGAGCTTCATCAGAGTATAGAAAAGCCGCCTCGGTGCGGGCGATGGTTTCAGCAAAAGTAAACAGCGCGTGGGGTGCCACCACGTCGTCATGGTCAGCAAAAGCAATGTACTGCCCGCTTGCGAGAGTAGCGGCGGCGTTGGTGTTTTCAGCAATACCAAGATTTTCCATCTCGGTGGTCAGATCCTCCCAGGCTCTGTAGAGGGATTCAA
>CAYZSR010000016.1:0-21815 GCA_964479715.1 uncultured Oscillospiraceae bacterium | reverse complement strand
TTAGCAACTCGTTCACCACGCCGGCGGCGTCGCTGGCGTTGGCAAGGCACAGCTCCCAGTTGGGGTAGCTTTGCGCTACCACCGAGCCGATAAATTGATCTAAAAAATAGCGCGGCGGGTTATATACCGGCACACAAACACTTATTTTAGGCCAGCCGGCAATGTCGGTTTCCCGTTGGCGGCGCAGCAGCGCAGCACTCGGCATAAAGCGGTCTTTGCGGCGGCGCAAACGGCGCTTTAAGTACTGAAGAGTACGGCGCACCGCACCCAAGAACCCTTGTTCTTTAGTCACTTCAACAAAATAATTGAGTAGCTCACTGCGGCGCTTTTTACGCACTTCTTTTTTTATTTTTTCCGGTTGACTCATCGGTTGAAAACCACCTTGTTAACGGTATCCATAGCCTTCATTGGCAAGTACTAAATGCGGGCTATTCCAGAATTTATTTCGGTGAAAAGAGCGGTATTCCGCACTTGCAGGTGGCGGCGTTCTTTCAAAAAACGCCCACACGCACCGCTGTATACAAGCGTTACCGCGGCTTGCGCCTTCATCGCACCACGCCGTGGCAAAAAACACGGTAACCAAGGCATGTCAGCTGCCCCAAAAGAGGGTTACACTTAATTATTTGCGCAACAAACCTTCGCCCGATAACACGCTTTCTGCGATGCGTTTCTTCGGCGGGGCGGGGCGCTTTTCATTGTTCATTAACTACCACCTTCTGCCGGTTGCCCGCAGCTCTCACCTTGCGGGGCTGTGTGCTGTTGCAGCGCATTTTTTTTATAGTCGTTGCAAACGCCGTCTACATCGCCCTGGGCAACCACTCTGCCTTTGCTGAGCCACGCCGCTTTGCTGCACATGCTTTCAATCAGGCTGATATCGTGGCTCACCAGCAACACGGTGGTGCCGCCACTCATCAGCTCATTCATGCGCACTTCGCATTTCTTTTGAAACAAAAAGTCGCCCACCGACAGCACTTCGTCGCAAATTAAAATATCCGGCTCCATAATGGTCGCTACCGCGAAGGCAAGCCGCGCCACCATACCCGACGAATAGTTTTTAATGGCGACATTCATAAAATCATGCAGCTCGGCAAAATCGACAATGCTATCGTATTTTTCATCTAAGTAGTCGGGGCTCATGCCGAGCAGTGTGCCGTTCAGATAAACGTTTTCCTGCCCGGTCAAGTCGGGATCAAACCCGGCCCCCAGCTCAATAAGGGGCGCCACGTTGCCGCGCACGGTACATTCGCCGCTCGTCGGCTTCATGACACCGGCGATAATTTTAAGCAAAGTGGATTTACCGCTGCCATTTAAGCCAACCAGCCCGTACACTTCCCCTTTTTCAACAGAAAGGGTTATATCACGCAGCGCGTAAAATTCATTTATTTTCAGCCTACCCTGCATTTTGCGGATAAACCATTCTTTAACGCTGTCCACACGTTCTTCTGCCTTGTTAAAACGCATCGACACATTATTTATCTCAATCATCGGGGCTGCCATTGTCATTCTCCTTTAGCCGTGGGTCTTGTTAGATATATAAAATAAATCGGTCTTGTGTTTTCTTCATAACGCTAAAGCCAAGTATCATTGCAAAAACTGCCCATCCGGTGCACATCAGCACCATTGTACTGGTGGGTGCCCGCCCCTCTAAGACCATGGCTCTAAACATTGATACGTACCAGTAAAGGGGGTTTAGCTTTAGCACCTTTTGCATCGTTGCACCCAGCTCTTCAACGGGGTAAAAAATAGGCGTCAAGTAGGTGAGTGCCAGCACCGCTACCCCGTAGAGATGTTTGATGTCTCTAAAAAAGATAACGAGGCTTGCCAGTAAGGTGCCAACGCCGAGGTTAAAGAAAAACAGCAGCACAAAGGTGGATAGCGAAACAAGCGCCCACGGCGTTAACGGCAGACGCACAACAAAAGCCACCAGCACTAACGCAATAAGCGAAAAGAGCGTGTTGATTAAGCTGAAAAATGTCTTCTCCAGCGGGAAGATGTACTTTGGCACATACACCTTTTTAAGCAGCGTTGCGTTGCCCAGTACCGAATCCATGCCAAGCTGTGTTGCCTCTGAAAAAAAGGCGAACACCAACTGCCCCGACAGTAGATAGACGGTAAAGGTGGCGGGGTCTTGGTCAAACATTTTTGAGAAAACCGCCGTCATGATAAGCATCATTAAAAGCGGGTTGAGAACGCTCCACACTAGCCCCAGCACGCTGCGGCGATATTTAACGGTAATGTCTCGTTTTACAAGGTTGTTCAAAAGATGACGGTAGCGTAAAAAAACGTCCCATACATCACGCAGATAGTCGCTCACGGTTTGGCCCACCTTTCAAAATAAGAAAACGTCTGCTCTTTAAAAAGCGGCAGTTCTTTGTCTTTAGCACTCAGCTCGATGGGTACGCCGGGGTCGGGCCATTGAATGCCGATGTCGGTGTCGTCCCACTGGATGCCCCCCTCCGAAGCGGGGTGGTAAATATCGGTGCATTTGTAGGTGAAAACGGCGTGCTCTGACAGCACTAGAAAGCCATGAGCAAACCCTTGCGGCACATATAGCTGCGCTTTGTTTTCATCGCTTAATTCGGCGCCCGCCCACTGCCCGAAAGTGGGGCTGCCGGGGCGCACATCCACGCCGACGTCAAAAACACGGCCACTGATAACACGCACCAATTTGCCTTGCGTGTGCTCTTTTTGAAAGTGCAAACCTCGCAGTATGCCTTGGCGGCTCATGCTTTGGTTGTCTTGCACAAAATCGTCTTTAATGCCGGCGGCGGCAAACGCTTCTTTATGAAACGTTTCCATAAAATAGCCGCGGTCGTCACCAAAAACGGTCGGCTCAACCAGCACCATATCGGGTACATTCAGTTTTGTAAATTTAAATTTGCTCAACGCAAACGCCTCCATTCTAAGCGTTCTTTTTTAACTTTAACAGAATAGCATACATTCAACTTTTGTTCAATTAACGGCGGGGTTTATAACAAACCGGTTAAAATGCTGTTTTGCACCAGCATGCCTTGCGGCAAAAGGCGGATAACATCCCCTTCCAAGCAAAGCAGCCGCTGGCTTTCCAGCTGTTTTAAAAAACGCAGCTGCCGCCGGCTGAAACGGTAGCCAAACCGCTCTTCAAGGCGGCTTTGTGATAGCCCCTCATTCAGCCGCAGCCGCAACATAATATAATCGTCAGCGTCGCACCGCTGCTCTTTTTGCATGGCGGCACCCCGCATAAAGGCGGCGGCATCGTTGGGGTACGCGTAGCGCACGCCGCCCAAACTGGAATGCGCCGACGGACCCAGCGCCAAGTAATCATCGCAGTTCCAATAAAGCAGGTTGTGCCGCCCCTCAAAGCCGGGTTTTGCAAAGTTGGATATTTCATACTGACGGTAGCCCGTTTCTTCAAGACGGTGCACGGCGTATAGATAAAAATCCGCCGTTTGCTCATCGGTGGGCAGCTGCGGCGGCGGGCTTTTGCCAAAGGGAGTGCCCTCTTCAATAGAAAGCAAGTAAGCGGATATATGGGTGGCGCCACCCTTGGATATAAACGCCAACGTGTCATCAAATATCTGCTTTGTGTACCGCGGTAGCGCTAGCATAATGTCGCCGCTGATATTTTCAAAACCGGCGCCTGCCGCACGCTGTAACATGGTGGCGGCATCTTTCGTGGTATGGGTGCGCCCCAACTGTTTAAGCTGGCTGTCGTCTGCCGTTTGCACCCCTACTGAAAGGCGATTAATGCCCGCCTTTCTAAAATCTTTCAGCTTTGCGTCGGTGGCGGCGCCGGGGTTTACCTCCAGCGTTATTTCGGCGTGATGCGGCGGGTTAATGGCGGTTAATAGCCGCTCAACCTGCGCGGGCGCCAACAACCCGGGCGTGCCGCCGCCAAAATAAACCGATTGCAACGTGCCGGGCGAAAGCTTTTCTTTGTATTGATTATACGCTTTAATAAGCGCCTCGACATACTTTTTAGGTACGGTGCCGTGCCCGCCCGCGGTGTAAAAATCACAGTAATTGCAGCGCCGGCGGCAAAAAGGAATGTGTATGTAAACGCCTGATTTCTGTGCCATAGCGTCCTTTCAATGCCGATATAAAAAGACCGCTGCGCCTAGAGCGGTGCGGCCTTTAAGGGTTTTTCTAATCGCTTTGTAAAGTACCGGTGCGCACCAATTCTTCCACTTCTTGGGTGGTGGGTAGCGCCGGTATACCGCCGTAGCGGGTGGTGGTTAACGAGCCGGCGGCGTTGGCAAACTGCACCAAATCAACCATACGCGCTTCATCCAGCGGTGCGCCGTCTTCAAGTTGCAGCAGTTTATGCAGCGCGGCGCCCCAATAAGCATCGCCGGCGCCGGTGGTGTCTACTACCTTTACCTTATAGGTGGGCATTTTAACGCGTGCCTGCCGTGAAAAACCGACGCAGCCCGCCTCACCCAGCGTTACGGCAACAAAAGCCAGTTGGTAGTTGGTTAAAAAGCTGAGCGCGGCCTTTTCAGGGTCCGTTTCGCCGCTTAGCATTTCCGCTTCCTCTTCCGACACTTTTAAGAAGTCAGCCAATTCCAACCCTTTTTTCATTGTTTCTATCGCCAATTCTTCGTCGTCCCACAAGAAATCTCTGTAGTTTGGGTCGTAAGAAATTTTGGCGCCGGCTTTTCGCGCCATCTCGGCGGCTTGCAGCGTTGTGCTGCGTGCCGGCTCGTCGGTTAAAGACAGCGAGCCAAAATGAAAAATTTCGCAGTTTTCAACCAGCTTTTTATTCACCTCATACGGCTGCAACATAACGTCTGCCGTTTGGTTGCGGTAAAAGCTGAAAGAGCGGTTGCCGCCGTCATCTAAAGAAACCATGGCAAGCGTTGTCAGCTCATCGCCGCGCACCACGCCGGAGATATCCAGCCCACTTTTTTCAAGGCTGTCTTTTAAAAAACTGCCCAACGCGTCGCGCCCTACTTTACATATATAAGACACCTCGTGCCCATGCCGTGCCACCGCCGCCATCGCGTTAGCGGGGGCACCGCCGGCAAAACCTTCCAAGTTCACTTGGGTGTCTTTGCCGCTGTCTGCCACTAAAAAATCCACTAAGCATTCGCCCAAGCCAACTATATCAAATTGTTTCATAGTTATCTCCTGCTCTTTGTTGGGTTGTTAGTCGCTTATTTTATCATATCATAACGGGGGTTTACGTCAACGCCACGCCGCCTAAATAAGCTCTGCAAAATAGGCTTCCCCTCTGGTGCGCAGCCGCCGTACAAAGAAGGCAATTGCCGCAAAAAGTGCCGCTATAGCGCCCAGGCAAGACAGCAAGAACCCACCGCTTAACAGCGTCACCAACAGGTAGCCTGCCGCCCCTATCAGCACGCCGATAAGGCTGGATAACATGCCTATCAATGCGCTGGCGCTTTGCTTAATGACAACCACGTCATCAATTTCGCCAAGGCGGGGGTATTTTAAGTTCACATACAGCCCCGAGGTGGCGATGTAAAAACACAGCACCCACTCGGTTAACAGCATCATTATAATGTATGGTATCGGCAAAGAAAAAGCGTACCCCAACAGCGGTACCGCAAGGGTGCTGGCGGTGGCGCTCAGTGAAAAGCCAAAAAGGATTTTACCTAAGAATATCTCTTGCGTTGCCAGCGGCGCTTCTTTTAGCACCCACAGGTTTTTACCCTCTAAGCTGATGGAAACGGCGGTGGGGTAAACCGTCATCATCACCATGCTGATGGCGCCGAGAATAAGGGGCGCTATCATGTTTTCTGGGTGCTCCACCCCTATTTGTTGCAGCACACCGCGGCTTAAATTAACAAACGCCTGTTGGTTAAATGCCGCAAAGATGGACAGGCCGATAATAATAACCAAACCGAAGCCGGCATTCAGCACAAAGGGCGGCGTGTTAAAAAACCGTTTTGCTTCTTTTTTATAAAGTGCCATTAAACCGTAGCTGGCTCTTGCTTTGGTGAGGGTAAAACCTTTTTTAATGCGGCGGTTTAACTGCGACGTTATCATCCATTTATAGAAAAAGCTGAACACCCAGCTAACCGCCAAAAATACCGCAAGGCACACCACTATGGTAAGTAAAAAGGCAATTAAATCCGGTTTGGTAACGGCTTTCACCACCACCGCTACCGGCGCCAAATAGGTGGTGATGGCAAGGCGTATTTGGTCAACGTTGCGGGCAATGTCCCCTTGCGAACGGTTGAGCCAAAAGACGCCGATTAAGATGCCCCCCGCCAGTAAAAATTGCAGCAGAATAGACCAAAAGTTTTGGAAGGGGATTTTCGCAATCATCAAGCTAACCACCCAGCCGAAGATAAAAGAGCCCAGCGTTGGGATAAGAGCGACGAAAACGCCAATGATAAGCAGCCGTAGAATAAACAAAAAGCCGCCGCCACCGCCAAAGGCCACCCATACCATACCGGCGGGCACTAGCACCATCTCGGTAATAAGCAGCACCTCTAAATAAAGCGCCATAAGACGGCTTAGCATAATGGCAAAATCTGAAACGGGCAAGCTAAGAACAATGTCCATATCGTTGGTGGAAAAAAGCAGGCTTTCCGCTAAAAACAGCGTGGTTGAAAGAGAGGTAACTACCGCGGTAATAACCAGTACCATCAACATAACATCCAGCCCGCCCACCGGTGCCAGCGTGCTGGCTAAGAAAAAAGCACCGAGACCCGACAGCAAAAAGGTGGTTAAAATAAGCAACATAACCGCCCCGGCACCGCCGGCGTTGTTTTTTTCTTTGCGACCGATAAGCATGGTGTTTATAATAAGGTTCTTAAGGTTAACGTTAACCAGCGCTAAAAACGGCTTCATGGTTGCATCCCACCTTGCGACGTTCCGTTTTGCTCATAATCCATAAAAACGTCTTCCAGCGACGAGCTGCCGACAATGTCTTGGGTTTTGCCGGCTTTCATCAGCTTGCCGTCTTTGATGATGGCAATCTTGTCGCACAGTTTTTCCGCCACTTCCAGCACGTGGGTGGAAAAGAAAACGGCGCCGCCGTCGTCGCACAGCTCTCTTAAAAGTTCTTTGGTGATAAACGACGCTTTGGGGTCCAGCCCGACGAAGGGCTCATCCAGCAGCAACAGTTTGGGTTTGCGCATAAAGGCGGAAATAAGCGCCAGTTTTTGCTTCATCCCGTGGGAATAGCTGGAAATAGGGCTGCCGAGGTGCTTGGTCATTTCAAATATCTCGCTGTACCGCTCAATACGGCGGTACCGTTCATCGGACGAAATGCGGTACACATCGGCAATAAAGTTTAGAAACTCAATGCCTGTTAAAAATTCATATAAATCGGGGTTGTCGGGCAAAAAAGTGCAGTTGCGCTTGGCGGCGGTGGGCCTTTTAACAACGTCGTAGCCGTTGACCAAAATGGTGCCCTCTTCAAAGCGCAGTATGCCCGCTACCGAGCGCAGCGTAGAGGTTTTACCGGCGCCGTTGTGCCCGATAAAGCCGTACAGCTCGCCCGCTTTTACTTCCAGCGAAAGGTTGTCTACCGCCACAACTTTTCGGCCGTAGCGTTTGGTTAAGTTTTGTATAGATAACATGGTTTCCTCCCGTGCAGGTTGCTTATTATAAATAAAACCGGCTGCGCCTTTTATGACAAACACAGCCCACGCCGGCACGCCGCACCGGCTGAAAGTGGTTATTATACGGTTGTAACGTTATTTCTATCTTAATAGTATACCACAAGGGCGCTTTTGATAAAACTTACCGCTTTTTATTTTTCACTATAACGATGTATCGTTAAATATTCTGCCGCCAAATTGACAAAACCGCCTTTTTGTTGCATAGTTAACAAAGAAAATTACAAGTGCAAGCGAGATGGATACCATGTTATTACAAATAGAAAACGTCACCAAAGGCTTTGCCGGGGACGCGGTTCTTGAAAATATAAACTTACAAATTCAAGCGGACGACCGCATTGGTTTGCTGGGTGCCAACGGCTCCGGCAAAACAACGCTGCTTAATTTAATTGCCGGCAACCTTTACCCGGACAGCGGCCACATCGGGCGCAAAAAAGGGTTGCAAATTGGGTATTTACAGCAAAACGACGGGCTGGTTGGCCATTTAACCATTGAACAAGAAGCGCAAAACGCTTTTGCCAAAGTGCACGCCGTTAAAAGCGAGATGGACGCCGCCTGCCTGCAGATGGAAAATGACAGCGAAAACGAGGCACTGCTTGAACGGTACGACCGTTTGGTGGCGCAGTTTGAAGCGCTGGACGGCTACCAGGTGGACACTAAGATTGACCAAGTGCTGACGGGGCTTGGTTTTGCCGATTTCTCACGGGACACGCTGGTTAAAACGCTGTCTGGCGGGGAGAAAATGCGCTTTGCCATCGCCCGTATGCTGCTGCGCGAGCCGGAGCTTTTAATGCTGGACGAGCCGACCAACCACTTGGATTTTAACATGCTTGGCTGGCTTGAAAGCTACCTGCAAAGCTATAAAGGCGCTATTTTAGTTGTCAGCCACGACCGCTACTTTTTAGACAACGTTATGCAAGACACCTGCGAGATAGAACGGGGCAAGCTAACCCGTTACACCGGCGGTTATTCCAGCTTTGTAGAGCAAAAGGAGCTGAACCGCCGCACCGCCATGCGGGCGTGGCAAAAACAGCAGGTTGAAATTGAAGCGATGGAAGAATTTGTCCGCAAAAACATCGCCCGTTCCGCCAGCGTCAGCTCGGTAGGTAGCCGCGTTAAAGCCCTTGAAAAGATGAAACGGCTGGAAAAGCCCCTGGCGCCGCTGAAAACCATCTCACTCACCTTTGATTACGATGTGGAGCCTTACTCCACCATTTTAACGTGTGAAGATTTAGGGGTAACCGTCGGCCGTGGCGAACACAAAAAGCGGCTGTACAGCCACATTGATTTAACGGTGCAGCGGGGCGAGAAAATCGCCATTGTGGGCGACAACGGTGTCGGCAAATCCACCTTTCTAAAAGCCATTCAAGAAATGGTCGAGCACGACGGCTACGTCCGCTGGGGCGGCAACGTGCGCATCGGCTATTTTGACCAAGAACTGGCGGGTTTGCCGCTGGACAGCACCGTTTTAGAAGCGGTGCACAGCCAGTACCCCACCAAAACCGAATTGGAGATACGCAGCGCGCTGGGACGTATGCTTATTGAAGGCGACGACGTGTACAAAAAAGTGCGTGAATTAAGCGGCGCCAACCGCGCCAAAGTGGTGTTTACGTTGCTGTTGATGAAACGCGCCAACGTGCTTATTTTGGACGAGCCGACCAACCACCTAGATTATCAAGCCAAAGAGCAGCTGGAGCAAGCGCTGAATGCCTTTGGCGGCACGCTGCTTGTCGTCAGCCACGACCGCTACTTTTTAAAAAAGGTGCCGTCACGCATTTTAGAAATGCACCGCGAAGGCTTTGTTTCTTACATCGGCAACTACACTGATTTTCTGGCGGAAAAAGAAAAACAGCTTGAAGCGCAGCTGGCTAAAGAGGCGGCGCAAAAACAAAAAGAAGAAAGCGCCGCACCGCAAACGGGCGGCAACTACCGCTCCCGCGAGGAACGGGCACGGCAGGCGCAGCACCGCAACCGCCTTAACGCTGTTGAGAGCGCCATTGCGCAGCTGGAAACGGCTATTGACGCCTACAACAACGAGCTGGTAGACCCCGCCAACAGCGATGATTTTGAAAAGTTGCACGCGTTAAGCAAAGCCCTTGAAGAAGACACCGCCGCCCTTGAAGAACAGATGGAAGAGTGGCTGGTGTTAAGTGAAAAAAGCGTCTAACCGCGAAGGCAGCACGCTGACACCACCTAATAAACAACAAAGAAGGCGACGGTTAACCGTCGCCTTCTTCTTTTAATTGGCTTTTAAAATCAATCGGGCAGTTGCAACACGGCGCCTTGGTCGGCACCGGAAACAAGGTACTGATACCGGTCGAGCCAGCCGCCTTTGGGGTTTGCTTCGCGCGGCTTGAAAGCCGCTTTTCTTGCGGCAAACTCTTGTTGGTCCACTTGGGCGCACAGCCGGTTGCCGGGGATGTCTATCTCAATGGTGTCCCCTTCTTGAAGCAGCTGAATCAGCCCGCCCATGGCCGCCTCGGGCGAAACATGCCCGATGGACGCCCCACGGGACGCCCCGGAAAAGCGCCCGTCGGTAATAAGCGCAACGGATTTATCCAGCCCCATGCCGGCAAGCGCCGAGGTGGGGTTGAGCATTTCCCGCATACCAGGGCCACCTTTGGGCCCTTCGTAGCGAATAACCACCACGTCACCGGCGTTGATGGCGCCGCTGTAAATGGCGGCAATGGCGGCTTCTTCGCCGTCGTAAACGCGGGCAGGGCCGGTGTGCACAAGCATCTCTTCCGCCACGGCGCTGCGTTTTACAACGGCGCCGTTTTTGGCGATGTTGCCCCACAAGACGGCAATGCCGCCCGTTTCAGAATAGGGGCTGTCTATGGGGCGAATAACGTCGGTGTTGGTGTTTTTTGCGTCGGCAACGGTTTGTGCCAGCGTCGTTCCGCTGCAAGTAACCACCTCGGTGTTGATTTTGTGCGCTTTTGCCAATTCCGCCATCACGGCGGGTACGCCGCCGGCGTAGTGCAAGTCTTGAATGTGGTCCGGCCCGGCGGGTGCCAAGTGGCACAAGTTGGGCGTTACGGCGCTTAAATCGTTAATGTCTTCCAGCGTCAGCGGCACCGCCGCCTCGTGCGCAATGGCTAACAGGTGCAGCACGCTGTTGCTACTGCAACCCAGCGCCATATCGCACGCCATGGCATTTTGCAGCGCCTCATGGGTGATAATATCTCGCGGCTTAATGTCTTTTTCAAGCAGCCGCATAATTTGCATGCCGGTTTTTTTCGCCAGCATAACACGCTGCGCCGCCACGGCGGGAATGGTGCCGTTAAAAGGCAGCGCCATGCCAATCGCCTCGGTTAAACAGTTCATCGAGTTGGCGGTGTACATGCCGGCGCAAGAGCCGGCACCGGGGCAGCAGTGTTGCTCCGTTTGCAGCAGTTCGGCGTCGTCTATTAAATCGGCTTTGCGGGCGCCGACCTTTTCAAATATCTGCGAAAGGCTGATTTCTTTGCCGTCTTGCAAGCCGGCCATCATCGGCCCGCCCGACACGAGAATAGACGGTATGTTCAGCCGTGCGGCGCCCATCAACATACCGGGTACAATTTTATCGCAGTTGGGCACCAGCACCAGCGCATCAAACCCGTGGCTGCGCGCCATCGTTTCAACGCTGTCGGCAATCAACTCGCGGCTGGGCAACGAGTATTTCATCCCCTCGTGCCCCATCGCGATGCCGTCGCACACGCCGATGGACGGCACCAGTATCGGGGTGCCGCCCGCCATGCGCACGCCGTCTTTAACAGCGTCGGCAATGGTGTTTAGGTGAATGTGCCCCGGCACAATTTCTGAGTGCGCGCTCACAACGCCCACCAGCGGGCGCTCCAGCTCTTCAGGGGTGTAACCCATCGCAAAAAACAGCGAGCGGTTGGGTGCCCGTTCGGCGCCTTTCAGAACTTTATCGCTTTGGTGTTTCATAGTCGCTCCTACTCTTTGGGGTGGCTGTGCCGTTTTGCGGGGGTTATTTTTCGTCGTCGTTCAGCCAGCTCATCATGCCGCGCAGGTCTTTGCCGACCGTTTCAAGCGGCTGTTCCGCTTCTTTACGGCGGGTGGCCAAAAAGCGGGCTTTGCCGCCGGCGG
The DNA here is from genome assembly GCA_964479715.1 of uncultured Oscillospiraceae bacterium. Lineage (GTDB taxonomy): Bacteria > Bacillota > Clostridia > Oscillospirales > Ruminococcaceae > JAAYCI01. Next base: position 10,152 of record CAYZSR010000016.1, on the reverse strand, counting down.
AAAATTCTTGAACAAACTCACTGGAGAAGGTGCCGTTTTGAATTTCTTCAAGCACTTGCTTCATCTCTTGGCGGGTGTCGTCGGTGATGATGCGGGTGCCGGTGCGATAGTCGCCATATTCGGCGGTGTTGGAGATGGAATAGCGCATGTATTCAAAGCCGCCTTCGTAGATTAAATCAACGATGAGCTTCATTTCATGAATGCACTCAAAATACGCCATCTCAGGGGCGTACCCGGCGTCTACCAGCGTTTCAAAACCGGCTTTCATCAATTCGGTTACGCCGCCGCACAGTACCGCTTGCTCACCAAACAGGTCGGTTTCGGTTTCTTCTTTAAAGGTGGTTTGCAAAATACCGGCACGCCCGGCGCCAATGCCGCCAGCGTACGCCAAAGCGTATTGCTGGGCGCGGCCGCTGTGGTCTTGCTCAATCGCAATAAGTGTGGGAACGCCGGCGCCGCCAACATATTCACTGCGCACGGTGTGCCCGGGGCCTTTCGGCGCAACCATCACCACGTCGACGTTGGCGGGTGGCGCAATTTGCATGTAGTGAATGTTAAAGCCGTGGGCAAACATTAAAACGTTGTCTTCTTTGAGGTTGGGCTCAATATCATTTTTATAGATAGCGGGCGCCGCTTCGTCGGGCACCAGCATCATAATCAGGTCACCTTTTTTAGCGGCTTCGGCAGGGGTGGCTACTTCAAGACCGGCTTTTTCAGCCTCGGCGCGGCTGGCGGACCCTTCACGCAAGCCAACGATAACGTTGATGCCGCTTTCATTCAGGTTTTGGGCGTGGGCGTGGCCTTGGCTGCCGTAGCCGATAATGGCCACTGTTTTGCCGTCAAGCAGTTCTAAGTTGCAGTCTTTGTCATAATATTTGTTTATCATGGTGTATCCTCTCAGTTTTTTATTCTGTTTTCTCTATATTCATAACGGCGCTGCCACGCTCTAACGCAGTAACGCCGGTACGGCACATTTCCATAATCTCATACTCGCTTACAATGGCTAGAAAGCCGTCTATTTTAGAGGGTTTACCGGTTAGTTCCACCACCATGCTGTCCACCGATAAATCCACCACACTGGCTTTGTAGATGTCTGCCGCTTCACGCACAACGCTGCGCATTTGCTCGTCGGTTTTAATTTTAACAAGCAGCAATTCGCGCTGAATGCTGTTTTCCGGTTCCATTACTTTTACCTTGCGGGTTTCAATCAGCTTGCCGGTTTGGCTTACTATTTGGTTCAGCGTCTGCTTGTCGCCCGAGGTGGTGATGGTAATGCGCGACAGCTTTTCTTCGTCGGTGGCGGATACCGTCAGCGAATCGATGTTAAAGCCTTTGCGTGCGAATAAACTGGAGATGCGCGCCAGCACACCGGCGTTGTCATCCACCAGCATAGACACAACCAACGTGTTAGTTTTGCTCATTTGTGGTGCCTCCTTTAGTCTATAATAATATCGTCTAAAGTACCACCGGCAGGAATCATCGGCAGCACCTTTTCGTCGCGGTCAATCACGCAGTCAATCCACACAGGGCCGGTGGCGTCTTGCGCTTTTTCAAGGGCGTCTTTCAGCTGTTGCGGGGTGGTTACACGGTAACCGGTACCACCAAAGCCTTCCGCCACTTTCACATAGTCGGTTTTGCGTTCCAGCGTTGTGCAGGAGTAGCGAGAGTCGTAAAATGAATTTTGCCACTGCCGCACCATACCCAGCACCTGGTTGTTTAATATAACGCTGATGATGGGCAGCTGATAGGTAATAGCGGTCACCACTTCGTTCAAGTTCATGTGGAAAGAGCCGTCGCCGGTTAGGTGGATAACGCGGCGGCCGGGTGCCGCTTTTTGCGCCCCGATGGCGGCGCCGTAGCCGTAGCCCATGGTGCCAAGGCCGCCGCTGGTTAAAAAGCCGCGCGGCTTAACACGGCGGCAATATTGCGCCGCCCACATTTGGTGCTGCCCTACATCGGTGGTAAAAATAGCGTCTTCGCCGGCAAAATCGTTCACCGTTTCAAGCAGTTGGTGCGGGCGCAATGCATCGCTGGTGTCTGCGGGGTGCAAATCTTCCGCTTTCCACGCTTTAATTTGCGCCGTCCAACGGTCATTTTTACAGTCTTCAATTGATTCAAGCAGCGCCAGCAAAACATCTTTCGCGTCGCCTACAACGTGTAAATCGGTAGAGACGTTTTTGTTCATTTCGCTGGGGTCGATATCTATTTGTATGATTTTAGCGTTAGGGGCAAATTGCTCGGTGTTAAGCGCCACCCGGTCTGAAAAGCGGGTGCCCACCGTAAGCACTAAATCCGCCGCATCGATGGCCTTGTTGGAGGACGCAAAGCCGTGCATACCTACCAAACCAAGGTTAAGCGGGTCGTCGCAGCTTAAAACGCCGGTGGCCATCAGCGTGTGCACCGCCGGTATATCGCAGCTGTGCACCAGGTTGTACAGCGCCTCTTCGGCGCCGGCGGCAATAACACCGCCGCCAAAATAGATAAGCGGTTTTTCAGCGCCGTCTAAAAGCGCCGTCATTTCTTTTATCGTGGCAGACTTCGGTACCGGGGCGGCACCATTTTCCCGCGCCTCTTGCGGCGTGTAGGCATACTCCGCCATGGTAACATCTTTGGTGATGTCTATCAGCACCGGGCCTTGCCGCCCACTGCGGGCAATGTAAAAGGCTTCGCGCAGTGTGTCGGCTAATTCTTCAACCCGTTGCACGGTGTAATTGTGTTTGGTTATCGGCATGGTGATGCCCATGGTGTACACTTCTTGAAAGCTGTCTTTGCCGATAAGAGCGGAGCCAACGTTGCCGGTGATGGCAACCATCGGCACGCTGTCCATATAGGCGGTGGCAATGCCGGTTACCAGGTTGGTTGCCCCCGGCCCACTGGTGGCCAAGACAACGCCGGTTTTGCCGCTTACACGGGCGTACCCGTCGGCAGCGTGGGCAGCGCCTTGTTCGTGCGCTGTGATAATGTGCTCAATCTCATCGCTGTGTTTGTAAAGGGCATCGTAAATGTGTAGCATGGCACCCCCCGGGTACCCAAACACCGTATCAACGCCCTCTTCTTTTAATACGTTAACAATAATTTCTGAGCCGTTCATCGTCATTTTACTGCCCCTCCTTTTAATGGTGGCGGCGTTTGCGCCGCACCTTTCGCGTTTGCTGATAGCTAAAAAAGAGTAATAAAAAGCGCCTCTATCTCTTCACATTAATGTAAGAGACAGAGGCTGCTCTGCGGTACCACTCTTTTTGCTTTGCTTTGGCAAAGCCACTCGTTAACACGCGGCCTGCTTGTTTGCCGTGCGTTAAGAACCTGTAACGGGGTGTCCGTCCGCGTCTACACAGGTTATTAAACCCTTCAAGCGGCTGCTCCGGGGAGAGACGACTGGCTGTGCGCCGGCACTGCCTTGCACCACCCGGCAGTTCTCTAAGCCCGTACACACAGCGTCTTGGTTCCCATCATCGCATTTTTTATTATGAAATTAAAAACTAGTATAGCTAAAACAAAAGATGGTGTCAAATATTTTAGGCTTTTATTTGTATTTTTAGTAACATTCACCAAACACCAACGTTGTTTTACGCCTTCCCTCGTCTATCTAGCCATTACTTTTTAGCCGCAACGGGTACCGTGCCGCCGCTAGCCTCGCCGTGCGCCCATGCCGTCTTCTTCACGGGCTTTGGCGTATTCTATAAATTGTTTGGCAACCCGTGGGCTGCGCCCGCCGTGCCGCAAGGCGTGCTTTTCTGATTCTTTTACAAGCGTTGCCACCGGGGTGCGCAAATTGTATTCTTGCGCTAAGTTGCGCACAATGTCGGCGTACAGCTCGGCGTCGGGTTTTAAAAAGGTAACCGTCAAGCCAAACCGCGCCGCCAAGCTTGCTTGCTCTTCAAGCGTGTCGCTCAGGTGCACATCGTCGCCTTGGCGGTCTGAAAACTGTTGGCGCATCATGTGGCGGCGGTTGCTGGTGGCGTACACCACCAAATTGTCCGGCCGCGCGCTGACGTTGCCCTCTAAAATAGCTTTCAACGCCGTGAAGTCGGCGTCGTTATCGGGAAAGCTGAGGTCGTCTATAAACAAAATAAACTTAAGGGGGTTTTCCGCCAGCGAGTCCATCAGCGCCGGGATAGAGTAAATTTGGTTTTTACGTATCTCTACCAACCGCAAGCCGCGGTCGCTATATTCGTTTCCGACTGCTTTAACGGTGCTGCTTTTGCCGGTGCCAGCGTCGCCGTAGAGTAAAATATTGGCCGCCGGCAAACCACGCAGCAACGCCCGTGTGTTAATAAGCACCTGCTCACGCTCGCGCTCGTAGCCGGTTAGGTCAGACAGGCGCTGTCCGTCAGGGTTTTTAACGGCTTTCAGCTGTCCCTCTTCGTCCACATTAAACATGTGGTACTTTGCAAAAATCCCGTAGCCGCGGGTTTCCACCTCCGCCAAGCGACGGGTGTAAACGGCGGTAAAATCGTGCCGTGTGTTGTCAAATTCCGGCAGGTGGTGGTTTCTTCCGCCGGCGTAATCGGCCAGCGCCTGCGGCGAGAGTGACGACAAAAAGGTGAGCGTTTCAAGCTCTTGTTGCAAACTGTCCTCCATCACGCCGGGCAACGGCTTGCGCGCCCCGTAGCTGCGCACGGCGGGGTTTTCACTTTCCAATACCAACAGCAGCAAATGGTCGCCAAAATCGCCGCCGTTTTCATACAGCCTTGCAACAAAGCGGCAGTATAAATCCACCCGCCGGTTGCCAAAGCGCCCGGTGTCATCCAGCAGCGCCAAAAGCTCTTGCAGTAGCGGCGTTTGCAGTACATCGTTAAAAATAGCAAGCGAGCGCAAACGGATAGCGGCTTGCTTTATCGTTCTGGTTCGGCTCATCGCTCTCATCCCTTTGTGGTACGTATTTTACGTGGTGGTACGTCTGTTGTTAAATGTATCTCTCTTTAGTATAACGGCTAACAGCCCGCTTTGCCAACGCCGTTGGTGTATTGTGTTTGAACAATTTCAAAACCGGACTTAGTCAACTCTTTTTTAATTTGCTCAATTTGCTCGTGGTCACGTGTTTCCAGCGCCAGCGTTAAAAAGCAGCTGTTGATGGCCATGTTGGGGTCGGAGCGGTCGTACTGTACGCTGACGACGTTGCCGCCATTTTCTGAAACGATGCGCGACACCCCTTCCAGCTGCCCGGGTTTGTCTATCAGCGCAATGGTCAGGTTGGCGTTGCGCCCCGCCATTACCAAACCGCGGGTGATAACCCGGCTGAGAATGTTTACATCGATGTTGCCGCCCGAAAGCAGACAGACGGTTTTCTTGTCTTTTAAATCTAATTTATCGAACATCGCCGCCGCGACCGACACGGCGCCCGCGCCTTCGCAAATCATCTTTTGGCGCTCAATCAACGCTAAAATAGCGCGGGCAATTTCATCCTCGCTGACGCTGACCATACCGTCGACGTTGTGGCGTATAATATCGAAGGTAATTTCGCCGGGATGTTTTACGGCAATGCCGTCGGCAAAGGTGGAGACGGTGTCCAGCGTGACGGGTTTTCCCAGCTGGATAGAACGCAGCATGGACGAGGCGTTGGTGGCTTGCACGCCGTACACTTTGCACTCGGGGCGCAGCGTTTTAACCACGTTAGAAACGCCGCTGATAAGCCCGCCGCCGCCCACCGGCACCACAATCGCCTCCACGTCGGGCATTTGGTCTAAAATTTCCAGCCCGATGGTGGCTTGCCCCGCAATCACATCTTCGTCGTCAAAGGGGTGAATAAAGGTCATGCCGGTTTCTTCGTTAATCTCAATGGCGCGGGCGTAGGCGTCGTCGTAGGTACCGGGCACCAGCTCAATCTCTGCGCCGTAGCTGCGCGTTGCCTCTATTTTAGAAATGGGGGCGCTGTCCGGTATGCAGATGAGGGCTTTGATGTTGTTTTTAGCCGCCGCCAGCGCCACCCCTTGGGCGTGGTTGCCCGCTGAGCACGCCACCACCCCTTTTTCTTTTTCTTTTTTGCTGAGCTGAGAAATCTTGTAGTAGGAGCCACGCACTTTGTACGAGCCCGTCACCTGCAAGTTTTCTGTTTTAAGCCACACATTGTTGCCTTTGCATAAATCCGGTGCGGCAATTAAATCGGTGTGCCGCGCCACATCTTTTAATCGGTATGCCGCTTGATATACGTTGTCCAGCCTCATTTTATACACCTTCCGTTTGGTTTATAAAAAACAAAAATCCCTGCCTCTATTTAGAGACAAGGAGAATTTCCCTGTGGTACCACTCTATTTGCCGTTACCAACAACGGCCACTTTTGCACCGGTCTAACAACCTGTGCACCCTATAACGGGGGCTACCGTTCCGTTCTACTGGGCGCTTTAGCGCTTTTCGGCGGTCTGCTCCAAGGGGATACGCAGCGGCATAACGCTGTTTTTCACCGTGTGCCGAAGCACGTTAACAGCTCTCTTTTAACCCGTTTGCCGAAGCAGTTCCTTTTCAATGCATTTCAAATATGTTGCAACAAAATTATCATATCTTGGGCGAGCTGTCAAGCGAAATATGAAATTGCGGCAATAAATGTGATAAAAAATGTTTTTTCTTGCTGTTTGTGATATAATGGCACTACCTTTTATCTGCCCCTGTAGTTAAATGGATATAACAAGCCCCTCCTAAGGGCTAATTATAGGTTCGATTCCTATCAGGGGTGCCAGCAAAAGCGCCGACAGACAGCCGTTTGTCGGCGCTTTTGTTTTTTATTTAATTAAAAAGGCTATTAATCTCTTCGTAATATAGTAAGTTAGTCTCATATCACTTATTTGAAAAGCTTTTACACTGTTCATCTAGCAATTCAGGCATATATGAATTTACACGAAAAATTTTGTTATTACATGTTGATGTATAAAATGAATAAGGCTGTGAATATCTTCGCCCTTGAATATCGCTGAATTTAATGGCAATTTCCCATCTTATATCAGAAGTTGGTGCGATTTCTATCCCACTTGGCCTAATCGCAAGCAACGCCAAGCTAAATTCTGTTTGGTTACCTACACGCAATACGTCTGTATCAATTGGCGATCTAGCACCAAGAATATCATATCCGCCCCTGAGGTTTTCTGTATAGGCAACAGAAATAGGGGAAACACGTCTGGGCTTAGTGTCTTGTTCAATATATTTAAGCCGAACATCGAACGCAATACCCGCCCCTTCATTCTGTAAAATAAAAGGAATAGACCAGAAATTTTTACCCTCTATTAATTCCATATCACCTTCAAACCGATGAACCTTATTTTCAGGTATAAGTAATAAATAAGGAAGGTGTTCTAATCGTTCACTTTCCTTTTGTATATCAAGCTCTTCTTGATATCTCAACTCCGTTATTTCAAAGTCTTCTGTGTGGTTCTGCTGTTGCTGTTCTAGCGATTTTTTATTTTGTTTTCTTGTAAAGCGTAAGGTTATATAGCATACCGCAAAAGATGTAAGAGACGCCCCTAAAACCGATATAACAGTTATCAGAATTTGTATTGAATCTTTTACACCCATGTTATTCATAACCTCCTTGTATATTACATGCTATTCTACTTTTTAATTTATTATAAGTATTTCACAACAAAAGGCTTCCTTTTTAGGGAAGCCTTTTGCGTTATGTTTATTTCATTTAATAGCAATCTACCGCACACCCAGCCGCTTTTTCATCTCTTCAAGGTTCATGCTGTATTGCAGCGCCGTGTCGGTGGTTATTTTGCCTTCTTCATGCAGTTTAAGAATGCTTTGGTCCATCGTTACCATGCCCATGCCGGCGCCGGCGTAGATGGCAGAATCTATCTGGTGCACCTTGCTTTCACGAATCATGTTGCGTATCGCCGGGGTGAGAATCATAATCTCAAACGCCGGGATCAGTGAACCGTCAACCGACGGTATCAGCTGCTGGCTAACAACGGCACGCAGCACCATTGAAAGCTGAATGCGTATTTGCTGCTGCTGCCCCGGTGGGAAAATATCCAAAATACGGTCGACGGTGTTGGCGGTGCCGGTGGTGTGCAGCGTTGAAAGGACAAGGTGCCCCGTCTCGGCGGCGGTAACGGCAATTTCAATGGTTTCGGCGTCGCGCATTTCACCCACTAGAATAACGTCGGGGCTTTGGCGCAATACAGCACGCAGCGCGGTGGCGTAGTTTTCAGTGTCGCCGTTTACTTCACGCTGGGTTACAATGCTGTTTTTATGGCGATGGATAAACTCTATCGGGTCTTCCATCGTGACAATGTGATCGTTCTTCTCGGTGTTGATTTTATCCACAAGGCAAGCGAGGGTTGTGGATTTACCGCTGCCCGCCGGCCCGGTAATAAGCACCAGACCTTTTGAAAAATTCGCTGCGTCCATTACCGTGTCGGGGATGTTGAGCGATTTTGGCTCCGGCAAAGAAAAGAGCACAATGCGGATAACCGCCGCTAAACTGCCCCGCTGGCGGAAAGTGTTGGCACGAAAGCGCCCAACGCCCGGGATGGAAAAGGAAAAGTCATCGTCGCCGTCGTCCAACAGCTCTTCAATAGAGCGGTCGTTGGTGTGGCTGTAAATATCGTGCACCAATGTTTCAACATCGCTCACGGTAAGCGGTTCATCAAACACCTTCGTCACTTGCGAATCTTTGCGGTAGGCAGGTGGAAAACCGGCTATAAAAAATATATCCGACGCGCCGTCTTCATGCGCTTGGCTTAACAACTGCTTTAAGTTTATATCGGGGTAATTTCTTTCATTGGCCATAATTATTCCTTCATTCCGTTTCTATCTGCATATTTTCGTCAACTGATTGTGCCGGTGGTTTACTCCGCCTGTTGCCACAAATCGCCCTCCAGCGCCGGCGACCAGTCACCGGTAAAGCTGGATTGCTGGCGAACAATGCGGTACACCACGCCGTTAGCGGTTGCCTCTAAAACAATTTCCGTTTGTAACATATGCTCGCCGTCAAAGCGAACGGTGTTTACAAACCCGTCGTCGGTAGCCTCCCAGCCAAGTGCTTTGGCGGTGTCTGCCGCTTGTGTCTCGGTGGAGGCATTTACCAAGCCGGCGTCCAGCTCGGCCAGCTTTTGCGCCGCCTCACCTTCCGCCTCTAAAAGCGCCACGGTACCGTTGATGCCCCGTTGCTGTATGCGCTGGTTGGACGCCGCCGTAGACAGGCTGAGTATCGCCAGCGTTGCAAAGCAAAGAACGGTAAAAAATCATCAACAGCGAGGTGGTGCCGGTGCCAACGCTGTTACGCGCCGATTGACGGCGCTTTTTTTCACGTTTCATGGGGCACCCCCTTTTCGTCGGGCTGGTAGGTGTGGGTGGCTAGTTCACATATTTCATCACCTTCGGCACTGGTTGCCAAAGCGTGTAGTTCCCTTAAAGTGCCGGCCGGCTTGGCGCTGTCTTCAATGGTTAAAACCACCGTGTAGTCAGCGTCGTCCGGTTGCACCGGGTTCCATTTATCGTTGTAATAATAGGCGATGCCACCGTTTTCCAGCAGGGTGCCGTCAGCCAGCGTTGCTTCGCCGCCGGCACGCACCGTTTCAAACAGGCTGTATATTTCAGAGGTGGCGCTGCTTTTTTCACGGGTTGAACGCGCCATGCCCGACGCTTTGCCGAAAACGCCGACAAGCACCGCGCAGGAAACGCTGAAAACCAGCACATTGATAAGCAGTTCTATGAGAAAGGTCATGTTACGGTGTTGTGTTTTCATGCCGATGCACCTCCCGCCAGCGAAAATGCCGTGCGCGTGGTGGTGCCCAGCACGCTGACAATTTCCGCCGTAAAAAGCCCGCCATCAATGGCAAAGAGGCACGATTCAACATCCGCCACATCGGTGCCGGCGGTTTTTTGGAAGGGTGAGTCAGCTTGAACAAAAGCTTCTTTCAGCTGCCCGTCGGTGGCAAAAATACGTGTTTCATAGGCGGTGCCGTCCTGCTCGCTTAAAATAACCAGCACCTGCAACCCCGCCTCGTCGCGCAGTGAAATGGCGTCTTGTGTGTTGTTTTGTGAGAGTTTGGTGCGCAGGTAATTGGCGGCGACGGTCGAGTCGTAGCTGTCGTCAATGCCTTGCTGTATCTGGCGGTAGCTGCGCCCGCCGAAAAGCGCCAGCGCAAGCGAGCAAAACGCAAACAGGCACACCAAACCGATGGGCAACAAAATGCCCGACACAACGCCCGACGCGCG
>CAYZSR010000015.1:16315-23863 GCA_964479715.1 uncultured Oscillospiraceae bacterium | reverse complement strand
TTGGGGTTGGGGCGGCGCTTGTCTACAATGGCTATCGGTGTGTTAAGGCGTTCTGCAAAAGAGCGGCTGCGGTTAACGCTGCCAAGATCGGGGCTCATAACCACCGTGTTTTCACGCAGGCCTTTGTCTTTGCGCATTTTTTTGTCAAAATACGGCGCCAGTATCGGCATGCCCACCATGTGGTCTACCGGTACGTCAAAAAAGCCTTGCAGCTGCGGCGCGTGTAAATCCATCGTTAAAACACGGTCGGCGCCGGCTTTTACAATCAAATCCGCCACTAATTTAGCGGTGATGGGGTCTCTCGCTTTGCTTTTGCGGTCTTGGCGGGCGTACCCAAAATAGGGAATAACCGCCGTAATGCGCCCCGCCGACGCACGGCGAAAGGCGTCTATCATAATAAGTAGCTCCATCAAGTTGCGGTTCACCGGGCTGGATGTGCTTTGAACAACAAACACATCACTGCCGCGCACACTTTCAAAAATACTAACGCTTATCTCACCGTCTGAAAAACGGGTTACCTCGCTTTTTCCTATCGGGATACCTAAACTGTCCGCCATCGCCTGCGCCAACGGCGGGTTGGAGTTGGCGGTAAATATTTTAATATCTTTTCCGTGTACATTCATATAGTGATTCCCCTCTTCTGCCAAAAATGATTGCTGCCATGCTATCTCTATAATGTATTAGTATAGTATAGTCTATATCTATAGTTTACCTTACTCTGCGCATATTTCAAGGGCAAGCGGCACTGATTTTCTTCACGGGGCGCCCAAGCACGACCGTTTCAGTCAAATATCGTTGGCTTTTCAACGTATGTCTGATATAATATCCTTGTCGCAAAACAAATAAATAGGGATTATATCACAATTGGAGGTTCGAAAGCTTTGAGTAAAAAATATGTTTATTTATTTAGCGAGGGTAACAAAGATATGCGCGACTTACTGGGGGGTAAGGGTGCAAACCTTGCTGAGATGACCAACGCAGGGCTGCCGGTGCCGGCTGGGTTTACCGTAACCACAGAGGCATGCACCCGTTATTACGATGACGGCGGCGAAATAGCCCTTGACATTCAAAATGAAATTTTTGAATACATGAAAAAAATCGAAGCGGAAACCGGTAAATCTTTCGGCGACAAAGAAAACCCGTTGCTCGTTTCGGTGCGCTCGGGCGCCCGTGCTTCAATGCCCGGTATGATGGACACCATCTTAAACCTTGGGCTGAACGATGACGTGGTGCAAGGCCTTGCCAAACGCACCAACAACCCGCGCTTTGCGTATGACAGCTACCGCCGTTTCATTCAAATGTTTGGCGACGTGGTTATGTCGCATCCGTTTGAAGAGTATGAAGCGCTGCTGGAAGCAATGAAAGAAGACCGCGGTGTGGACGAAGACACCGAGCTTGGCGACGACGACATGATTGAGCTTGTAAAACAATACAAGGCGTTGTACCAAGAAAAACAAGGGGAAGCCTTCCCCGACGACCCATCCACTCAACTGATTGAAGCGGTGCGCGCTGTTTTCCGCAGCTGGGACAACCCACGCGCCAACAGCTACCGCCGTATGCATCAAATTCCGTATGAATGGGGCACCGCCGTTTCGGTGCAAATGATGGTGTTCGGTAACTCCGGCGATGAATCGGGTACCGGCGTTGCGTTTACCCGCAACCCCGCCACCGGCGAGAATGAGTTCTTCGGTGAATACCTTATCAACGCCCAAGGCGAAGACGTGGTGGCCGGCACACGCACCCCGTCTCCCATTTCCGAGCTGAAAGAACAAATGCCGGAAGTGTACGAAGCCTTTTTTGACATTGCCGAACGGCTTGAAAACCATTACAAAGATATGCAAGACCTTGAATTTACCATTGAAGACAAAAAGCTGTACATGCTGCAAACGCGCAGCGGTAAACGCACCGCCGCCGCCGCTATAAAAATAGCGGTAGACATGGTAAACGAGGGCACCATCACCAAAGAAGAAGCCATTTTACGCGTCGACCCAAACCAGCTGGACAGCTTGCTGCACCCGCAGTTTGACCCCGACGCGCTTAAAAAAGCACAGCCGATAGGCAAGGCGCTGGCCGCCTCGCCCGGTGCCGCCAACGGCCACATTGTCTTTACCGCAGACGACGCGAGAGACTGGCACAAAGACGGCAAAAAAGTTATTCTTGTGCGGGTTGAAACCAGCCCCGAAGACATTGAAGGCATGGCGGTTGCCAGCGGCATTTTAACCACCCGCGGCGGCATGACCAGCCACGCAGCGGTGGTGGCACGCGGCATGGGTATTTGCTGTGTTTCTGCCTTTGATGAAGCCATTGTAGACTATGAGAACAAACAAGTTACCGTGGGTGACAAAGTGTATAAAGAAGGGCACGTCTTTTCGCTAGACGGCTCCACCGGCGCCATTTATGACAAAGAACTGCCCACCGTGGAAGCCACCATTTTAGGTGACTTTGAACTCTTTATGGAGTGGGTGGACGACGTGCGCCAGCTGGGTGTTTTTGCTAACGCAGACAACCCGCGTGACGCCCAGCACGGCGTTGACTACGGCTGCGAAGGCATCGGTCTGTGCCGCACCGAGCATATGTTCTTTGACACCAACCGCATTAAACTAATGCGCGAGATGATTGTCGCCCCGTCCGTTAAAGCCCGCGAAAAAGCGCTGGCGCAGCTGCTGCCCTACCAACAGAACGACTTTGAGGGCATCTTCGAAGTGATGGCAGGCAAACCGGTTGTCATCCGCTTTTTAGACCCGCCGCTGCATGAGTTTTTACCCACCGAAGAAGGCGATATTGTTGAGATCGCCAAAGAGATTGACCTCACAACCGACGAGCTGAGAGCAATTATCACCGCGCTGCATGAATTTAACCCGATGATGGGTCACCGCGGCGTGCGTCTCACCATTTCTTACCCGGAAATTGCGCGGATGCAAACCACCGCCATTATTAAAGCGGCTATCGCCGTGACTAAAAAGACGGGCGAAGCGGTTGAACCGCAAATTATGATACCGCTGGTGGGCGATGTGAACGAGTTGACCTACGTTAAAGAACACGTGATAGACACCGCCGAAACGCTTATTAAAGACTCCGGCATCGACGTGAAGTACGAAGTGGGTACGATGATTGAGATTCCAAGAGCGACGCTGCTAGCCGACGAAATTGCCAAAGAGGCGGATTTCTTCAGCTTCGGCACCAACGACTTAACGCAGCTTACCTTTGGCTTCTCACGCGACGACGCCACCAAATTCTTGGATTATTATTACGACAGCCGCATCTACGAGGCCGACCCGTTTGCCCACCTGGACCAAGAAGGCGTTGGCATGCTGGTTGAAAGAGCGGTAGATTTAGGGCTTAAAGGCAACCCGGATTTGCACCTCGGCATCTGCGGCGAGCATGGCGGCGACCCCTCCAGCATTGAGTTTTTCCACAATGTGGGGCTGGACTACGTCAGCTGCTCACCCTTTAGAGTGCCCATCGCGCGGTTAGCGGCGGCCCAATCCGCCTTGAAAAACCCGCGCTAATAAGTTTCTTTTTGTGCAATTAAAACTCGGAGCAACCGCTGGTTGCTCCGAGTTTTTTAAGGTGCTATCGGCACCTGAAAGGGCAGCGCTGAAGATTTTTGCTATTGTCGCCACCGGTATTGCATGGTACAATTATTGACGTGGAACAGGCTTTGTTTCGCCGTTCCATCCGTCTAAATAACCAAAAAACACAACGTGCTGTCATTCTATATGACGGACTTTGTTTATTTACGGCAAGCTATTTATACCGACACAAAATAAACTTTGAGGAATCACACGAAGGGATGAAAACATGCCGCGTAAAATTGGTTTTAACAATGAGGCATACATCGAAGAACAAAGCAAACACATCCGCGAGCGGCTCGACCGCTTTGACAAGCTGTACCTAGAGTTTGGCGGCAAACTTTTTGACGACTACCACGCCTCCCGCGTGCTACCGGGGTTTGATTTAAACGGCAAAATCAAACTGCTGCTGGAATTAACCGATTCAGCAGAGATTATTCTCTGCATCGGTGCCGGCGCCATTGAAAGCAACCGCGTGCGCAGCGACATCGGCATCACCTACGACATGGACGTGCTGCGTTTAATAGACAACTTGCGCCGCTTAAAACTGCATATTAGCGCCGTTTTAATCACCCAATACACCGGGCAGGAACGCGCCGACGCCTTCCGCAAAAACCTGGAAATGCGGGGCGAAACGGTCTACACCCACACCTTGACCAAAGGCTACCCCTCCGACGTGGACACGATTGTCTCTGACGAAGGGTATGGCGCCAACCCCTTTATAGAAACCACCCGTCCGCTGGTGGTGGTTACATCGCCCGGCCCGGGTTGCGGCAAGCTGGCCACCTGCCTTTCGCAACTATACCACGAGCAAAAGCGCGGCGTCAGCGCCGGCTACGCCAAGTACGAAACATTCCCCATCTGGAATTTGCCGCTGCAACACCCCGTTAACGTAGCGTACGAGGCCGCCACCGCCGATTTGCAAGACGTGATTATGATTGATCCCTACCACTTAGAGGCGTATGGCAAAACCGCCGTTAACTACAACCGAGATATTGAGATTTTCCCCGTTTTGCGCACCATTTTGCGCCGTATCACCGGGGAGGATATTTATAAATCCCCCACCGATATGGGCGTGAACATGATAGGCAGCTGCATCACCGACGATGAAGTGGTGCGGGAAGCCTCTCGCCAAGAAATTATTCGCCGCTGGTTCCGCGCCCGGTGTGACTACACCAAAGGCTTTGGCGAAAAAGAAACGGTGCAACGCATTGAGTATTTAATGAGCTCTCTTGAAATACATGAAAACGACCGCCGCACCGTAGAGCCCGCCAACCAAAAAGCTGAAGCCAGCGGCCGCAGCGCCGTTGCCATTGAGCTGGCCGACGGGCGCCTTGTTACCGGCAAATCATCAGAGCTGATGAACGACACCGCCAGCGTGGTGCTCAATTCCATCAAGGTGCTTTCCGGCGTGGCGGATGAAATCCACCTTATTTCACCCATCGTTTTAGAGCCGATCGTCTCGCTTAAAAAAGACATGTTGGGCAGCCGCTACCCCGTTCTAAAGCTGGAAGAAGTGCTGTTGGCACTTTCTATATCGGCGGCCACCAACCCCACCGCCGAGCTGGCGCTTAGCTTTTTACCCCAACTGCGCGACTGCGACGCCCACTGCTCTGACATTATTACCCAAGACGACGCCGCCACCTTTATTAAGCTGGGCATTCGCTTCACTTGCGAGCCGCAGTACCCCACCAAAGACTTATACTTCCGTTAAGACAACACATAAATTTGCTGAAAGGACACCCACCCATGAAAATGAACACCCACTTCACCCGCCTTAAAGACAGCTACCTTTTTGTTGAAATTGCCAATCGCGTTGCCGCGTATACCGACGCCAACCCCAACGCGGACATTATTCGCCTTGGCATTGGCGACGTAACCCGCCCGCTGGCACAGCCGGTGGTTGAGGCGATGAGCCGGGCCGTTAGCGAAATGGGCAGCGCCGATACCTTCCGCGGTTACGGCCCCGAACAAGGGTATGACTTTTTGCGCAAGGCGGTGCAGCGCTATTACGCCAAACGCGGCGTAACGCTGGAATTGGATGAGATTTTCATCTCCGACGGCGCCAAAAGCGACATGGGCAACCTTTCGGAATTGTTTGCGCAGGACAACACCGTTCTGATACCTGACCCCGTCTACCCCGCTTACGTGGACGCCAACCTGATGGCGGGGCGCCCCATTGAATACATTGCTGCCACCCGTGAAAATAACTTTTTGCCACTGCCTAATCCGCAACAAAAAGTAGACCTTATCTATATGTGCAGCCCCAACAACCCCACCGGCGCCGCCTACAACAAAAAAGATTTAACCGCGTGGGTCGATTACGCCCTCGACAACAACGCCGTTATTTTGTTTGACTCGGCCTATGAAGCGTTCATTGGCGACGACGACGTCCCCCACTCCATCTTTGAGATTGACGGCGCCGACCAATGCGCCATCGAGATTGCCTCGCTCAGCAAAACCGCCGGCTTCACCGGTACCCGCTGCGGGTATACCGTTATTCCTAAGGTGTTACAACGGGGCGAGCAAAACCTTAACCAAATGTGGGCGCGGCGCCAAGCCACCAAGTTTAACGAGGTGCCCTACATTGTCCAGCGGGGCGCCGAAGCGGTCTTTTCCGATGAAGGCATGGCCGCCTGCCTTGAAAACATTAACTATTACAAGCAAAACGCCGCTGTGATAGGTGAAACACTTAAAAAAGGCAACCTGTGGTTTTGCGGCGGCGACAACGGCCCTTACATCTGGCTTGCCTGCCCCGGCGGTTTAAGCTCGTGGGATTTTTTCGACCTACTGCTTAAAGAAGCCAACGTGGTTGGTACACCGGGCGCCGGTTTCGGCAAAGAGGGCGAAGGCTACTTCCGCCTGACCGGTTTTGGCGATGCTGAACGCACCAAAGAAGCCAGCCAGCGCATTGAGAAATTACTTAAAACGTTATAAACACCAAAGAGCCAAGCGGTTTGCCGTTTGGCTCTTTTTTTGTGGGTTATCCACACTTTATGTTGACTTTTCTAGGCAATATGTTAGAATAAGTAAAGCTAATACTTAAGCATTTTAATGATTTAGTTTTTTAAGTACCCACAGGTAAGGAGGTTTTAATGCATTTTCACAACGCTCAATCGCTGCACGAGGGCGAGCACGCCGAGGCGATGCAGTTGGCGCTGGCGCTAAGCCGTTTATGGCGCAGCTGGATGGCGTATGAGCCACGCCCGCCGCTGCGCCGCAGCAACATGCCGGTACTGGGTGCCATGATGCACTTTAACGCGCTGGGACAAAAAGAGGTAACGCCGGGCTACCTCGCCCGAGAGCTGCACCAATCGCAGCCGGCCATATCACAAAAGGTGGGCGAGCTGGAAGACATCGGTCTTTTAAAGCGCACCGCCGGCGTAAAAGACCGCAGAGAGGTTAAAATAGCGCTCACCGACAAAGGCATAGAAACCGCCTACCAGTCGATGGATGGGTTTTTACACTATGTCGACAGGGCACTTGAAAAGCTGGGCCGCCAAAAAACGGCGTCTTTCATACAGTTAACCGAGGAGTTTGGCGACGTTGTCGACGCCGTTAAAAACTCCGCTATAGAAAACGCAAATAACGAGGGGAGTGTTCCTATATGACAAAGCTTGCACGTTACGTTAAAGCCTTTGGCGCTTTTTTACTCATCGGCGTTGTGCTGCTGTTCTTCCAGTCGCTGTTGGAGCTGGATTTGCCCAACAAAATGAGCGACATCGTCAACATCGGCATACAGAAAAGTGGCATTGAAGAAATTGCCCCTAAAGCCATTACCGACGATGTGTTTAACCTGCTTTTACAGTTTATGGATGAGCAGGACCAAAAGACGGCGCAGCAGTCGTACCGTCAGTACGATGATTTGTCCGATGATATGCAAAAAAGTACCGACGCTGTCTTTCCTAAAGCCAAAGAACAAAACGCTTACATCTTAGATGTGGATAAAGAAGAAGTTGAATCGATAGACGCCGCC
>CAYZSR010000015.1:0-16305 GCA_964479715.1 uncultured Oscillospiraceae bacterium | reverse complement strand
GCCTTTGTAGACCTTATCACAAACGCGGCGGAAGAAGCCGGCGTTGAGGTGTCATCCTCCGGCGAAGTAAGCGCCGATTTCGACTTTGAGCAAATTAACGAATTGCTGCCCTTTTTGGCGCAGGTACCGCCGGAGGCGATAGAAGAATCGGTGGCGCTTTCTCAAGAGGTGCCGGTTACGCTAAGTGAATCGGTGGCGGCGCTGTTCAACAAAGCCATCTACCAAGAACTGGGTGCCAACACCGACAAAATGCAGACGCGGTACATCGTAAAAACCGGCGGCGTTATGTTGCTGTTAAGCCTTTCGGTTGCCGCTTGCGCGGTGGGCGCCGGTTTTTGCTTTGCCCGCCTTGGCGCCGGCGTTGCACGGGATTTACGCCACGACATTTACGGCAAAATTATGAGCTTTACCAGCACCGAAATGGACGAGTTTTCAACCGCCAGCTTAATCACCCGCACCACCAACGACGTAAACCAGGTGCAAATGCTGTATACCATGGGCCTGCGTATGCTAATTTTTGCGCCGGTTATGGGTATCGGCGGCATTATTATGGCGCTGCGCAAATCCGTCAGCATGAGCTGGGTTATCGCCCTCGCCGTCATCATACTTGTCGGCGTTATCATGGTGCTTTACGCGCTGGTTATGCCACGCTTTAAAATTATGCAAAAACTGGTCGACCGCCTCAACTTGGTCGCCCGTGAAAACCTAACCGGCATTATGGTTGTGCGCGCCTTCAGCACGCAAGACTTTCAAAAAGACCGCTTTGAAAAAGCCAACCGAAATTTAACAGATAACAGCCTTTTTGTCGGCCGCGCCATGCTGGCGATGATGCCGATAATGATGTTGGTGATGAACGGCATATCGCTGCTTATTATTTGGGTAAGCGCTAAGCAAATTGAGCAATCGGCATTGCAAGTAGGCGATATGATGGCGTTTATACAATACGCCATGCAAATTATTATGTCGTTCCTTTTCATCGCGATGATTTTCATTATGATACCCCGTGCTTCCGTTTCAGCCGACCGTATCGACGAAGTGCTGAAAAGCGAAAGCCTTATCACCGACCCGCTGGACCCCAAAACATTGAGCGAAAAACCCACCGGTGAAATCACCTTTAACGATGTTTCATTCCGCTACACAGGGGCTGATGAATGCGTTCTGCAAAATGTCAGCTTTACCGCCCAGCCTGGTCAAACCACCGCCTTTATCGGCTCCACCGGCTCGGGCAAATCAACGCTTATCAACTTGATACCCCGCTTTCACGACGTGACCGAAGGCAGCGTTTCCATCGACGGTATCGACGTGCGTGAGTTAACGCAGCACGAGCTGCGGGACAACATCGGTTATGTGCCGCAAGAAGGGCTGCTCTTTTCAGGCGATATTGAATCCAACCTACGGTACGGCGACGAAAACGCCAGCGATGAAACGCTTAAAAAAGCGGCCGACATCGCCCAAGCGACAGAGTTTATCGAAGCGCTTGACCATGGCTTTGACAGCGAAATAAGCCAAGGCGGCACCAACGTGTCGGGCGGGCAGCGTCAACGCCTTTCCATTGCGCGGGCGCTGGTTAAAAACGCACCCATCTATATTTTTGACGACAGCTTCTCGGCGCTGGACTTTGCCACCGACGCACGGCTGCGCAAAGCGCTGGAGCCGTACACTAAAGAATCTACCGTATTAATTGTGGCGCAGCGTGTTTCCACCATCATGAACGCCGACCAAATTGTCGTGATGGACGAAGGCAACGTGGTTGGTATCGGCACCCACAAAAATCTGCTGACCGACTGCACCGCCTACCGTGAAATTGCTGAAAGCCAACTGTCAGAGGAGGAGTTAGCATGAGTAAAAATAAACAAAACAACAATGCTGCCACTCCGCAACAACGGCCCCCCGGGCCGGGTCACAGCCGTGGCGGCGGTGGTCCCGGCGGCGCTTCCGGCATGATGCCGGGCGAACGCGCCGAAGACTTTAGCGGCACCCTCGGCAAACTGGTACGTTATCTTCGCACCTATATGCCCGCCATTATTATCAGTTTGTTGATAGCCGTCGGCTCAACGGTGTTTTCCATCGCCGGGCCGAAAATCTTGGCGCAAGCCACCGACAAACTGTTTGAGGGCATGCTTGCCATCATCGCCGGCACCGGCGGTATCGATTTTACCGCCATCGGGCAGATATTGCTCTTTTGCGCCGGCATTTACCTCGTTTCCGCTTTGTTGCAATACCTTAACGGCTATATATTAAACACCGTTGCCAACCGGGTTAGCTACCGTATGCGTGAGCAAATCAGCGACAAAATCAACAACCTGCCCCTTTCGTATTTTGACCGCGTTAGCCACGGCGATGTGCTTTCCCGCATTACCAACGACGTAGACACGCTAACACAAACGCTCAACCAAAGTTTGCCGCAGCTGGTTACGTCAATCACCACCCTTATCGGTGTTGTTATTATGATGCTTTCCATCAACGGCTGGATGACGCTGATTACGCTTTTCATCGTTCCCGTCTCGGCGGGGCTGGTTATGTTTATTGTTAAGAAAAGCCAGCCTTATTACCAGCAGCAACAAGAATGCCTTGGCGCCGTCAACGGACAGGTTGAAGAAATGTACGGCGGGCACCTTGTTGTTAAAGCTTTTAACCAAGAAGAAAAAACCATCACCGATTTTGATGAAACCAACACCACACTTTTTGATTCGGCGTGGAAAAGCCAGTTTCTCGGTGGCATGATGATGCCGCTGATGAACCTTGTTTCCAACATCGGCTACGTGCTGGTTTGTATCGCCGGCGGGTTCCTCGCCTTAAGCGGGCAAATCACCGTGGGCGACATCCAAGCCTTTATTCAATACGTACGCAACTTCACACAGCCTATCACCATGATTGCCAACGCCTCTAACATGCTGCAGCAAACCGCTGCCGCCGCTGAGCGCGTCTTTGAATTCTTAGACGAAGAAGAAGAAGAACCCGACCCGGAAAGCCCCGTTTTAACCGACGACGTAGACCCCAGCGTTTACTTTGCCCACGTCAACTTCGGCTACCTGCCCGACAAGACGATTATTCACGATTTCTCCGCCATCTTTGAGCCGGGGCAGCAGGTGGCGCTCGTCGGCCCGACCGGCGCCGGTAAAACCACCATTGTTAAGCTGTTGATGCGCTTTTACGACGTAAACGACGGCGCCATTCTGGTGGACGGTTACAACGTCAAACAGTTTGCCCGCAACGATTTACGCGGCCTGTTCGGCATGGTGCTGCAAGACACCTGGCTGTACAACGACACGGTGATGGAGAACATCCGCCTCGGGCGGCTCGACGCCACCGACGAAGAAGTGATTGAGGCCGCCAAAGCCGCCCAAGCAGACCGCTTTATTCGCACATTGCCTGACGGCTACGACATGGTGCTCAACGAAGAAGCCAGCAACATCTCACAGGGGCAAAAACAGCTGCTCACCATCGCCCGCACCATTTTGTCTGAACCGCGGATTATGATTTTAGACGAAGCGACCAGCAGCGTTGACACCCGCACCGAAATTCTTATTCAAGAAGCGCTTGCCAACCTGATGGAAGGGCGCACCAGCTTTATTATTGCGCACCGCCTCTCAACGATACGCGACGCCGACGTTATTTTGGTTATGCGCGACGGCGACATTGTTGAAACAGGCACCCACACCGAGCTGCTGGAAAAAGACGGCTTTTACGCCTATCTGTACAACAGCCAGTTTGAAACGGGTGTTGAAATTTAGCCTTAACCATTACAAGTTACAAATAAAGCGGGGGAGCTATAGCTCCCCCGCTTTTGTTTGCGCAACAAAAAACCCTTACCACCGTAGCGGCAAGGGTATCTTTTTAAACTATTTAATTAACACTTTCAGCAAAGGCCTTGATAACATCTGCCTGCACACCTTTATCCGCTGTTACAACGCAACTGTTGTTGCCATTTAGCCACACAGCGACGTGCAGATTGTTCTCATCGGAACCAGAATAGCTTCGGTTGGTTCCGTCTACATTTTCAATGGCAGAAAAGGCGTATTCATTCGTGTCTTCGCTTAAGTCTTCATTTCCACGTGCGGTACGGTAAACGACTACGTCGCCCCCGTTTTTGTACTCAATTTCAAGCACCTCGTTGTCCAGCACGCGCGCCGCCGTACAGGTGTACCCTTCCGGCATGGTTTGCGGTGTGTGGGGCGAGAAATCAAGGTGGTCTACGGCCTCTTGCACCGAGTCATAGTTGGCTACTTCGGCGCCAAGGGCGGGCAATTCCACCGCGCGGCTGTCCCGCTGGGTTGCCGGCTCAGTTCCACTTACCAGCAGCGGTACAAACAGCACCGCTAAAAGCGCAATAACCAGCCCAACAACAACTAAAAAGGGAGCCACCATTTTGGCGCGTTGCTTTCTTAACTCGACAATTTGTTTTTGTCTGGTATAAACGGCACCACTTGCGGCGCCACCAATACTTAGACTAGACGGTTCATCCATAATCTTTTGTTACCATCCTTTAATATAGGAAAAAGGTTTTCGAACCGTATAATACGGCTCTTTCAATTAGACAGTGTAAATAATACCACCAAGTTGTGAATAAACTATTAACACCCAGCTATTTCATGGGAATGCACAAGCCCTCCCGCCATCTTTTGACAGTATTTTATATAATCACCATGCCTCAGTCAGACAATATGGGGCTTTTGTACAATTATATGACTGTTCGTTGTGCACTATTTTATTGCTCTTGAAGCACAACATCGGCCGAAGCCTCTTTCTGCCCGCGAACGATGGTTAAATTAAGGGTGTCGCCCACCTCGTGCTTTTGAATCATTTCGGTCAACTCAGCAAGCGTTGTAATTGTTTCGTCGTTCACGGCGGCAATGCGGTCACCTTTGCGCAGGCCGGCCCTGTCCGCCGCCCCGCCGGAGCTAACGCTGCTTACATACACACCCACCGTATCAACGCCCGCTTCGGCGGCTTGCGTCTCGCTAGAAATTTCGGTGGCGGTGATGCCAAGCGCCGGGCGCCCCGTGACAGAGCCCTCGGTAATAAGCTGTTCCGCCACTTTAGCGGCGGTGTTTATGGGAATAGAAAAGCCCAATCCCTCGGTATCCGCTTCGCTGCTTTTGGCGTTAACAATGCCAATCAGTTCGCCCTGGGCGTTGAACAAACCGCCGCCCGAGTTGCCGGGGCTGACCGCCGCGCTCATTTGCAGCAGCGTCATTGTCACGTCGTCGATGGTTACGCGGCGGTCCAGCGCCGAGATGATGCCATCGGTAACAGTTCCACCCAGCGTGCCCATCGGGTTGCCGATGGCGATACAGAAGTCCCCCACCGACAGCGTGTCAGAATCGCCAAGAATAGCGGGTTGCAGGTTGGGCGCGTCTATTTTAATAACGCCAACATCGGTGTAGGGGTCGCTGCCGATAAAACGGGCGGGGTATTCTTCGCCATTTTGCAGCTGCACCTTAATGTTGTGGGCGTCTTCAATAACGTGGTTGTTGGTAACAATGGTGCCGTCTTCGCTTATAATAACGCCGCTGCCGGCACCCGAGACGACACGGTCGCCAAAAAAGGTTTCAACGACAAGGTTTTCAGTGGTGATGGAGACAACTGAGTTGATGGTGTCGGTCGCCACGGCGCTTAAGTCGGGTTTTTCAATGTCGCCGGTCGGGGTTGCTTCGCTCGGTTCCACCGTTTTATAAATAACGGTGCCCTCGCCATAAAAATAGTTCGCCGCAAACCCGCCGCCAAAACCAACAAGCAGGCAAAGCACAACAAGCAGCAAGCGGCTAAAAAAACTGGGCTTGTTGCTGTTGTTTTGGCTGGGCGGTGGCGACGGCGGCATGCCGCCGTATGGCAGCTGGGTTGGGTCTGTGGGTGTGTTCCACCCATAGCCGCCGGGCGGCTGGCTCGGTTCCGTTTGGTTGGTGCGGTTAAAATCGTACATAAGGTTGCCTCCCTTTTATCTATCTGGTAATACATCTATTCTAACGGGTGATAATGAAAGACTTATGAAGATATGATATACTTTTTATAAATTTACCGCAAGACGGCAACTTTGCGCCGACCTAAAAAGGGGACGATACCTATGAAGCTGACCGCCACGCCGGGAACGCATCGCTACGATATTATCATTAACGACGGCACGCTGGCAAAAATTGCGCGGCTTTTTAATTTAAACCGCCGCGCGCTGATTGTGACCGACGGCGGTGTACCGCCACGGTACATTAAAACCATTCAAAAACAATGCGATGAAAGCACCGTCTTTACACTGCACGGGGGCGAGGTGGCAAAAAATACCACCTGCGTAGCTAAGCTGACCGACGCGCTGTGGCAGGCAGGCATTGGGCGGGACGATGTCGTCATCGCGCTGGGTGGCGGGCTTGTCTGCGATGTAACGGGCTACGCCGCTGCCCGGTATCTGCACGGCGTTGAATACATCACCGTACCCACTACCATAACGGCGCAAGCGGCGGCGTCTTTTAGCGGCACTGTGTCTTTAAACACGGCGTTTGGCGTCGATACCGTAGGCATACGCTGCCATCCCGCCATGGTTTTTATCGACCCACAGCTAATAGAAACGCTGCCAAAGCGGCAACGCGCCGCCGGTAAGGCTCAGCTGCTTGCCACCGCCCTTGCCGCCGACGGCGACTTGCTAAACCAGCTGCAAACAACCAACCCGCTCTACCCGCGGCTGCTGTACAGCGCCGTGCGCAGCAATGTCGGTTTGATGGCACATGACACGCCGCCGGCCAGCCACCAATTAGTGCGTTTTGGCCGCACACTGGGCAACTGGATAGAGCACCTCGCTATAAAAGACGGCGTTGACCTGTTGTATGGCGAATGCACTGCGCTGGGGCTGTTGCCGCTGATTGATTCCCCCTCACTGCGCAAACGCACCATCGATTTACTTTGCCGCTACCACCTGCCAACCGAATTACCCGTTGCCAAAAGTGCGTTGTTTAAGGCTCTTGAAACGGCGGCAAGCCACAGCTACGGGCGGTTTACCGTCGCCCGTGTTAAAGCCGCGGGCAGCGGCTATGTTGAAAGCCTCAGCTTGGAAGAGCTGATATTGCTGTGCGACGCTGTCTATTAACTATGAATAATTCGCGATGGGTAAAACTTTGTAAAAGTTTTAGTTGTGTAGAGTGCAGGCGGTGATGGTTTTCTTTGGTACTTTAATGCCCTAGACCCACTTTTTGATATATTTATTCAGCGGTATAGAATGCTTTTTACAATGCTATGCATAAATTATTGTACGGCGCTTATGGAAAAATGATGTGCGCCGCAAATTACTTTCATTTAATATTGAGCGCGATTTGTGAAGGCATTTTTGATGCCCTATGGCTAGCAGAATGTGTTTTTGTTTATATGCGAGCACAGCTATCCAAGCCACTTTGCCGCCCTGTTTGTACCTTTTATGCTCACCTTTTGCGCTGCCTATGCCCATTCCCTATGCCCATTGAGGAAACGCTAATTTAAAGCCTTTTTGCTAAAATTTTATTTAACTAAAAACCAAAAGCCGCCAAAATTCTAAGACACCGTTAGAGGTTCTCCAAGTGGCACTTTTTTGCGACAACACTTTCAAGCTTTTTCATTATGTGTTTGCCAAAAATTTGGAAACATCGTTTTAATCGGTTCCAACATAGCCCATCGCACTTAATAAACCAACCTTGGCGTTTATCGCCCTGTTCTATATACTATACCTAATATAAGCGGTTCTTCTATTAGGCACAAACCTCCGCTAAAATAGCCGCTCACATATGAAACAATTTAACCGCACCGCTTTTTATATAGGCGGTGCGGTTTTCATTTTACGAAAGCATGTCTTCGAAACTGTCTTTGTTTATACAGTCTGTCAAAAAAATCGTCAATCTTTCAGCGCTATTTTCACACAGCACATAACACACCTTAGGCTAACAAGACAGCACACTTGTTCAATCACCTGTAGAAGCTCGCTTCGAATATTTGCTGATTTTTATAACTACACTGCAAAATAGTAGTTTATTATGTTTATTCATCTCTGTCTTGTCAGTTGATTATGTGGTTCCATTTTCTTTAATGGCCGCTTTTCTTTTTTGCGAACAGCTTATTTTAAAAAATTGCCGTATTCATCGCCATTCGGAATTTGAAATAGGCAGCAAAAAAAGCCGCTGAATTCAGCGGCTTTTACATAGCTATTATTAAATACAAATGGTCAGCGCACGTTTAACAACATCGATAGAAACCTCTTGATGGGTGCCGCCGTATTCACCGTCCAGCGTCCACGGCAATGGCTCTTCGCTAATTACCGTAAGTTTGTTAACACGCATTGCTTCAAGCAGGGGAGAGTTTAAATCTTTAGTGCGCAACATGCGTGGCAACATGGCGTACTCTTCCAAGCTGGTGGGTGGGCGCAGTAGCAATACTTCAAAATAGCCATCATCCATTTTTACGCTACTGCGATCAAAAATTGAAAATCCGCCAATGGAAACGGAGTTTGACACGAGGCCTAATATAAAGTTGTCTTCAACAACGGTATCGCCGTTTTCTATGCGCATACGGTAGGATTTTATGCTGGGTAGCTTGCTGATAGCCTGCAATATATACGCCAAATGCCCCATCAGGTTTTTAGTGCGCTGCGGGGTGGAATAAGATACGTCGGTAAAGGCGCCGAACGCCGCCACATAGTTGATCGCCTGGTCTTTCGCGGCGTTGTCACCGTTAAAAAGCCCCACATCATAACGGAAAAGATGGTGCGGCTCGATAATTCTTTCGGTGGCTTTGCGCATATTGTTGCGCGGCAGGTGTAACGATGACGCAAAATCGTTGGTGGTGCCACCCGGAATATAGCCAAGCAGCGGCGGGTCTTCAAGCTTCATTAAACCTTCCACCGTTTCATTCAGCGTGCCGTCGCCGCCGCAACTGACAACAATGTCATACCGCCTTGCTTCTTCTTCAACAATACGGGTGGCGTCGTTAGGACGCTGCGTCGGGCAGATGGTCATGTCGTAGCCGGCGTCGGTAAACTTTTTAACAATATTTAAAAAATTTCTGCGTAGCCGTCCGCTGCCCGTATGGGGGTTCATTATCAGCAACATTTTTCTCAACGTCTATCCCCTCCAGATGTGCTTATTGTACCACAGCAAGGCGTTAATGACGAGTTACAATGTTGTAAACTAATGGCGGCCAAATTCGCTAACCGTCAGCCCTTTGTTATTTTTAAGTGCCCAGTCGATGTTCCACGGGCTGGCGCAAAGCAGCAAGCGGTGCCCTTTCATGTCTTCAACTACCGTCGAGTCGCGCGTTAAATCCAACTCTTTATCGGGCTCCGTTTCAATCCAGCGGATAACTCGGTAGGGTAGGTGCTCCAGCCGAATGTCAACGCCGTATTCATTTTTCAAGCGATGCTCCAGCACGTCAAACTGCAACGTGCCAACGGCGCCGACGGTCACTTGTTCCATACCGCCGCCCGGCTCTCTGAATATCTGTATGGCGCCTTCCTGCGCAATTTGCTCGATGCCTTTGACAAACTGTTTGCGCTTCATCGTGTCTTTTTGGTGCACCAGCGCAAAATGTTCCGGCGCAAAGGTGGGGATGCGGTCGTACTGAAAAACGTCGTCCCCACTTAAAACGGTATCCCCAATGGCGAAAATGCCGGGGTCAAAGACACCTAAAATATCACCGGCGTAAGCTTCATCTACAATCGCGCGTTCTTCGGCAACCATCTGCTGCGGCTGCGAAAGTTTGACGTCGCGGTCTTGCTGTACGTGATGCACCTGCATGCCTTTTTCAAATTTGCCGGAGCAAATGCGCATAAAGGCGATGCGGTCGCGGTGTGCCTTGTTCATGTTGGCTTGAATTTTGAAAACAAAGGCGGAAAATTCATCGCTAAGCGGGTCAACGTTGCCGCTGTCTGCGTGGCGTGCCAGCGGTGGCGGCGCCATCTCTAAAAATTCCACTAAAAACGGTTCGACACCGAAGTTTGTCAGCGCCGAGCCAAAAAATACCGGCGTTAATTTGCCGGCGTCCACTTTGGCTTTGTCAAAAGTGTTGCCGGCAACGTCTAAAAGCTCAATGCTTTCAGCCAGCGTTTGGTGCGCTTTCTTGCCAATCAGCGTGTCGACGTCGGCGTCGCCCAGCCGGGCGTGCACCGCCGCCACCTGTTTTTCGCCGCGCAGTACCGGCTCAAAAGCAAGCAGTTGCTGCTCGGCACGGTCGTAAACGCCTTTAAACTCCCGCCCTGAGCCGACGGGCCAGTTCATGGCGTAGGTTTCAATGCCGAGAACGTCTTCAATGTCTTCCATCAGCTCAAGGGGGTCGCGGGTTTCACGGTCCATTTTGTTGATGAAGGTGAAAATAGGTATCTGCCGCATGACACACACTTTAAACAGCTTCACCGTCTGCTCTTCAACGCCGCGGGCGCCGTCGATAACCATTACGGCGGCGTCGGCCGCCATCAGCGTGCGGTAGGTGTCTTCTGAAAAGTCTTGGTGCCCCGGTGTGTCTAGAATATTCACGCAGTAGTTGTTGTATTCAAATTGCAGCACGCTGCTGGTTACGCTGATACCGCGCTGCTTTTCAATTTCCATCCAGTCGGACACGGCGTGCCGTGCCGCTTTTTTGCCTTTTACGCTGCCAGCCAAGTTAATGGCACCGCCATACAGCAGTAGTTTTTCGGTCAGCGTTGTTTTGCCGGCGTCGGGGTGGCTGATAATAGCAAAGGTGCGCCGGCGTACGATTTGTTCTTTGGTTGTCATCTACGGGCCTTTCCAATATCTTTAATATTATTTTCATATTCAATAAAACGCTTTACATCAACGCAGCGCCCGCTGGAGCGATCCAGCTCAAAGAGCACGGCATTTAGCATGCAGGGGCCGTCCGCCACCGTAAAGCGCACCGGTGTGTGCCGTTTCTGGCGGTGAATGGCCGCCGCCGGCTCAACGCCCAGCACGCTGGTTTGCGGGCCGGTCATGCCGGCGTCGGATATAAAGCCGGTGCCGCCGGGCAGAATTTGCTCATCGGCGGTTTGCACGTGGGTGTGGGTGCCGAACACAGCGCTGACACGCCCGTCTAAATAAAAGCCGAGCGCCTTTTTCTCCGCCGTTGATTCGGCGTGAAAATCCACCACTGTAAAGGTGGCGGGGTCTTTTTCAAGCAATTCATCGGCGCGGGCAAAGGGGTTGTCTATCGCCTCCATAAAGGCAACACCCGCTAAGTTTATCACCTTCACGGTGCCTTTGCCGCCCATATCAATGTTGCAACAGCCGCCGGCATCGTCGGTATAGGGGTAGTTGGCGGGGTGTAAAATGTTGTACTGCTCAAGATACATCGTTTCGTTGGCTTTTCTAAAGCAATGGTTGCCGGTGGTGATAACATCGGCAAAGGGCAGCAGCTGCTCCGCCGCATCGCGGGAAAGACCAACGCCGGAGGCGTCGGCATTTTCCCCATTGACGATGACTAAATCGGCATTGCAAGCGTTTTTAAGCGCCATCAGTCGGTCTTGAATAAAGGCAACGCCGGCGTCTCCCACCACGTCGCCCACACATAAAACTTTCATTCGTCCCTTTCTAAAACCGCCGTAAACGGTTCATCTGAACTGCCCGCCTGTCAAAACAGGCGGGCAGAAGGTTACATATTGTATTATTATCTTTATATACTACACACTGTTTACTTGGCGTAGTCTATCGCGCGGCTCTCGCGCATTACGTTTACTTTGATTTGACCGGGGTAATCCAGCTCTTCTTCAATGCGCTCGCTTATTTCATGGGCAAGCAGCACCAATTCATCGTCGCTAATTTGTTCCGGCTTAACCATAATGCGCACTTCGCGCCCCGCTTGAATAGCAAAGCTGCTTTCAACGCCGTTAAAGTCTTTAGCGATGGCTTCAAGGGTTTCAAGCCGTTTGATGTAGCTTTCAATGTTTTCACGGCGGGCGCCGGGGCGTGCCGCCGAGATAGCGTCGGCCGCCATCACCACAAAGGCAAGGGGCGTTTCCGGTTCCACGTCGCCGTGGTGCGCTTCAATAGCGTGAATAATGGCGGGGTTTTCTTTGTATCGTTTGGCAATGTCTACACCGATTTGAATGTGACTGCCTTCAATTTCATGGTCTAACGCTTTGCCGATGTCATGCAATAAACCGGCGCGTTTTGCCTGCGTTACATTCAGCCCCAATTCGGCGGCTAAAATGCCCGACAGGTAAGATACTTCAATGGAGTGGTCAAGCACGTTTTGCCCATAACTGGTGCGGTAGCGCAACCGGCCGATGAGTTTAATCAAATCAGGGTGTACGCCGTGCAAGCCGATGTCCATCACAGCTTTTTCGCCTTCGC
This sequence comes from uncultured Oscillospiraceae bacterium, assembly GCA_964479715.1. Lineage (GTDB taxonomy): Bacteria > Bacillota > Clostridia > Oscillospirales > Ruminococcaceae > JAAYCI01. Next base: position 4,018 of record CAYZSR010000015.1, on the reverse strand, counting down.
GCTTAATAACCAGTTCCAAATCGCGGCGGCTTTTTTCAACCGTTTCTTCAATGCGTGCGGGGTGGATACGTCCGTCGGCAATCAGTTTTTCAAGCGCCTGGCGTGCCATTTCACGGCGCACCGGGTCAAAGCTTGAGAGGGTGATGGCTTCGGGCGTGTCGTCAATAATTAAATCAACGCCGGTAGCCGTTTCAAGGGCACGGATGTTGCGCCCTTCGCGGCCGATGATGCGGCCTTTCATTTCATCGTTGGGCAGCGGCACCACCGAGACGGTGCTTTCGCTGGAATGGTCTGCCGCGCAGCGGGCAATCGCTTGGCTAATCAGCTCACGCGCCATGTCGTCGGCTTCGTCTTTCAAGCTGGTTTCATACGCCACAAGCCGCGAGGCTTTTTCGTGGGTCAGCTTTTGGTCTATCTGGGTAAGCAGCATTTCTTTGGCTTCTTGCTCGGTTAAGCTGGCAATGCTTTCAAGCTTGTCTACCTGTTCGTTTCTAAGCTTGTCCACTTCCGACAGGCGGCGGTCTGCCTGTTGGTTTTTATTTTTCAGCTCGTCTTCCTTTTTCTCAATGCTGGCGGTCTTTTTGTCCAGGTTTTCTTCTTTTTGTTCAATGCGCCGCTCTTGCCGCGCCACTTCGTTGCGTCGGTCTTTAATTTCTTGCTCGGCATCTTGTTTGTACTGATGCGCTTGTTCTTTCGCTTCAACGGACACTTCTTTAAATTTTTGTTCTGCGTCTTTGATGGCATCGTTGACAATTTTTGTAGCTTCTTCTTCGGCGGAACCAATCAATTGTTCCGCGGTATACCGGCGGTATCTAAAGCCGGCGAAAAACATTGCAATAGCTAGTAAAACGCCCACGACTGCCACCACTACAACTACAATAGGTGGTAGCAATTTGGGTCACTCCTTAATCAATTCAATTACATATTTATGTAGGAAAAATTGACGGAATCACCCGCAAATTTAATTTTTTTATCTATAAAAAAGCGGGGAAACCGCTCTACGCCTAAAATTCTAATCGCACAGGCGCGCGTATTTGTCCTTTATATATTGTAAACGCATTGTAACAAGTTGTCAAGTTTTGCCGCCTTTACGCGAGGTGAATGTGGCGGTGTAAAGCGTTTTATAAAGCCAAGGCATAAGTTTGTAAATGTGGCTATTTTGTATAAGCTGCCGCCAAATGTTGACAAAACCACCCGCCGGTGCTACGATAAAACAAAGCATTGAACCGGACAAAAACGCCGGCTAAACAAAACTTTTTAGAGAGGGCCGGCCGCTGTGATGGCCTAAGTTTTGGCGGCGTTTACCACCGTGTGAGCTGCAAAGGTGAACCTTTGCCGGCCTAAAAGCCCGTTATCGCTTGGCAAAGAGGCATACTATGCAACTCGGGTGGAACCGTGGGAATTTTCTCATCCCGTCTCCTTTTCAGGGGCGGGATGTTTTATTTTTTTAGGAGGTAAACGATGATAACAGTAACATTTATAGACGGCAAAACAAGGGAGTACGACAAAAACACCACCGTTGCCGACGTGGCCCTCAGCATTGGCAAAGGGCTTTACCGCGACGCGTGCGCCGGGCGGGTGGATGGTGAATTGGTGGATTTACGCACCCCACTGACGGCGGATTGCAGCGTTGAAATTTGCACCTTTGACGACGAGGGCGGCAAGCACGCTTTTTGGCACACCGGCAGCCATATTTTGGCGCAGGCGGTGCTGCGCCTTTACCCCGATGCAAAGTTTGCCATCGGCCCCGCCATTGAAAACGGCTTTTACTACGATTTTGACGTGGAAACTCCTTTCACACCGGAAGATCTTGTTAAAATTGAGACGGAAATGAAAAAAATCGTCAAAGAAGCGCTGCCGATAGAGCAGTTTTGGGCATCGCCTGAAGACGCCAAAGAACGCTTTAAAGACCAGCCTTATAAGGTAGAGCTTATTGAAAAGCACGCCGCCGCCGGCGAGCGCATCAGCCTTTATGAACAGGGCGAATTTGTCGACCTCTGCGCCGGACCGCACCTGCTTACCACAGCGCCGCTGAAAGCGCTAAAATTAACCAGCGTAACCGGTGCCTACTGGCATGGCGACGCCGATTTACAAATGCTCAGCCGTATTTACGGCACCGCTTTCCCGAAAAAGAAACAGCTGAATGACTACCTTGAAATGCTGAAAGAGGCGGAAAAGCGCGACCACCGCAAACTGGGCAAAGAGCTGGCGCTTTTTGAAATGCGCGAAGAAGGGGTGGGCTTTCCCTTCTTTTTGCCCAACGGCATGATTTTACGCAACGAGCTGCTTACCTACTGGCGCGAAGTGCACCAACGGGCGGGCTACCAAGAAATTTCAACACCGATATTGCTGAACAAAGAGCTGTGGCTGCAAAGCGGCCACTGGGACCATTACAAAGACAACATGTACCTTTCGGAAATTGACGGCGACGAATTTGCCATCAAGCCGATGAACTGCCCCGGTGCCATGCTTGTTTATAAATCTCGCCCCCACTCTTACCGTGATTTGCCGCTGCGCATGGCGGAGCTTGGGCTGGTTCACCGGCACGAGCTTTCCGGCACATTGCACGGCTTAATGCGTGTGCGCAGTTTCACCCAAGACGACGCTCACCTGTACATGACGCACGAGCAAATTAAAGACGAAATCATCGGCATTGTCCGCTTAATAGACGAAGTGTACTCAAAGCTCGGCTTTGAATACCGCATTGAGCTGTCAACCATGCCGGAAGACCATATGGGCACCGAAGAAGCGTGGGATGAAGCCATTGAAACACTGCGTGCCGCCGTTGAAGAAATGGGTAAAGACTACACCATCAACGAAGGCGACGGCGCTTTTTACGGGCCGAAACTTGACTTTCACCTTGTCGACGCCATCGGGCGCACTTGGCAGTGCGGCACCATCCAGCTTGACTTTCAAATGCCGGAACGGTTTGACCTTGAGTACATCGGCGCCGACGGCGAACGCCACCGCCCCGCTATTTTGCACCGCGTTGTCTTCGGCTCCATCGAGCGCTTTATCGGCATTTTAATTGAACACTTTGCCGGTGCTTTCCCCACATGGCTGGCGCCGGTGCAGGCTATGCTGATACCCATCAGCGAAGCGCACCACGACTACGCAAAACAGGTGGAACAGCAACTGTTGGCGCAGGGCATACGCGCCAAAAGCGACTTGCGCAGCGAAAAGATGGGCTACAAAATCCGCGAAGGACAGCTGCAAAAAATACCATATATGCTCATTGTAGGGGACAAAGAAGTGGAAGCGCAAACGGTGTCGGTGCGGGCGCGCAAAGAAGAACGTGGCGGCACCAAATCGGTGGATGAATTCGCTCGGGAAATTACCGAAGAAATTCAAGACCGCAGCCTTTAATAACAGCTCAATAATACCGTTAAAACAACCTAATAAAAGAGCCGCCTGCGCATGAAAGCGCCGGCGGCTCTTTTGGGTTAGCAGGGTGTGTTTTATGGCTTACAGTAAGTCTTGCACTTCCAACATATCTGCCCAGTAGCGTTTGGGCATGTGGCTTTGGCGGCAGCGGTGGTTTTCCCGCGCCTTGATGGAAACGGTGTTGTAAAACTTTTTCCACAGCGCACGGTACTGCCGCTCTGTTTCGTCAGCCTGTGGAAACTCAATATTTTCCAGCGGTAAAATTTGGTGTTTGCCCGCTTCATAGACAAGCGCCATGTGGTTGGTCTTGTCAAAAATCAAAAAGTCCTCTTCGTAAAACCGCCCGACAAAATGCCGTGTCAAAAATGGAAGCACCACATTTTTAGGGGTGATGGCGGCGGCGAGCTTGCCGTTATAATCAGAAAAACGGACAAACCCTTTGTAGAGATGCACCTCGTTAAAAAGATGCCTTTCGGCTTTCAGCAACGGGTTTACGTCGGGGTGTCCATACAGCTGGGTAACCTGCTTGCCTTCTTCATAGCCAAGCAGTAAAAACCGCAACATCGCCAGTTCTTTTTGCTCAAGGCAGCTGCAAAAAGCATTCTGTACCAGCCGCTGTGCCCGTTTTGACATT
>CAYZSR010000014.1:18680-24087 GCA_964479715.1 uncultured Oscillospiraceae bacterium | reverse complement strand
GCCCTCAACCTCACTCTTCCTACCGACACTGTCGAACATATAGTCGTCGACGCTCAGGATCAGCACCCGAAGACGGCGGCAATCTCTTGCCATGAAGTCGTCGGGTATTCCAGCCTTGCCGCAGGGGCGGTTTGCCTCGGTGGTTTGCCGCGGCAGGTACCCCGCCGGCTCAACGTAAACGGTCGGCTCATTCGCCGTGCGGAACGGCGCTCTCGGCTCCACTTTAGTGGAGCGTTTGGCGTCTATGGCGGCAAGGCGTGCCAGCCGCTCTTGGTCTTTGCGGCGGCGTGCCACAATAAACACCGCGCCAAGCACCAGCGTAACGGTTACAGCCGTTACCGCGGTAACAAAAAAGGCAGGGCCGTCATTCCCTAGCTCTTGCCAGGTGCCGCCGCTTGCGCGCAGCACGTTATCCAGCCCTTGCCAAGTGAGCGGCACCGTTAATATCTCCCGCTGCTGCACCAGACAATCGGCGGGCAGTTGGTACGACACCGTCGGCGTAAATTGCGCGCCCATAACGTAACTGTCCGGAATGTCGCAGACGGCTTCAACGTCTTTTACATCCAAGCTGTTGTGCAACAAAAAGCTGGTGTCTTCACTTTCCACCGAGATTTTGCCCAGTTCTTTGGCGCCGCCAAAAACCGAAATGCTGGTGGCGGGCACCTCTTTGGCGCCATAGGTTACACGGTTAAAGTTGTTAAAACAATAGTCCAACAAAGTGGTGGTGCTGCTGTATTTATCCGCGTCGGTGGCGCAGTCCAGCACCACGCATATCAATTCATTGCCATTGGCTTCGGCGCTGGTTACCAGCGTAAACTGCGCCTCGTTGGTAAAACCCATTTTACCGCCGGTGGCGGCGGGGTAATAGTATTGACTGTCCGCCGCCAAGAGCAGGTTGCGGTTTTGGCACAGCGTACCCTGCGGTTTTTGCGCCGTGGAGCCCATGGTGTACGACGTGGCGCCGAAGATGTCTTTAAAACCTTCCACCGAAAGCGCCCAGCGTGTTATCTGCGCCATGTCATAAGCGGTGACGTAGTGGCTGTTTTCCGGCTGGCCGCTGGGGTTGGTAAAGTGGCTGTTTGCAAGCCCCAACTCGGCGGTTTTTTGGTTCATCCGTGCGGCAAATTGCTCCAAACTGCCGTCTATATATTCCGCCAATACATTGGCGGCGTCATTCGCCGACACAATTTGCGTGGCGTATAGTATATCGTTAAAAGTGGTTACTTCGCCCGCCTCTAAATGCACCGCCGACGCCCCCGGCATCAGCTCGCTTACGGCGCGCTCAGACACCGTGACGGTGTCGCCCCTTGTGCTGCCGTCTTGCGGCGACGCTTCAAGCGCTAGCGCAATGGAAAGTATTTTGGTAACGCTGGCGGGAAACTTGTATTTGTCGCTGTTTTTTTCTATCAGCACCTGCCCGCTGGCGGCATCTATCACAGCGTACGCCGGTGCCTCTACTGCGGGCACGGCGCTTTCCGCCGCCACGTTAACGGGGGGCAACAAAAACAAGGCCGCCGCAAAAAGCGCAGCCATCAGCGCCGCTATACGTTTTATGTAGAGTGGCAAAATAACCTCCTTTATACAACTCAAAGTCAAAAAATGTGAGTTATTTTGCTGTTTTTTGTAAATATCTTTAGCTATAATATTATAGTACAGACGCCTTTGTTGTGCAAGCCGTCCCGTTAATACATCTATTGTACCGCCGTCTGTTTACCGCTATACTTACAGCACTAAGCATTTTATTAACAGCCCCAGCAAAGGAGCGCAATATCATGGCAAAAGAAATACTTGTTATTACCGGCTCGCCCAAAAAGAAAGGCAACACCTTTCAGTTAACCGATGCTTTTATTAAAGGCGCTGAAAAGGCGGGGCACACCATCACCCGCTTTGACGCCGGACTGCTTACCATAAACCCTTGTAAAGACTGCCGCTATTGCTACACCCACGATGGCGTTTGCATTCAAAAAGATGATATGCAACCCATTCACGAGGCGCTGCGCCGCGCCGATGTGTTGGTGATGGCAAGCCCCATTTATTTTTACAGCCTGTCAGCGCAGATGCGCTGCTTTACCGACCGCATGATTGTCGCCGTGGGCAAGCCTTTCAACATTCAAAGCACGGCGCTGTTGTTGGTTAGCGGCGACGAAGACGCCGCCGTAATGGAGCCCTCTATTTTACAATATGAATGGATTTACAAACACCTGCGCTGGCACAACCTTGGCGTTATAAAAGCCGCCGGATACAACGACCCCGGCGACATTGACGGCGCCCCGGCGCTTAAAGAAGCCTTTGAATTGGGCTCCGCTATAAAATAATTTTTGCCTTATAAATAACGGTGCGGCGTGGCTTAATTTGCTCTTTGTGTTTTTTTAGACAAAAGCGCCTTTTGGCGCCGACAAAGTCTTGTTCACAAAAGATTATTTTGTTATAATAAACGCGGCTTAATTAAATCAAACAAGCTACCGAAAAGCCGCCGCCAACTTTGGCGGCTGATAGATTTCACCCCATTTATATAAGGTATAGTTTTGGAAAGGGAGCCTTTATGACCATCACATTCGTTGATTTTCTCTCGCAGCTTACCCACAGCTTTCCGCTGTTGATAACGTCGCTGTTGACGTTGGCGGTTATCTTGGTAAACGGCTGGACCGACGCACCCAACGCTATTGCCACCGCTATTTCAACGCGGGCCATGGCGCCCCGCCCCGCTATTTTAATGGCGGCCGTCTTTAACTTTCTAGGCATCTTTGTAATGACCTTTATCAACAAAACGGTGGCGGAAACCATCTACAACATGGTTGATTTTGGTGACAACGCCCACGAAGCACTCATCGCGCTGTGCGCCGCCATGTTTGCCATTGTTATTTGGGCGGTGGCGGCGTGGTGGTTCGGCATACCCACCAGCGAAAGCCACGCCCTTATCGCCGGGCTTTCCGGCGCGGCCATCGCCATGCACGGCAGTCTCGCCGGCATTAACGGCGGCGAATGGGTAAAGGTGTTGTACGGGCTTGGCCTTTCTACGCTGCTTGGTTTTGGCGCCGGCTGGGTAACGGTGCGGCTGATTGAGTTTTTGTTCCGCAACGCCGACCGACGCAGAACCACCGGCTTTTTCAAATACGCTCAAATTGGCGGCGCCGCTTCCATGGCGTTTATGCACGGCGCCCAAGATGGCCAAAAGTTCATGAGTGTTTTCTTGCTGGGCGTTGCCCTTGTTTCAGGCCAAACGGGCACCACCAGTTTTGAAATTCCCTTTTGGTTGATACTGCTTTGCTCCCTCGTTATGGGGCTTGGTACCTCGGTGGGCGGCTACCGTATCATTAAAGCCGTTGGCATGGATATGGTTAAGCTGGAAAAATACCAAGGCTTTTCGGCCGACATCGCGGCGGCAGGCGCCTTGCTGGTATCCTCTTTAACGGGTATTCCCGTTAGCACAACACACACCAAAACCACCGCCATTATGGGTGTTGGCGCCTCACGGCGGCTGCGCAGCGTTAACTGGAACGTTGCCGGCGAAATGGTAATGGCGTGGGTGCTTACCTTCCCCGGTTGCGGCCTAATCGGTTTTTTAATGACAAAGCTGTTTTTACAAATTTTTTAATACGTGTTAACCCACAAACAATGCGTTAAAGGAGCGAATTATGATATTTCGACGCCGGACTAAACAGAACGACTATTTTGAAGCTTTTATCACGATGACCAAGCTATCGCTTGAGGCGGCACGCAGCTTGGAAGAAGCCCTCAAAAATTTTGACCCCGCCAATTTAGAACAACAACTGGTGGACATCCACGCTATTGAGCACAAAGCCGACGAAGAACAGCACATCATGACCAAAAAGCTGATGAAAGAATTTGTTACGCCGATAGAGCGGGAAGACATTCTCTTGCTGGGCAACGAAATTGACGAATTGACCGACACCATTGAAGACGTGTTAATCCGTGTTTTCATGTACAACATTCAGTCGATGCGGCCTGAAGCGCTGGAGCTTGCGGCGGTCATTGTAAAAAGCTGTGAAGTACTGCTTGTAGCGATGAAAGAGTTCCCTGACTTCGGCAAATCCAAAACGCTTTTCCAAAGTATTATCGACATTAACACCCTTGAAGAAAAGGGCGACTCCATCTATATTGCGGCGATGCGCCGTTTATATGTAGAAGGCGGCGACCCCGTTGAAGTGCACGCCTGGAGCGAAACCTTCGACCGCCTTGAAGACTGCTGCGACGCCTGCGAGCACGTTGCCAACGTGCTTGAAAGCGTTGTCATGAAAAACGTTTAATAAAAGCAAATCAACCTAAATAATTAAAAGGCGAAGGGCTTATGCCCTTCGCCTTTTTTGTTGTTTAATTACCAGCTGATAACGCCGGTGTGTTCCAGCAATATTTTAATGCCCATCAACACTAAAATAACGCCGCCCGTCATCTCAGCACGCGATTGGAATTTGGCGCCAAACACGTTGCCTATCTTTACCCCCGCCATAGACAGCGCCAGCGTAATAATACCGATAAACGCCACCGCCGGCACAATTTGCACGTGCAAAAAGGCAAAGGACACCCCCGCCGCCAAAGCGTCTATGCTGGTGGCCACCGCCAGCGGCAACATGGTGGCGGGCGAAAGAGAGGGCTCGTCGGCGGTGGTGCACTGCGCTTCGTCGGCGCCGCTGCGCGCTTCTTTAAAGCCGTCGATAAACATTTTTGCGCCGATAAATCCAAGCAGTGCGAAAGCAACCCAGTGGTCTATCGCTTCAATTTTATCGGCAAAGCGCACCCCTAACAGGTAGCCCGCCAGCGGCATGCCCGCTTGAAACACGCCAAAATACAGCCCGACAGTAAGCGCTTTTTTAAAGGTTACCCGCCGCATTGAAAGGCCGGTGCAAACCGCCACAGCAAACGCGTCCATCGATAACCCAAACGCAATAATAAAAAGCTCTAATAAACCCACTAACCAACACCCTTACACTCTATAATAAAAAAATATGAATCGTTTAATAAGCGCCGTCTGCGGCGCTGCATAGCCGTTAAACTATATCAAAATAACCGTTAAAAAGCAACACAGGGCACCCCCGCAAAAAGGGCGCCCTGTGTGGTAAATGATAGTGTTTTCTAGCCGAACACTGACGGAATCAAAAAGCGCTCAAACGGTGTCAAAAATGCGGGCGTAGTGTGCCGCTTCGGCGTTGGCTTCAAGGGCACGGCGCGCCTCTAACGCGTCGCCCATTACAAAGAATGGAATGCCCATCGCTTGGCATTTTTGCTCTAAGTCGGAATAATCGCGGCTTTCTGCGCCGGCGGCGGTAACCACCCAGTCGTAGGGTATATTCTCTGTTTCGCCGTCTTTTTCAACCAGCACGCTGTCCGCTTCAATGCCGGTGCTTTTGGCGCCGGTTACCACGTTGATACCGGAGCTGTAAACGTTGCC
>CAYZSR010000014.1:15839-18670 GCA_964479715.1 uncultured Oscillospiraceae bacterium | reverse complement strand
TTCTTCTTGCATTTCAAGCACCGTTACGGCGGCGCCTTGTTGCTGTAAAAACTCCGCCACTTCCAGCCCGACCAGCCCGCCGCCGATAACAACAACGGCGCCGGTGGGGTTCACCCGTCCGTCAAAGACGTCGTGGCTGTCGCACACGTTGTCGCCATCTACGCCGGGAATATTCAGCAGCAACGGCACCGAGCCGATGGCGCAGAAAAAAGCGTCGGGTTTTATTTCTTCAATCAGCTCCGGCGTAACGGGGGTATTCAGACGAATGTCGACACCCATTTCCTCCGCCAGTTGCCCTTGGTGAATAACCGATTCTTTCATTTCAATTTTCCGTGGTGCCAGCCCGGCCAGCAAAAACTGCCCGCCTAAACGGCCGCCGCTTTCACATAAAATAGGTTGGTGTCCCCGTTCTTTTAAATCAATTGCCGCTTTCAGCCCGGCGGGGCCGCCACCGGCAACCAGCACGGTTTTCGCTTCGTCGGCGGTTTTCAGCTTGTATTCCGCTTCTTTACCAACGCTGGGGTTAACAAGGCAGGTAATGTGCGGCGACGCCTTGTCGGCAAAGCCGTCGTAACAGCCTTGGTTGCAACCAATACAGCGGATGATGGCGTTGTCGTCGCCTTTTTCAGCTTTCACGCAAAAGTCCGGGTCGGCAATTTGGGCGCGCCCCATCGCAATTAAATCCACCTTATCTTCTTCTAAATAGCTTTCCGCCTGGGCGGGGTCGTTAATGCGCCCGACGCCCATGGTGATAAGGCCCGTTTCTTTGCGGATACGGGCGGCGTTGTCTATGTTAAAGCCGCGGGGCAAATCAATGGGCGGCACCTCAAACTGAATGCCTTCGGTAACAATGTTGCCGCGGGAAACGTCCAATACGTCCACGCCCGCTTCGCCAAATTGTTTGCAAAAATCAATCATATCTTCAATCGTCAAGCCGCCCTCCAAAAAGTCGTCATGGGCGGGCACACGCATAAAGATGGGCATGTCATCGGGCACGGCGGCGCGCACCGCTTTGATAACCGCCAACGGGAAGCGGGCGCGGTTTTCAGCGCTGCCGCCATAGGCGTCGGTGCGGTGGTTGAAAGCGGGCGACAAAAAGGAGTGTATCATATAGTTGTGTGCGCCGTGTATTTCAATCGAATCAAAGCCGGCTTCAACGGCACGTTTTGCCGCTTCGCCATAGCATTCAACAATTTCTTCAATGGTTTCCACCGTTGCGCCGGGGATGGTAATTTCCGGTGAAACGGGCATGTCGCTCGGTAAAATAAGCTGGCACTGTTCGTCAAAACCGGCGGCCAGCCCGCCTTGCCACAGCTGAATGCTTGCTTTGCCGCCCGCCTCGTGAATGGCGTCAGTCAAGCGTTTTAGCCCGGGGATAAACGTGTCGTCATAAATGCCGACAAATTTGCGCGGGGCGCTGGGTGCGTGCACGCTGGCTACCTCAACAATGCTTAAAGCGGTGCCGCCTTTGGCGCGCGCCACATGATAGTCAATCAATTGCTGGCTAACGGTGCGGTCGGTGTTGGCAAACTTAGTGCCCATCGCCGGCAAAACAATGCGGTTTTTAAGCGTTAAACCACGAACGGTTAAAGGCGAAAATAGTTTTTCGTACTTCATAATAGGCCTTCCTTTCACAGTTCAGTTCAAATATCTGGCAATCGTTTCTTTAATTGCATGCCTTCAGTATAGCATAATTTAAGTAAAATAAAGAGCCGTTTTTGGCAAACGGTGCGTATTTTACAAACTGTCTATATTTTGGCGCAAAGGGCTGGCAGCGCGGCTTTTCACAGGCACTACCCGGCGATATTTCAGCCCTAAAAAGCCCCTTTAATTGACAGGCTCTGTGCCGCGTGCTACTATCAAATTAAATATACAACGCTTATACATATAATACAGACAGTGGAGGTTTGCCAATGAAGGTACTTATTGTGGGCGGCGTGGCGGCGGGTGCGTCGGCAGCGGCCCGTTTTAGAAGGCTGGACGAAGAAGTCGAAATTATTATGTTTGAAAAGGGCGACTATATCTCTTTTGCCAACTGCGGTTTGCCCTATTATATCGGCGGTGAAATAACCGACAAAGAAGAGCTGTCCATCCAAACGCCGGAGTCTTTTAACAGCCGCTTTGCGGTAGATGTCCGCCTGCACCAAGAGGTGACGGGGCTGGATACCGACGCCAAAACGGTGACGGTAAAAAACCACACCAACGGCGAAACATACAGCGAAAGCTACGACAAGTTGCTGCTGGCAACCGGCTCAACACCAGTTATCCCGCCGTTTGACGGCATGAACGACGACTACATCTACACATTACGCACCATTCCCGACGCCGAACGCATTTACAACGCGGTGCAAAGCAAAAAGGTGAAAGACGCGGTGGTTATCGGCGGCGGCTTTATCGGTATAGAAACCGCAGAAAACTTAGTGCACCAAGGCGTTAAAGTAACCCTTGTAGAAATGATGGACCAAATTTTACCGCCCTTTGACGCCGAAATGGCGGTGGGTGTTTCTAAACATATGGAGGCAAAAGGGGTCGACCTTTTCTTAAGTGAAGCGGTGAAAAGCTTTGAAGAAAAAGACGGCCGCTACGTTGTTCAAACCGACCAGCGTGAAATACCGACCGACATGGTTATTATGTCTGTCGGCGTGCGCCCTGATACCGATTTTATTAAAGACAGCGGCGTTGAGCTGAACCGCCGCGGCGCCATTGTGGTGGATGACAACCTGCGCACCAGCGCAAAAGACGTTTACGCCGCCGGCGACGCCATTGAAGTGACGGATTTTGTCACCGGCGCCAAAACGCAGATACCCCTTGCCGGCCCCGCCAACAAACAG
>CAYZSR010000014.1:9930-15829 GCA_964479715.1 uncultured Oscillospiraceae bacterium | reverse complement strand
ATTGTGGCAGACAACTTAGCCGGGCTTGGCACCACCTACAAAGGCAGCCAAGGCTCCAGCATATTGCGCGCTTTTGATATTTCGGCGGCGCAAACCGGCATCAGCGAAAAAACCGCTATCGCGCAAAAAATAGCGTACGACAAAGTGTATGTTTCAGCGCCGTCTAACGCGGGGTATTACCCCGGCGGCGACGAGATGATGATAAAGTGCCTCTTTGAAAAGAAAACCGGACGGGTTTTAGGGGTGCAAATTGTCGGTCGCAAAGGCGTTGACAAACGGTGCGACGTGTTTGCCACCGCCATACGCGCCGGCATGACGGTTACCGATTTAACCGAGCTTGATTTGTGCTACGCCCCGCCTTTTGCCGCCGCTAAAGAAGCCGCCAATATGGTTGGCTACGTGGCGGAAAACGTCTTTAACGGGCAGGTTAAACAGGTGTACACCGACGAATACAAAAACCTACCGAAAGACGGCAGCGTCACTATTTTAGACGTGCGCCGCGCCGACGAGCGCGCCGAGGCGGGCAAACTTAACGGCGCCATGCACATCCCCATTGATGAACTACGGGACAGAATGGATGAAGTCGCCAAAGATAAACCCGTTTATATCCACTGCCGCAGCGGCCCACGCAGCTATTTGGCGTGCCGCATGCTAACGCAAAACGGGTATGATTGCTACAGCTACGCCGGCGGGTTTGAATTGTTCAAAAATATGGATTTATAATTTAATTACGCAAAGAAGGTTTTTTATGTTTCAACCGGTCACCACACAGCAGCAAATTAAAGAAACCGCCGCCACCGCCGCCGCCATTTGGCGGGAATGCTACGCCGAGTTACTGGGCACCGCCCAGATAGACTACATGCTGCAAACCATTCAAAGCGAAGCGGCGATTCACCAGCAAATTGAAGAACAGGGGTTTGAATATTACCTTGTCCGCTTAAATGGAGAGGACGCCGGCTACCTTGCACTGCAGCCGCAAAATGGCAACTTGCTGCTTAGCAAAGTGTACTTTTACGCTAAAAACCGCGGGCAGGGGCTTTTGAGTGACGCCCTTCTTTTTGCCGAAGAGCGGGCACGCCACCACCGCTGTAACGCACTTACCTTAACCGTTAACAAACACAACAACGCCGCCATAGGCGCTTATAAAAAACATGGTTTTGAAATTTATAGCGACGCCGTGGCAGACATTGGAAACGGCTATGTAATGGACGACTTTCTTATGCGGCGGGCGCTCTAAACAGTTTTATCTGTTTATCTAAAAGAAAAGACGGGTACGGCAATCGCCGCACCCGTCTTTTAATATTTTTGTATACCGTCGTTATTTTAACTCTTTGCTGATGATATCGGCAATGTCGTCCACGGCGGTGATAATCGCTTCTTTTTCAATGCCCTCCGCCATCACACGGATGACCGGCTCGGTGCCGGAAACACGCACCACAACGCGCCCCTCATCGCCCAGTTTTTCTTTGTAATCGGCAATGATGGCTTTTACCGCGCGGTTGTTGTAAAAAGCAAGCCGCCCATCGCGCGAGACAGGAACGTTGCGCATTACCTGCGGCCAGCGCTTCATCACCGACGCAAGCTCGCTCAGCGTTTTGCCGCTTGCCTTCACGTGGCACAGCAGCTGAATGGCCGTCAGCTGCCCGTCGCCGGTGGTGGCGTAATCTCTGAAAATAATGTGGCCGCTTTGCTCGCCGCCGAAACAGTAACCTTCCAGCTCCATTTCTTCCAGCACGTAGCGGTCGCCCACTTTGGTGGCAATAAAGCGAATGTCGTTTTTATCACAAAACTCATTGAAGCCCATGTTGGTCATAATGGTACCAACAACGGTGTTGCCACGTAGTTTGCCGCGCTCTTTTAAATCCAGCGCGCAGATGGCCATGATAAAGTCTCCGTCGATGGTGTTACCCTTTTCGTCCACGCAAAGGCAGCGGTCGGCGTCGCCGTCAAAGGCCACGCCGGCGTCCAGCCCGTGTTCTACAACGTAGGCTTTCAACTTGTCCATATGGGTGGAGCCGCTGTCCTCGTTAATATTCAGCCCGTCGGGCTTATCGGCTAAAAAGGTTACGTTGGCGCCCAGCACCGAAAAAAGCTTTTCCGCCGTTGCCACGGCGGCGCCGTTGGCGCAGTCCACCGCAATGTTTAGCCCTTCCAAACTGGTTGGCACCGAGCAGCGCAGGTGCTCTATGTAATGCTCTGCGGCGTCGGCGGCGTAACTTAGCTTGCCAATGTTTTCCGCGTCGGCGTAAACTTCGCTCCAGTCTTGCTCCATCACCAGCGTCTCAATACGAGACTCCAAATCATCGGGCAGCTTCATGCCGTCGCCGCTGAAGATTTTAATGCCGTTGTAGGCGTAGGTGTTGTGGCTTGCCGATATCATAATGCTGGCGTCGGCTTTGTAGTGTTTTACAAGGTATGCCACCGCCGGCGTGGGCAGCACACCCACGCTGATGACGTCTGCCCCTACCGAGCACAGCCCCGCCGCCAGCGCGCTTTCCAGCATATCTGACGAAAGGCGGGTGTCTTTGCCGATAAGTACCAGCGGGCGGCGGCGGGTGCCTTGCGTTAGCACCATTGCCGCGGCACGCCCTATGTTCATGGCGAGCTCGGCGGTAATGTCTTCGTTTGCAATGCCGCGCACGCCGTCTGTTCCAAATAATCTTGCCATTTATGTCCCCTTATTTCAAATTACCGTTTCTTTACAATATCTTGCGAATTTTTAAAAATACTTTTCTCGGGAATCACACCACGCACACAGCTGGTGGGGTAAATGGTGGTGTTTTTGCCCACCACGCTGCCGGGACAAAGCACAGCGTTACAGCCTACTTCGGCAAAATCGCCCAGCATGGCGCCCACCTTTCTGCGCCCGGTAGCAATTTCCTGCTTATCGCTTTTAACCACCACTTCGCTGCGGTCACTTTTTAAGTTGGAGACAACGGCGCCGGCGCCCATATGGGCTTTGTAGCCAAAGACCGAATCGCCCACATAGTTGTAGTGCGGCACCTCAACGCCGTCAAATAAAATGGCGTTTTTAATCTCGCTGGCGGTGCCGATAACAGCCCCCGCCCCGATAATCACATCGGCGCGAATATAGGCGCCGTGCCGCACCTCGGCGTCTTCACCAATAATGCACGGCCCGTCAATGCGGGCGCTGTCAAAAATGGTGGCGCTTTTGGCTATCCAAACGTGGGGCTTTGGGTTGTCGTAGCGGTCAGGCAGCAGCGTTTCGCCAACCGCCATAATAAAAGCGGGCAAGTCATTCAGCGCTTGCCACGGCCAGGTGTGTTCTTTAAGTAACGGGGCGGCAATGGTTTTAGATAAATCAAATAACTCGGTTGTTTTATACATCTTTGCCGGCGCCTCCTTTAGCCCGTAATGCGGGCAATATATGAATCTAAACCAGTATAAAAGATATTCAATCAAAAATCAAACCCCGCTTGTTTCAAAGACAGTTTTCGCGATGCATCGCTGGTTAAAATAGTGGCTCTGCCGGTAAAATATTTTTCGCCGCCAGCACTTTCCAAAGCGGCAATAATTTGGTATAATCTAGTTTATATCCACCGCACACCAGCGGGCCTTTAGCTCAGTTGGTTAGAGCATCCGGCTCATAACCGGACGGTCCTCAGTTCAAGTCTGAGAAGGCCCACCACATAAGAAACCGCCTTAGGCTAGCATAAATGCTATTCTAAGGCGGTTTTTCTTATTTTTATTTTGCTGTGATACGGGCTGTCAGCAATCAAAAGTCACTGTAAACGCTAGTCAGCTTTAGTCAGCAGTCAAAATAAAAGAGCGTTTTGCCCCGGTTGCTTTAGTATTATTTTTAATTAGACCGCACTCTTCCAACCTCTCTTATCAAACGCAGAGTTTAGAGATTTTTACAGAATACATAACTCAAACTCGTAAAACATAGAGCCACTGCATAAGCGGCACTTTCGCCGAAAGTCTGTTACTGCTCAAAGCGCCACCTAAAGTTTGGCAAAGTAGAAAATTAAGACCTTAGAAAAAATATTGAAAATTATTGATGCCATTATCTGTTCCAAATTATAAAGGCGAGTGCAATCTATTTCTGCCGGTAATTTTTTACAAGCTCAACCAATTTGTCCAAAATTTGGGGAAGTTTTAATTCCGGCATTCCCACAATGGAAAAATGATGGTTGCTAACAGGGATTAATATCTTTTCCGCCAAACTGTTTGAGACGGCTATCGCCATTTGTGGTGATATTTCACCATGCATGGAATGCGCAACAATAACGCCGACAGGCCCTATAATCATATCGGCTTTATCGCAGTTATACAGCCACGCGTTTTCGCCCGTTGCGCCTGTGGCAACGCCGGCTTTCATCATGTTGGATGTCGCCGCCGCGTTGGAGCCGGTAACGATAAGCTGCGCCCTCAGGTTTTCTTGAAGCAACCTTTCGGCAACTTTTCGTCCAATCCCGCCACCTTTGCCATCTAAAATCAGTATTTTAAAGGCCTCATTCATTTTTATCATTCCTATTTTAGTAATTAAACAATATACTGATATTATAGCATATTTATTTAGTTATGTTGACAAACAAATAGTTGAATGCTATTCTTGTCAAAAGATAAGGTCTGCATGAAGCAGGCTATACGCTTAGCAAAGCGTTTGATATGGAACCATTTTCCCCATCACATACAGTCAATGAAAACTAGAAGTTTTCATCCGGTCAGAAGGCCGCTCTTGCGAAGAGAGGGTCTTTTTTTATTGTGTGTTTTCAGCGGTATGTACTTTTTAAATCAACAGATAGGCACAGCCATGGCGTCCTTTCACCAAAACCTCGCTACCGTTTTACAGAATGCTTGCAGCCCCTTTGTACAGCGGTTACAAAAATGTTATTTATCCATACCTACTATTTCACCCTTCTCAAACTCGGAGGTATCCTATGTCATCCACCCTGCCCGCTGTTCCCGCAGCCCTTGCCAATTTTTTTACGCGGCACAACCGCATTGCGCTGGCCTTTTCCGGTGGTGTTGATTCAGCTTATTTGTTGTACGCCGCTAAAATGTGTGGCGCCGATTTCCACGCTTATTATGTTAAAAGCCAGTTTCAACCAGCGTTCGAGCTGGAAGACGCCAAGCGGTTGGCGGCGCTTTTAGACGCACCGCTTACCGTGATTACGCTGGATATACTGCAAAATAACGCTATTGCCGCCAACCCCGCCGATAGGTGTTACCACTGCAAGCACGCCATCTTTAACCAGCTGTTGGCGCACGCTGCCAAAGACGGTTTCACCGAGTTAATGGACGGCACCAACGCCTCCGACGACGCAGACGACCGCCCGGGTATGCGCGCGCTGGCAGAACTGCAGGTTCTCTCACCCCTGCGCGAATGCGGCATTAGTAAAACCGAAGTGCGTGCACTTTCCCGCAAGGCAGGTCTTTTCACATGGGACAAGCCGGCCTACGCCTGCCTTGCCACACGCATTCCCGGCGGCACCGCGATCACGGCAAAAACGCTGCAAAAGGTGGAACAAAGTGAAGCCGCACTCGCGGCGTTAGGTTTTACAGATTTTCGTGTGCGTGTTCAAGGGCATGCCGCCAAGCTGCAATTGCCGGAAAAGCAGTTTGCCACGCTGCTTGAAAAGCACCACGCCGTGCGGAACACACTCTTACCTTATTTTACCGATATATTGTTGGATTTGAACCCACGCCAAGGAGGCCACCATGAATAAAATTGAAACGTTAAACGCTTTGCGTGCCGTTAAGGAGGGCACCCTCTCCCCCGAAGATATGCTCGCCAAAATGCAAGCGCAGCCTTTTGAGGACATCGGCTACGCCAAAATAGACCACCACCGCGGCATTCGGCAAGGTGTGCCGGAAGTGATTTACGGCGCAGGAAAAACGGCGGAACAAATTGCCGGTATCGTCACGCGCATGG
>CAYZSR010000014.1:9271-9920 GCA_964479715.1 uncultured Oscillospiraceae bacterium | reverse complement strand
TATTCTCATCACCCGTCTCTCAGCAAAAGCGGCCGCTTTAATAGAAAAGAGTTTCCCGCTGGAATACCACCCCATTCCACAAGTTGGCATTGTCAGTAAAAACACGCAAAAAGAGCTTAAAGGCTCTGTCATTATAGCCTCTGGCGGCACCAGCGACATGGCTGTTTGTGAAGAGGCCGCCCTCACCGCCGAAACCCTTGGCAGCCATGTTACCCGCCTTTATGATGTGGGTGTATCGGGGCTGCACCGCCTGCTTGCCCACATAGATGCCCTTGAAAAAGCCCGCGTGGTGGTGGCCGTTGCCGGTATGGAGGGCGCCTTGGCCAGCGTTATCGGCGGGCTTGTTAGTTGCCCTGTAATTGCGGTGCCCACCAGTGTTGGTTACGGGGCAAACTTTGGCGGTCTTGCCGCTTTGCTCGCAATGCTCAACTCCTGCGCCAGCGGCGTTTCGGTAGTAAACATAGATAACGGGTTTGGCGCCGGCTACATTGCCAGCCAAATTAACCTCATGGAGGGACTTGCATGAAAACTTTGTATATTGAATGCCACATGGGCGTCGCCGGCGATATGCTGATGGCCGCCCTGTTGGAGCTTATCCCCAACGCTGACAGCTTTATCACCCGCATGAATAACCTGGGCATACCGGGGG
>CAYZSR010000014.1:0-9261 GCA_964479715.1 uncultured Oscillospiraceae bacterium | reverse complement strand
TGCGGCATTAACGGCACACATATCCAAGTGTCTGTGCATGGTGAAGAAGAGCGCAGCCATGATGTGCACCATCACCATGAGGAAGGCCAGCACACGCACACCCACCACAGCCACGAAAAAGACGAACACACCCACACCGGCATTGAAGATATTCGCCATTTGTTGGGGCATCTTGATATTTCTGACACTGTGCGGCGGGACGCTCTCGCTGTTTACCAACTCATTGCCGAGGCGGAAAGCCGGGCGCATGGCAAGCCGGTGGAGCAGGTTCATTTTCACGAGGTGGGCACGATGGACGCCGTCGCGGATGTCGTCGGGGTGTGCCTGCTGATGGAACAGCTGGCCCCCGAGCAAGTTGTCTGCTCTCCGGTTCATGTCGGTAGTGGTCAGGTACGGTGTGCCCATGGTATACTGCCTGTGCCCGCACCGGCAACAGCCTATATTTTAAAAGGTATCCCCAGTTATGGCGGGCAGATAAAAGGCGAGCTATGCACCCCTACCGGCGCGGCGCTGATTAAGTATTTTGCCGATGAATTTGGAGACCAACCCGTTATGGCAACCGCCCACATTGGCTACGGCATGGGCTCAAAAGATTTTGCTATGGCAAATTGTGTTCGTGCTTTTCTCGGCAACACTTCAAAGCAAGACCCCCACATTGTTGAACTGGTGTGCACTTTAGACGACGCAACCGGCGAAGAGCTGGGGTATGTCTCAAATTTATTGATGAACAGCGGTGCTTTGGATGTTTACAACGTGCCGATTCAAATGAAAAAGAATAGACCCGGGCAAATGCTGGTATGCATCTGCACACCGGAAAAAGAAGAAACAATGGCCGCGCTTATGCTTAGGCACACAACCACTTTCGGGGTGCGCAGCAGAGATTGGCGCAGATATACATTAGAGCGGGAAATAGTAACCATGGAAACAGAATTCGGGCCGGTAAGAGTAAAGAAAGGCTATGGCTACGGCGTTAAAAAAAGCAAGCTGGAATATGAAGATTTGGCAAAAATAAGCGAAGAAAATAGTTTGGATATCGTAAGCTTAAAAAAACAATTAAACCACTTGCTTGATGTGTAACCGGGTGATAACAACCCGTTTTTGCCATCTTTAAGGGGTGCTGTACACCATAAAATCGTGTGTGCAAAACCCACAAAATATAATTGTTGCTCTTGTCGATACTAACAATTATACTTATGAAACCCGTGTTTATATTGACTTTGTGATAGTTTCAGACTTTAATTAGAAAAGGAAAAGCATTAGGATGTGCTCAATGTCTACTTCAAAAGGTGTAACCATTCAGTCCGTTCAACGCGCTTTGCGCATTTTAGATTTGTTTGCAGAAGCCGATGAACTCGGTATCTCAGAAATTTCTGAAATAATGATGATCAGCAAGAGTACAATTTTTGGCTTAGTAAACACTCTGGTTCAATGCGGTTATCTTGAGCAGAACGCAGAAAACAAAAAATATCGGTTGGGTGTAAAGCTGTTTGAAATGGGCTCTTTGGTTTTAGACCGAATGGATTTACGAGGGATTGCTAAACCATTCTGCGAAAAGCTTTCCAATAAATACAACTCTACGGTTCATCTGGCGGAATGGTTGGGCGACGAAATGCTTTACATAGATAAAGTAGACTCCCCGGACGCTATTGTGCACTATTCCCGGATGGGGAAAAGGGCGCCGCTGTACTGCACCGGTGTTGGAAAGGCGATATTAGCCCTCTTGCCGGAAGAAGAAGTGGATGCGTATCTGCAAGAAACCGAGATGACGCCGCATACTGCCCATACCATTACATCGCCACAAAAACTGAAAGAAGAACTTAAAGCAACAAAAAAACGCGGTTACGCTATCGATAATCAGGAAATGCAAGATGGGTTGGTTTGCGTGGCGGCAGTCATTTTCAACCATCTCAACCACCCCGTTGCAAGTGTTAGCTTATCTATTCCAACCAGCCAGTTGGCGGCCGATGTAGAGAACGCTGCACAAAAAGATATTTTACAGGTGGCCGAGGCCATTTCTCGGCAACTTGGTAGCACGATATAATCTAGAAGAGGCAGAAAATTGCTTCTTCTAAACTTAACGGAACAAATGCGAACGCTGTTCGGCATTAACGAAAGGGTGCTTTATGGATATAAGAGACTTGATTTTTGAACGGGTAAAAACCAAGCCGTTCACCGCACAAATCACAGCGGAAAGAAACGGCATTCTCTCCGGTGTGGACGCCGCTCTTGCAAAGGCTGAAGAGATTGGCGTGACCTGTGTTTTCTTCAAAACCGAAGGGGAAGAAATAAAAGCAACCGAGATGATTGCAGAAGTAACGTCTGTGCCCAAGTTAATTGCCGTGGCGGAAGAAAATATCATCGGTGAACTGGCCAAATATTCCGGCATTGCAACCGCCGCCAACAAAGCGATGACGTTAGCACAGAATAAAATTAGGGTGGCGTGCGGCGCGTGGAAAAAAATGCCACCCGAGATAAAGCACGGCATTCGTAAGGCGGTTGTTTCCGGCGGTATAACCTGCCGCATTTGCGAAGGCGATATGGTGTATCTAGACAAAAACTATATTAAAATGCTTGGCGGCATAGAAAATACCCTTAACGCCGTTAAGCGCTTTCAAAATTGCGAGAAAGTAATACAGATAAAGGGCGATTTTTCTTCTATTGAGGACGAAACAAGAATAGCGCTGAATGGTGGCGCAACCATTATTATGGTGGATACAGGGCGCATTGAAGACATCGCCCAAGCAAAAAAAGCAATAAATGCGTTTGCTGAGCGCGATAAAATCAAACTTGCTTACGCCGGCGGTGTTGTTCTTGAGGACGTTCCCAAATACCCGGGGTATGGCGTAGACATTCTATGCGTGGGCAAAGAAATTATTGACGCACCACTTCTAGACATGAAATTGGATATAAGGAGATAACGCTTATGGATGTGAATCTGCTGGAAAAAACCGAGCTTTGGGTAAACCACATTACGCTGGATAACGTAAACCTAACGGCGTTGGCGCAGGTTGTGGCAGAGGTTCTGCAAATTGATAAAGAGGATGTTTTGGTGGTGGATGTAAGGCCAAACCATATCACGCTGGATATTATGCAAAAAGAAGTGCCCATGGACCATATTTTGGGTAAAGAAAAAGATTTATTGGACGCCCTACGTGGCGTGGACGGGGTTACCCTTGCTGAAGACGCCTACACACACTCTAATGGGGTTTTAGGGGTAATCAATCTGCCCCAAGAAAAAGTGAAGGACTTTTCCGCCAAGGTGCAGAAAATGACGGAATCAATGGCTTCTAAAATCGCAAAAAGAGCCATCGTCTTCCCCACAGGATTTGAACTTGAAGAAGGGCTCATTGAAGATACAAACTCCCCTTTTATAAAAAATGAGCTGGAGAAACTGGGGTACTCGGTAGAGATAGGCAACATTATTAAAGACAATGTGTACGACATAACAAATCATCTGGAAGAAGCGCTGGCAAAAGCATACGGGCTTATCGTTACCACCGGCGGCGTGGGTGCTGAAGATAAAGACCACACGGTGGAAGGTGTGCTCAGCGTAGACCCCTCGGCGCAAACACCGTATATTGTCAAATTTAAAAAAGGAACGGGCCGCCATGTAAAAGATGGGGTTAAGATAGCGGTCGGGCAGGTGGGGCCTTCTTTAATCGTCTCCCTCCCGGGGCCTAACGATGAGGTAAAGGCAAGTATCAATGTGTTGGCGCAGTGCTTGCAACAAGGGGCGGATAAAAAAGATATTGCAGAAAAAATCGCCCAAAACCTGGCCACACTTTTAGCCGAAAAACAACACGCGTTTCACAAACATAATTAGAGGGTTGAAATGACTATTAAAAAACTGGCCAAATTATTGCACGATGCACAAAGACAGCAAAAACAGATAGACCCGCCGACGCAGCTTCTACAAGGAATGACCATTGAAGACTCGTACGCAACGCAGCTGGAAATTGTCTCGCTTCGAAAGCAAGAAGGTGAAAAAGTAATCGGGATGAAAGTGGGGCTCACCAGCCAAGGAATGCAGCAACTGCTTGGTGTTGATGAGCCGGATTACGGGCATTTAACAGACGCCATGCTCGTAAGAGAAGGCGAGGTTATTCATTCTGAAAGCCTTATCCAACCCAAAGTAGAGGGCGAAATTGCTTTTTATATTAAAGATACGCTTAAAGGGCCGGGTGTAACCATTGCCGATGTTTATAACGCAACCGAATGGATTGCGCCGGCCGTTGAAATTGTCGATTCCAGAGTAAAAGATTGGAAAATAACGCTTGAAGATACGGTGGCGGATAACGGCTCCAGCGCGCTGCTTGTGCTGGGCGCCAACGCGGTAAAGCTTTCTTCTATCAACATGAAACTAGTGGGTATGACGCTTGAAAAAAATGGCGTGCTTATACACAGCGGCACCGGCGCCGAAGTGCTGGGCAGCCCGGCCAATGCGGTGGCGTGGCTTGCCAACAAGCTTAGTTCTTTTGGGCTTGCGTTAGAAGCCGGGAGCATCGTGCTCTCGGGCGCCATCACATCCGCTTTGGAAGCTAAAAAAGGCGACCTTTTCACCGTTTCGTTTGACGGTATAGAAAGTATGAACATTAAATTTGATTAAAGAGGTGCGGTAACTTTGAATACAACAAATAAGGTGAAAGTGGGAATTATCGGCCCGGGAAACATTGGCAGCGACCTAATGTATAAGATGCTGAAAAACGATGTGCTTGAAATGGAAATGATGACGGGCGTCGTAGAATCTGAAGGCATAAAAAGAGCGCAGGCGCTGGGAATACGCACATCGCTGGATAGCGTTAACGCCGTTGCAGAAGACCCGTCTATAAAAATTGTGTTTGACGCAACCAGTGCAGACGCCCATGCCGCCCACGCCCCCATTCTGGAAAAGGCGGGAAAAATCACGGTTGACATGACCCCCGCAGCGATTGGCCCCTACGTGGTGCCTTGTGTGAATTTAGATGACCACGCCGAAGCGCTTAATTTTAATATGATTACTTGTGGCGGGCAATCTGTCATCCCCATTGTGTACGCCATCAACAAAGCGGCGGATGTGGAGTACGCTGAAATAATCAGTGCCATTTCATCAAAAAGTGCCGGCCCGGGTACCCGCGCCAATATCAATAAATTTGTGGAAACCACCTCAAAAGCCTTGGTAAGTGTTGGTGGCGCAGACCGCGGGAAAGCAATTATCATATTAAACCCGTCCGAGCCCCCCGTGATGATGACCACGACGGTATACACTATTGTAAAAAATGTGGATGAGAAAAAAATTCTTGACGAAGTGGACAGCATTGTAAAAAAGGTACAACACTACGTGCCCGGCTATACACTGCGTGTTCCACCGGTAATAGATGGCAACCTGGTAACGGTAATTATTGAGGTTGAGGGCGCGGGAGACTTTTTGCCGAAATACGCCGGCAATCTGGATATTATTAACCAAGCCGCTATTGCAGTGGCTGAAAAAATTGCCGGAAACATAATCCAAAAGGAGAGGGCCGATGAATAAGCAGAAAAAAATCAACCTTGTTGACACCACCATGCGGGACGGCAGCCACGCAATGAGCCATAGCTTTACGGTGGAAAATGTGCGCCCTATTGCAAGAGGCCTTGATAAGGCCGGCGTGGGTATGATAGAGCTCTCACACGGCGATGGGCTGGGCGGCTCTTCTTTAAACTATGGGCTGTCTAAAGAAAATGAATTTGACTTGATAAAGGCCGCCGCTGAAGAGATAAAACACGCTAAACTAGCGGTATTATTGCTGCCCGGCGTGGGAACCATTGCCGACCTTGAAAAAGCAAAAAATGCCGGTGCCAATGCGGTGCGCGTGGCAACCCATGTAACAGAAGCAGATGTTTCTTTGCAGTATATAAAATGGGCAAAACAACACAATCTTTTTGTTGTCGGCTTTTTAATGATGGCGCATATGGCCAGCCCGGAAAAGATTTTAGAGCAAGCGCAAATTTTTGAAGAGGCGGGCGTTGATTATATAAACCTGGCGGATTCCGCCGGCTATTGTTTGCCAAAGGACGTTAAAGCCAGAATTTCTCTATTGACGGAAAAATTACATACCCCCATCGGGTTTCATGCGCATAACAACTTGGGGCTGGCGGTAGCCAATTCGCTGGCGGCACTGGAAGAAGGCGCCAGCTATATTGACGCCACCTGTTGCGGGCTGGGGGCCGGCGCAGGAAACACCCAGCTGGAAGTTTTGTCTGCGGTATTGGCACGCACCGGCTATGAAACCGGCGCAGACCCTTTCTTGCTGATGGATGTTGCCGAAAAATATGTTCGCCCCATTATGAAAAGACCGCAAGAGATTTCAACCGATTCACTCATGTTGGGGTACGCAGGCGTTTATTCCAGCTTTTTGCTGCACACGCAAAAAGCCGCCGAAAAGTTCGGCCTTGAGCCGCGTAAAATTTTGATTGAATTGGGAAAACGTAAAATGGTTGGTGGTCAGGAAGATATGATTTTAGATATTGCATACGAATTAACACAAGAAGAAAGTGAGGATGAAAAATGAAGAAAGTAACGCTGTTAGCCAAAATTGACGAAAGCGAATGCAAGACATGTGGAATTTGCCAAAAAATTTGTCCTGTTAAGGCGATAAGCGAAGAGAACAAGAAAACCGCTATCAACGCTGATTTGTGTAGAGGGTGCACCAACTGTGAATCTCGTTGCCCGTTCCACGCCATTGATATGGTCATCCGGGAAGAGCCTTTTATTGCCGGTGTTGATGTGAGTGCCTACCCGCGCGAAGAAGTGGATAACCTGTGCAGAAAAGCACATTTTAATCCTGAACAAATTTTGTGCTATTGCACCGGTGTAAGGGCCGAAGAAGTTGCCGCTTGCATATTGGGCGGTGCCACCACACCGGAAGAAATTTCAACACAAACAGGGATTCGCACAGGTTGCACCATTGAATGCTTGCAAACCGTGTTAAGAATGCTGGACGCCGCAGGCATTGAGCTGAAACCGGAAGAAGGAAGCTGGAGATGGTACGGCGCCACAGCCACCGCATGGAACCTGCCTGAAGAAGTAAAAGAAAAATATTCCAGCCGCGGTTTTTTCTTTGAAGAAGACGAAAAATTGCTGGATAAAATGGTCAATGTGAAACAGGAAAGGGGAACAAAATGATTAAGCCTACCATTAAACCAATTGAACCTAAAAGCTCTCAATATGGCATAGACCCCGCACACGTAGCACAGCGCGCGGCCGATTTACCGAACATGGTTTCCATTATGTTGCGCGATTTGTTCCCGGACCTGCCGGACGTTATTTACCCCGGCGGCGATAACGCACTGGACAACTTAAAAACAGCGGCAGAAGAAACGTTGCGCCAAGTTGACATGAGCATGATTGAAAAAGATGATTCTGTTAACGTTCTTGCCTCTCACCACGGGTTTACCTTGTTCGGGGGCGAACCATACGCTATTCTACTGCGCGCCATCCGCGACATCGTCGTGGAAAAAACAGGCTGTGAAAAAGTTCGCTTACGGGCGGGCGTTGGTATGCGTTACCGCGAAACAGAAGAATACATCGCAAGATATGGCTTGGATAAACACTACAACGGCAAAGCAATTGGTGTTGCCCCTGTTGACGAAGGCATCCCCATTGAAACCGAGATTGGCACCTTGTACGGCTTGAAAAGAGTTTATGACGCCGATTGGATTATTCACGCCCACCATACAGACGTACGGGAAGTTCACTTCCACAGGCAAGTAGACAAAGCGGTTAAACCGTTTGGTATGTCCTACGCAAGAGGGGAAACAAGAAGCACCTACCACCAAAACTTAGGACCAAGAGCGGCAAACTTTGTTGCAAGAGCTATTTTTGATTCCGACATGGTACAAGAAAAATTTGCGTTTGCGGCCTTTTTAAACTGCGGTCCGCACGGTATATTGGGCGTTGACGTTGATAACGATTTATACGCTTTGAACCAACGCACCACGTTCATTGGCTGCCAGCTTTATGGCAAAATCATGCATTTGTTCGGTAAAATAGATGAATGCATCGCCGTTTTGGACTTCCCTTGCCCCGTTCCCTATGTTTTCTCTGCCGGTGTTATTTACGCTAACTTTGTGGGTGCCAACAGCGATTTATATGACTTGGAAACACCGCTGCCGGCGTACACCTGGTACACCGAGGCGTTCTACGGTAAAAATGACAAGCCGCTTATTGATGACATTCCGCCAATTAACCCGGCGATTAAAATGTGCGTGCACAACTACGCGTGGATTGGCTACCCCTCTGAGTTTTTCGCAAAACATATTCCCACCGTTGTTGTCGGCGAAGAGCAAGGGAAACTGTTTGACACAGACTCAATGAACATAGGGTACATGGACTACGCCGTAACAGCCCGCTCTTTACCACAAGCGATGGAGTTTGCGCACAACGTTTCTGAAACCGATAAAGTAATTATCTTTGACGGTGCAATGGCCGGGCTAAACGTCAGCGAATCGCTGGCAAATTACCTGATTGAAAAAGCCCCTGAAGTAAGCCGAGAGGTGGACGAAATTCTGCTTCCCAAATGGCTCAAACAACGCGGCGTCGATATGTCTATCTTCCAATCCATTAATCACTGAAAGGGTTATGTCGATGAAAAAGAGGGAGAAACGAGTTATCTTTGAAAAAGGAAACGGCTTTATCAGCGGCGCAAAAGGGCTTAAACAAAGCCTTAATTCAAAGGCAATTACAGCCGGCATAGTCGCGGCCATATTTGGCTGCACGGGGCCTGCGCTGGTTGTTATGAATGCCGCCTCAAAGGCAGGGTTTTCTTTTCAAGAAACCGCTTCATGGTTATTTGGAGTGTATGTGTTTGGCGGCGCCGTCAGCATATTTATGGCGTGCCAATATAAAATGCCAATCATCGGCGCGTATTCTATATTGGGGGCCTCCATGTTGGACGTGGCTCTTGTAGGGTATAGCTTTAGCGAAGCGATTGGCGCGTTTATCATAGCCGGCTGTATTATTGTTCTTGTTGGGATTACAGGGCTAATGGGCAAAATTATGAAATGGCTCCCGCTGCCTATTGTAATGGGGATGATTGGCGGATGTATGCTTCGGTTTGGCACAAATATCGTGGTGTCTACCATTGAACTGCCAATTGTCTGCCTCTCTGCACTTGTCGGCTTTTTGCTGGTGCCCAAGTTTCTTAAAAAAATCCCCCCTGTTATTGGGGCGTTGGTGTTTGGCGTTGTGGCAACTTTAATAACTCAAGACCTAAACGTCAGTACACAGAGCATAGCCTATGCCGC
>CAYZSR010000013.1:3445-24230 GCA_964479715.1 uncultured Oscillospiraceae bacterium | reverse complement strand
TCGCCGCCTGTTGTGTAAGGATGTGGTGGTACAGGGGAATCCGAGAGTATATAAGGCATTGCGTGATCAGCTTGTCTCCGTACTGGCGGAGCTGCGCCGCATCGAGGCTGGGAGCACCGTAGATGATGAATTGATGGACGAATTGCGCCGCATTAAAAACGATGTAAACGTGGATGAAACGTTGCTGATTGTAGACGCCATGGTGGGGCAGGACGCGGTGAACGTGGCCAAAACCTTTAACGAGGAAATTGGCGTAGACGGCGTTATTCTCACCAAGCTGGACGGGGACACCCGCGGCGGTGCCGCATTAAGCGTGCGTGCCGTAACGGGGCGCCCCATTAAGTTTGCCGGCGTGGGCGAAAAGCTGGACGACCTTGAGGCGTTCCACCCGGAGCGTATGGCGGGGCGTATTCTCGGCATGGGCGACGTGGCAACGCTGGTTGAAAAGGCGCAGGAAGTGGCCGACGAAAAAGAAGCGGAAAAAACCGCCCGCCGCCTGCTTGAAAATAAGTTTGACATGAACGACCTGCTTAGCCAAAT
The DNA here is from genome assembly GCA_964479715.1 of uncultured Oscillospiraceae bacterium. Classification (GTDB taxonomy): domain Bacteria; phylum Bacillota; class Clostridia; order Oscillospirales; family Ruminococcaceae; genus JAAYCI01. The sequence continues at coordinate 23,690 of CAYZSR010000013.1, read as the reverse complement.
TAAGCAGATGCGCCGCATGGGCGGCGTGGGGGCAATGCTGCAAATGATGCCCGGCAACTTAACGGGCGGCGCCTCGGCAGATGACGTTGACGAGGGCGAATTTGTACGTATTGAAGCGATTATACAAAGCATGACGCCGGAAGAGCGGGCCAACCCAAAGCTGCTTAAAATGTCTCGCAAACGGCGCATTTCCGCCGGCAGCGGCACCACGCCGCAAGACATTAACCGCCTGCTTAAAATGTATAACGAGATGAACCAAGTTATGAAACAGTTTAAACGCAACCCAAGAAAATTTGGGCGCATGGCACGGGGCATGAGAATGTAACGTTCCACCCTTTTTGCGGGCGCTTGCGTTGGCTCTGTAAATATCATAAAAAAACAAAACAAACAAAATTTGGAGGTACGATTATTATGGCAGTTAAAATTAGGTTGCGCCGTGTGGGTGCGAAAAAATCACCTTTCTACCGCATTGTTGTGGCGGACTCCCGCTTCCCTCGGGACGGCCGGTTTATTGAAGAAATTGGCTACTATGACCCCACCCAAGAACCCGTTGTTATTGAAGTGGATGGCGACAAAGCCAAACAATGGATTTCAAACGGTGCCCAACCGACAGACACAGTTCGCCGCTTATTAAAAGAATCCGACGTGCTGTAAACGGTAAAGGAGTTTTTAACATGCAAGATGTTCTAGTCGCGATTGCGCGGGGTCTTGTAGAAAACCCAGATGCCGTGCGGGTCGAAGTAGATGAGTCCAATCCGCGGGTAGTGGCCTTTCAACTGATTGTTGCAGAAGAAGATAAAGGCCGGGTTATCGGCCGCCGCGGCAGCAAAGCCAGAGCGATTCGAACGGTTATGAACGCAATTGCTGCAAAACAAGGAAAACGGGCCCGGGTAGAGATTGTTTAATTAAAACGTCAAGCGATTTTACGGTTTTGCGTAAAATCGCTTTTCTTATCCGGGGCGGTGTTGCCGCCACTTTGGGTGCCGCTTTTTATTTGCTTTTGCGCCCACCTGTGGTATGATACAGGCACATGATAAAGCCCTATAAAGGAGATGGACAACGTGAAGAAAACTAAAAAACGCCCACTGTGGAAAACGTTGCTGGCGCTCTTTTCGTTGCTGGCGGTAGCCGCCGGCGCCGCCGCGCTGTTTATACGCTGGCTGGAAGCGCAAAAAGCTGCCACCACCTGCTGCCACGACTGCCAGGGCGAGCCGATAGACCCCGACACCGGGCTGCCCATTGATTTTTTTAACGAAGAAGACGCCGAGCAGGTCTGGGACCGTGACGCCGGCGCCATTTAAACGCGTTTAATGTAAGGAGCAAAACAGATTGCAAAACCCCTATTTACAGGCGGGCGAATTTGTTACTACCCACGGGGTAGACGGCACGCTGCGCCTTTATCCACAAGCGGATGAACCCTCTTTTTTAACGCAGTTTGACACCTTTTACCTCGGTGCCGACGGGCGGGAAAAATTGAGCGCAGAGCAGGTGCGGGTGCATAAAAACATCTGCCTTGTTAAGCTGAAAAACATCGATACGGTGCAAGACGCCAAGCGCTTTATCGGCCGCAACGTGTACATTCACCGGGACGACGCCGCGCTGCCGCAAGGGCATTTCTTTATTCAAGACTTAATCGGCGGGCGGGTTATTGACGCCGAGACGGGGCGCCTGTATGGCGAGATTAAAAACATTACCCGCCCCAGCCGCCACGATGTGTATGAAGTGGTGAATGACGCGGGCGAAACCTTTCTTTTCCCCGGGGCAGAACCGTTTATAGACCGTGTTGATTTAGACGAAAAAGCGCTGTATGTGCGGCCGATTGACGGCATGTTTGAGCCGCTGCCAAAAAGCAAAAAAGCCGCCCGTAACCAACCGCAAAACCCGCCGAAAGGCACGCCATGATACGCATTGATATCGCGACGCTTTTTGTGGATATGTGCGAAACGGTGATGGACGAAAGCATCATCGGCAGAGCGCGCAAAGAAGGCTTGTACGAGCTGCACTGCCACGACATACGGGACTACACCCTCTCGAAACAAAAACGGGTGGACGACTACCCCTACGGCGGCGGGCACGGCGTGGTTATGCAAGCCGACCCCATCGCCCGGTGCTTAGATGTTATCTTATGGCAGTATGAGGCGGCGGGCAAAGACCGTCCCCGCATCTGCTTTATGTCGCCCGCCGGCAAGCGATACAACCAGCAACACACCAAGTATTTGGCGCGCCAGCAAGGGCTGGTGCTGGTGTGCGGGCATTACGAAGGCATCGACCGCCGCGTGATTGACTACTACGCCGACGAAGAAATCTCCATCGGGGATTTTGTGCTGTCGGGCGGTGAGCTGGCGGCGCTTTCGGTGGCGGACAGCGTGGTGCGTTTGCAGCCGGGCGTTTTAGCCAGCTGGGAAGGTTACGCTAACGAAAGCTTTTACGAAGGGCTGCTGGAGCACCCCCATTACACCCGCCCGCAAAATTGGCGGGGGCTTAAAGTGCCACCTGTTTTAGTAAGCGGGCACGCCGCTAAAATTGAACAATGGCGGCACGATGAATCTCTTAAAATGACCAAAAAAAAGCGCAAAGATATGTACAACAAGTATCACGACAAGGCAGATTGTTGAAAATTTGGTGAAAATTTTGGTTACTATTTTCTGTAACAATTCACAAAGGAAGCGGTGTTTTGCCCCGCTCTTTGTACAGGTATGCTAAACTTAGTGCCAAAAAGTTGACCTTTTTTGCCGCTTTGTATAAAATGTATAGTGCCTGATGTTGTTTGCAGGTTGAATGTAAAAATTGCGGTCTTGTGGGGCCGAGATTGGAGCTATAAATATGTATGTAAAAGAAGTCACAGTAGAAAACCAGGTCGGCCTTCACGCACGCCCTGCCACTTTCTTTATACAAAAAGCGAACGAGTTTAAATCCTCCATTTGGGTGGAGAAAGAAGAACGCCGCGTTAACGCCAAAAGTTTGCTGGGTGTGCTTTCTCTCGGCATTGTGGGCGGAACCACCATTCGTGTTATTGCCGACGGACCAGACGAGCAACAAGCCGTTGACGGGCTGGTACAGCTGGTAACATCCGGCTTTAGTGAATAACATAATTTGCGGCGCTGCCTTTCCGGGTGGCGCTTTTTTTATTGGGCGCATTCAGCGCCGAAAGGGCTTGAGCAAGTGACAAAAGAACAACTGCATGAAAAGGCGATGCTGTTGCCGCAACTGCCCGGTGTTTACCTTATGCGAGATGGCAAAGGCGAGGTTATCTATGTGGGCAAGGCCAAACGCCTGCGGGACCGGGTCAGCCAGTATTTTCGTGACGGGGTAGACCACGACGATAAAGTGCGCACCATGGCAAGCAACGCCCGCAACTTGGACGTGATTGTAACCCAGAGCGAGTACGAGGCGCTGGTGCTTGAAGCGAGCCAAATTAAGCAGTACCAGCCCCGTTACAACGTGCTTTTAAAAGACGACAAAGGCTACAGCTACGTTAAAATTACCAACGAGGCGTGGCCGCGCATCAGCGCCGAGCTGCAAAAAGACGACGAAGACGCCCGCTACTTGGGGCCGTATATGTCCAGCTACGCGGTGCGCCAATTGGTGCAAACGGTGTCCGATTCATTTTTACTGCCCCGCTGCAACCGCCGCTTTCCCGAAGACTTCGGCAAAGAACGGCCGTGTTTGTACGCCCACATCAACAAATGCATGGCGGTTTGCACCGGCAACATCCCGCACGCTGATTACCTTGCCGCCATTGACGACGCCATCGCGATGATACGGCAGGGCAAAGGCAAAATTGTGGCGGACATGCGCCGCCGCATGAAGCAGGCCAGCAAAGAGCTGGAGTATGAAAAAGCGGCGCTGCTGCGCGACCAGATAAACGCCATTGAAAAGGTGAGCGAAGGGCAAACGGTGGTGCGCGGCGGCGACCGCGACCAAGACGTGATTGCCTTTGCGCAAACGCCGGGGCACGCCTGCGCCGCTATTTTGCGGCTGCGTGACGGGCGGCTGATGGACAAGCGGGAGTTTCTTTTTAAAGACACCGACGTCGACGCGCTGCGCGAAACCTTTGTGCCGCAGTATTACCTCGACCCCGAGCGGGAGGTGCCGCACGTGGTAGCCATTGATGCACCCCTTGCCGACCAAACGCTGCTGCAACAAGCGCTGAGCGACAAACGGGGCACCCAGGTGAAGCTGTACACGCCGGAGCGGGGCGACAACCGCCGCCTGATAGAGATGGCGTACCTGAACGCCGTTGAGCGGCTGGCGCGGGAAAGCGGGCGCACCCAAAAGCAGGACAAAATGCTTGATGAGTTGTCCGGCTTGCTGGGGCTTGTTGAAGCGCCCGACGTGATTGAAAGCTACGACATCTCCAACTGGGGCGACGGCACCAGCGTTTGCGGCATGGTGGTTTTTGAAAACGGTAAACCGAAAAAATCAGGGTACCGCCGTTTTAAAATAAAAACGGTGCCCGGCACCGACGACTACGCCAGTATGGCGGAAGCGCTCTCCCGCCGTGCCGCCCGCTACGAAAAAGGCGACAAAGGCCAATTTGGGCACAAGCCCGATTTAATTTTGCTTGACGGCGGGCAGGGGCAGGTAAACGCCGTCGGCACCGTTTTGGCAAACACTCAGCTGGCCGACGTGCCGCTGTTCGGCATGGTGAAAGACTCTCGCCACCGCACCCGTGGGCTGGTAAACCAAGTGGGTGAAGAGCTGGAGCTGGCGATGCACAAAGGCGTGTTTCACTTTGTCAGCACCATTCAAAACGAGGTGCACCGCTTTGCGCAAGACTACCAGCGGCGCGACGCTAAAAAGACAACCTATGCCTCAACGTTGCAAGATATTCCCGGTGTCGGCCCTAAAACGGCGCAGGCGCTGATGCGGGAATTTAAAACGCTGGGCAACATTAAAAAAGCCGACCTTGCCGCACTGGAGGCGGCAAAGGGGGTCACCAAACCCACCGCCCGAAATATCCACACCTATTTTGAAAAAGAACGGGGCGATAAACCACTCGCATAAAAGCGGCAAAGCCTCTTTGTGCCTCCGCTGTTGCAACAAAGGTTTATCGGTTGCTATACCGCCCGTTTTTAGGGTATAGTAGAAGCTGGAAAGGCGCGCGGCATACCGTGGATGGGTAAAGGTTAAGCGGCGGTTTTGTGTTAAGGGCTGTCCGCAAGGTGGGTGGCACCGCTAAAAACACGGCGCTGCAAACGCCACGCCAAGGCGGTGAAAGCCGTGTTTTGTGGCGGCGTGCTGTTGACAAAAAGAGCTATATTAACCATAATAAATACAGTTTGTTTGCCGGCGCTTTGCCGGTAAACGTTCAATAATACGATGAGAGTAGGCGATGCATATGCGAATTATAGCAGGAGAAAAGAGAGGTATGCGCTTGCAATCGCTGGAGGGAGTGCACACCCGCCCAACGCTGGGGCGTGCCAAAGAAGGCATTTTCAGCGCCATTCACTTTGTTTTACCGGGCGCCCGCGTGCTGGATTTATACGCAGGCAACGGGCAGATGGGGCTGGAGGCGCTTTCTCGCGGCAGTGAAATATGCTATTTTGTTGAAGACAGTGCCGAGGCGGTTAAGGTGATACGCAACAACGTAAACCACACCGGGTTGCAAGAACAAAGTCGTGTGCGCCGTAGCGACGTGCAGGCGTTTTTAGCACGTACCACCATGCAGTTTGATATTATTTTTGCCGACCCGCCCTATTTTATAGATGTTTTCCCGTCGTTACTGGGGGACCTCGCGCCCCTTTGCGCACCGGGTGCCACCGTGCTGTGCGAAAGCGAAAAAGACGCCGAATTCCCACAAACGATGGACGGACTGACGCTGCAAAAGCAATACCATTATGGCTCGGCAATGATATCCCGCTATCAAATGACAGACAGCGACGATTAAGAAAACCCATTAAAAAGGAGAAACCGTTATGCGAATTGCACTCTGCCCAGGAAGCTACGACCCCGTTACCGTTGGCCACATTAACATTATCGAAAGAGCCGCCAAGCTGTTTGATAAAGTGATTGTGCTGGTTATGGTAAACCCAACGAAAGAAGGCGTTTTCAGCGCCGATGAACGGGTTGAACTGATTGATAAATGCATCACGCATTTACCCAACGTTGAGGCGGACTCTTACGTTGGCTTAGTGGCAGATTACGCGCGCGACAGCGGCGCCTGCGCCTTGGTTAAAGGGTTGCGTGCCGTGTCTGATTTTGAGTACGAGTTTCAAATGGCGATGGTTAATAAAAAACTGCACCCAGAATTAGAGACGTTTTTTATTTCTACCGATTCTCAATACATGTATTATTCGTCCAGCGCGGTGCGGCAAATTGGTATGTTTGGCGGCTCGCTTGAAGGGTTTTTACCGCCGGAGATTGAAAAAGATGTGGTCGACCGTCTCGACGAGTTGGTTGGACGGTTTAGATAGGAGGCGCACAAGATGAATGTTGATGAACTATTACAACTGCTGGATGAAACGCTGCAAGACTCTTTCACCATGCCGCTTATCGGGCGGCGGGTGGTAGACGCCGGCAAACTGCAAGGCATTATAGATGACATCCGCCTGCATTTGCCCACCGAAATACGCAAAGCCAAGATGATTGTGCAAGACCGTGCCGACATTGTGCAAGACGCAAGACGAGAAGCGGAAAACATCATCAAACAAGCTGAAAAACGGGCGGGCGGCATTACTGATGACCAAGAAATTGTTAAACGCAGCGAACAAAAAGCGGCGGAGATTTTACGCGCGGCGCAGCAGGAATCAAAAGAAATGCGCACCTCCACCCGTGAGTATTGCGACCATCTGCTAAGCACCACCGAAGAGCTGATGGCGAAAAACATGGGCGAGCTTAAAACCGTTCGCGCGTCGCTGCGTGGGCGTGGCTCAAAGCGCGGCAACGTGCCGCCGGTAAAAGGCGAATAGACCGCGAAAACAGCAAAAAACAAAGCTGGCAATAACATAAAACGGCGCTGAAGCGTTTTGCTTCGGTGCCGTCTTTTTTTGTTTTGCTTTTGGTGGGCAGCGTGCCTTTTTAGCGGAATACATCGAGGCGCGCGCCCGCCTTAACAGCAACATAATAAGCGGCGAATGGCGCCGCCAGAAAGGTGCTTTGCATTTTGCGGCAAAGTGGTATGGCGGGTACAAAGAGCGGAGCGGTGTTCTCTCTCTTGGAGGGTAAACAGGCGCTGCAATAAACGCTAAGGCGGCGGGATAGAACGCTTTACGGCACTGCATCAAACGCCCACGCACGGCCACAGCGGCGCAGAACGCTTTGCTGGACCACATCAAGCACCCACGCCGTAGCCACAGCGGGGCGGAATGCTTTGCTGCACTATATCAAGTACCCAGCGCCCACGTCGTAGCCACCCGTCTACAAAGTGCTAGGCGACACCGCTAACCGCCGGCTGCCTTAACAACAAAAACAGACAAAATAAAACCACCGCGCTGTGCAGCGCGGTGGTTTTTAGTTTAAGTGTTTGCTGGCCGCTTTAAGGCTGTTCGGGCGGGGTGTCGTCCGGCTTTTTAGCGGCCTTAGCTTGGTCAATTGCCGCTTGTTGTTGCTCTACTTGCAGCTGCTGCGCCTCAACCCAGTGCGGCGGTAGCGGCGGCATTGAAAAGGCGACGGTGCTCTTGGTGTCTTGGAGCTTATTCTTGTTTTTGCTGCGGTAAATAAGATACAGAACCAGCACCGTAAGGCCGGCGGTAACAAACGGGATTAAAAAGATGAGCAAAACCCGCGCAATGATAAAGTAGGGGTCGGTGTACGAGCCGGAGGGCCCATACCAGCCATCGGGGGTGTACCAGCCGGGGCTGTAGGGGGAGCCGCTCGCGAAGAAGGAGGTTGCCTCAAATATAGAAACGCTAACGGCAACATACTCAACTTGCTTAATCAAGCCGTCCTTAAAGGCGGTGTAATTTTCAATGTCCTGCTGGGTGCTCATAAGCATTTCTTGGATAAGAATGGTTTCCTCAATGGTGTTTGCTTGGGTCATCAGCTCATTAAGCTGTTCTTTCTGGCTTTTAAGCAACGCAAGGCGGGCGTCAATATCAACCGATTCACTTGTTACGTCGGTTTTGTTTTCACTGAAGCTGATTAACTCGCCTGTCTTCATGGCGGTTTCAATAAAATCCTCAGAATGGTCAACGGGGATGTAGAAAACAAAATAGGCGGAGCGATCGGTGTCATTTTTGCCGCCATAAATGCTGGATTGCCCGGCGTACCCGCCGGATTTTTTTGCCGCTTGACGCAACGTGGCAACGTCGTCGTCAAACAACCAGCTTTTCAATTCAATGTAGGTGTTGGTAATTATTTTGCGGCTGGGGTCAAACTCTTCTAAAAAAGAACCTTCGTCATAGTCGTATTCGTCAAGCGGCACTTCTTTACCGTCGGTCCATGCTTCTTCAGACTCCCACTCGTTAGAAAAATTATCCAACGTGTATTCGTCCGGCGTGGGCAAGCTGCCGCAGCCGCTTAAAACTAAAACAGCGGCAACTAAAACGGCAAGCACCAGCGAAAGATATTTTGCTTTATTTTTCATTATCGTCTCCTTTGCTATGAACAGAATATATGGCATACGCTAAATGGTTTAAAGCAAAATTACAAGCGTTTAAAAACGGTCACCTATAGTATACCGCATTTGTGACAAAAATCTATGCAGAAATGGTTACATTTTGCTTAAAATCATGGTAAATAAGTGCCAAATCTCCCCACTTTTTGTAATAAGTTGATAAAAAGGCGATGTAAAGGCATTTTATACTGTTTTATTTATCAAAAAGAATAAAGAAAGTTGCGTAAATCGCTTGATTTTTGCCCCCTATCCCACTATAATATTACCCAATGGAGAGAAGTGGGGAGAAATGGGGAGTAATCCCTAACCCGCTAAAATAAACGCTGAAAGGGGAGGGCGCCGGTGTTAATAGGTGAACAAAGCTGCACGATGGACGACAAAGGCCGGCTGAACTTCCCTTCTCGGTTTAGAGACGACATGGGCGACACCTTTATTATCGCCCGCTGGCTGGACAATTGCATTGTCGCCTTTCCAAACGACGAATGGCAGCGCATTGCCACGTTGCTGAAAGAACGCAGCGAGGCAAAAACCCGCAACATCCGCCGCTATCTTTTTGCCAGCGCCAACGAGGTGGAGCCGGACAAGCAGGGCCGCATTCTTATCCCCGCCGCCTTGCGCCAGCACGCCGGTCTTGAAAAAGACATTGTTATTATCGGCGCCGGCTCACACGCCGAAATTTGGAGCGCCGATGCCTGGAGGCAGCTCAACGACGACATGGACAGCGACGACATTGCGCTGGCGATGGAAGAATTGGAGTTTTAGATGGCGTTTGAGCACACACCGGTTCTTTTAGACGCGGCGCTGAACGCGCTGAATATACAAAGCGACGGCTATTATTTAGACGGCACCGCCGGGGGCGGCGGGCACGCCGCCGCCATTGCAAAACAGCTAAAGACGGGGCACCTTTACGCGCTGGACCAAGACCCCGCCGCGGTACAAGCCGCTTCGGCGGCGTTGCAAGGGCTGCCCGCCACCGTGTGGCAGGCAAACTTTAGAGAAGCCGAGCCGGTGCTGCACCAACACGGCGTCGAATTTTTAGATGGCGCGCTGCTGGATTTAGGGGTGTCCTCCCATCAATTGGACGAAGCCGACCGCGGCTTTTCCTACAGCCAAGAAGCGCCGCTGGATATGCGCATGAGCCAAAGCGGCCCCACCGCCGCTGATTTAATTGCCACGTTAAGCCGCCAAGAGCTGGCGGACATTTTACGGCAATACGGCGAAGAGCCACGGGCGTGGCAAATTGCGGGGCACATTGTAACCCGGCGTGAAGAAGCACCCATTGAAACCACCACCCAGCTGGCGGATATTGTTATCAGCGCCCAGCCGCCGGCGGTACGGCGCAAAGCCAAAAACCCCGCCACCCAAACTTTTCAGGCGCTGCGCATCGCCGTTAACGGTGAATTAGACGCGTTGCAAGAAGGCTTGAACGGCATTTTCAATTTGCTTAAGCCGGGGGGACGGTTGGCGGTTATCTCCTTTCACTCGCTGGAGGACCGCATCGTCAAGCAAACCTTCCAAAAGTGGGCCACCGCCTGCACCTGCCCGCCGGATTTTCCCGTTTGCGTGTGCGGCGGCAAAGCCACCGCCAAGCTGATAACGAGAAAGCCGCTGACCGCCACCGCCGAAGAACTTGAAGAAAACCGGCGCAGCCGCAGCGCCAAATTGCGGGTGGCAGAAAAACTGAACAACCAATAAAACAATTTATTTTTATATAGAAAAGGGGTTACACGATGGGAAACGCAGCGTATGATTTTGACTATTTTATGCCCCAGCCACAAAAACAGCAACAAGCGCCCAAGCTGCGCCAAGTGCAAGGGGGGCGTAAAGCAAAAAGTGCCCGCCTCAAACAGCAACAAGCGCCCAAGCTGCGCCAAGTGCAAGGGGGGCGTAAAGCAAAAAGTGCCCGCCTCAAACAGCTGCAAAGCACCGTGAAGGTGCTGGTAACCGCCGTGGTGTTGGTGGTGCTGGTGTGCAGCGTTATACACACCCAAACCAACGTGGCGGAGCTGCAAAGTCAAATAGATAGCAAAAAGAACGAGCTGATTGAAAGCGAAGCGTACTACGCTTACCTGAACTTTGAGCTTGAGACAATGTCCAACACCCGTAACATTGAACAGCGCGCCAAAGAACTTGGTCTAACCAAAGCTAAAAACAACCAGATTACCTACCTGCGCCTAGACGACGAAAGCGCTATTGAACTGCAACCCAGCCCGCTGGTTCAGTCTTTTTCAGACGTTAAAAACGGCCTTGTTAAATTAACGGGCGATGTGCAGTAGCGTCGGCGTAGCATCTGGAGGAATATCTTGAAAAATAAACAATCCAACTCAAAAAAGGGTGGCCTGAAAAATCGTTCCGTCATTTTGCGGAGCCTTGTCATAGGTACCCTTTTTATTGTTGCAGCGGGTTATTTGGCGTTGCAACTATCTACCATACAACTGGAACAAACCGACGAATGGCGCGCTTTGGCAAGCAACCAGCACATGGCAAACCAGCCGCTGGAGCCAGAGCGCGGTGTTATTTATGACACCAACATGAAAGAAATGGCGGTTAGCGCCACCGTGTGGACGGTGGAAGCGGCGCCCGACGTGCTGGCAAAAAGCAAGCTGAAAGAAAAAGGCGACAAGCGCGACCCGGCACGGGTGGCCTCGCAACAACTGGCGCAAATACTTGAGTTGGATGAAGAAGAACTATATACCAAACTGGCCGACAAAAAAAGCCGTTATTGCAAAATAAAAGGCAAGATAGACAAACCCCTTGCCGATGAAATACGCGACATGGCCAAAGAAACAGGGCTTAGCGGTATCTATTTAGTGCCCGACTCCAAGCGGTATTACCCTTATGAAGAGCTGGGCGCCGCTGTTTTGGGCTTTACCAACGACGACGGCGACGGCATTGAAGGGCTTGAAAGCTGGTACAACGAGGCGCTTGCCGGCACGCCGGGGCGCCAAGTGGCGCTGCGCAACGCGTGGGGCGGCGAAATTGCCGACGATGAGGACGACAGCCTCTACCCCGCCGAAGACGGGCAAAGCCTGGTGCTGACGCTGGACGCCGAGGTGCAGCAGATTTTAGAAAAATACTTAAGTGAAGCGGTTGAAGAGCACAGCGCCCATGAGCGGGGTATGGGCATTGTGATGGACGTGAACACCGGCGCCATTTTGGGCATTGCCGTCAACCCGTCTTACGACCCCAACAAACCGTACGAGATTTATAACGAGGCAACCCGCGCCGAAATTGACGCCATGCCCGACGGGCCGGAGAAAGTGGCCGCCCAAAGTGAAGCGCGCACGTTGCAATGGCGCAACAAAGCGCTGGCAGACACCTACGAACCGGGCTCGGTTTTCAAAGTGCTCACTACCGCCGCCGCGCTTGATTCCGGCACCTACAACCAAAACGCCGCCTTTCACTGCACCAGTAAAATAAAGGTGGAAGACCGTGAGTTCGGCTGCGCGCTGGGCACCGCCCACGGCAGCATTTCGCTGCGCAACGCGCTGATTGAATCGTGCAACGTTTCTTATGTGCAGATGGCGTCCGGCATGGGCGCCGACGTATGGCACGACTATTTGAACGCCTTCGGCATGACCGAGCCGACCGGTATTGATTTGCCGGGCGAGCCGGACGCCGCCTCTATAAACTACTTGGTATACTCACTTGACCAAATGGGCGCTGTTGAACTGGCAAGCTGCTCTTTTGGTCAGTCCAACAAATACACCGCGCTGCAAATGATTACCGCCATGTCGGCGGCGGTCAACGGCGGCAACCTGATGCAACCTTACATGGTGCGGCAGGTGCTGGACGCCTCCGGCAACGTGGTGGAAGAGATAGAACCCAACATGAAACGGCAAGTTATCTCGCCCGAGACGTCCGCCATATTGCGTGACACCCTTGAAGAGCTGGTGGCGGAAACCGCCAACGGCCACAACGCCTATGTGGCGGGCTACCACGTCGGCGGCAAAAGCGGCACCTCACAAAAGCTGGAGCTGCTGCCTGAAAAAGAAGTGTATCTATCCTCTTTCTTGGGCTTTGCCCCCGCGTACGACCCGCAAATTGCGGTGCTCATCGTACTGGACGAGCCGGAAGACCCGCAATATGGCAACTATTTCGGCGGGCGTTTAGCCGGGCCGACGGTTGGCAACGTCATCCGTGATTCGTTGCAGGCACTCGGCATTGAGCCGTATTACGACAATCCCGAAGACCTGGCACGCACCACCCTCAACTGCCCCGACGTAACCGGCAGCACCGTCAGTGCGGCGCAAAACACGCTGAGCCAAAACGGCCTACACCCACTGGTGGTTGGCGGCGGAGACAAAGTGGTTGCCCAATACCCCGAGGCGCACAGCGCCATACCCAACGGCGGGCAGGTGGTGCTTTATACCGAGAGCGGCACCACCCAGCAAACGGTGCGGGTGCCCTCACTGGTAGGCAAAACCGGGCCGGACGCCATTCAGGCGCTGCGCAGCATCGGCCTTAACGTGCTGACAAGCGGCGCGCCCGATTCGGGCAACAACGTTTACGTTATCAGCCAAGACCACCCACCCGGCACCGAGCTACCGAAAGGCAGCGTGGTTACTTTAGTAATGGAAGATACCACCGTGGTGGGCGACCATTGACGTTGTGCAAGCGCTAAAAAAGAGTTATACTATACTATTATAAAATATGTAGAGAGGATTGCCCTTTATGTTAACCTATACATCGTTATTAAATGGAATTGAATACAGCGGCACGGCGCCCGACGGCGAGCCGACGCTGATTACGCAAGACAGCCGCAAGGTGGAACCCGGGGCGGTCTTTGTTTGCATTGAAGGGCGCCAAACCGACGGGCACGACCACGCCGCCAAAGCCCTTGAAAACGGCGCCGGTTTAATTGTAAGCCAGCGCCCGCTGGGGCTTGCAAAGGAAGTAACGGTGCAAGATACCCGCCATACGCTGGCGGCGCTGTGCCAAAACTATTTTGGCAACCCCGCCCAACAATTAACGCAAATTGCCGTTACCGGCACCAACGGTAAAACCACCGTCAGCTACATTATCTACCAGCTGCTTCAACAGCTGGGCGCCTCGTGCGGGCTTATCGGCAGCATTCAAAGCGAGGTGGGCGGCATGCAGGTGCCCGCCAAATTTACCACCCCTGAAGCGTGGGACATTGCGGCGCTGCAAAGCCGTATGGTGGCGGCGGGCTGCACCCATGTGGTGCTGGAGGCAAGCAGCCAAGGGCTGGAGCAAGGGCGCCTGTACGGGCAGTCTTTCAAGCTGGGCGTTTTTACCAATCTTTCACAAGACCATTTAGACTACCACCACTCGATGGAGAGCTATTTTGCCGCCAAGCAAAGCCTCTTCAACCATTGCGACGTCGCCGTTATCAACCAAGACGACGCTTGGGGAGAGCGCCTTTTAGACAGCCTTGACGACGACCAAAAGATAAGCTATTCTACCGATTGCACCACCGCTGATTTAATTGCACGCAACGTTGATTTGCGTGCCGGCGAGGTGCGCTTTGCGCTGTTGGGGCCCGGTTATTTGCACCGTGTGCAGTTTCCCATGCCGGGCGAATATTCCGTCTACAACGCATTGGCGGCGGCCGCCGCTGTAATTGCGCTGGGCTACGACAGCGAAGAAGTAGCCGCCGCGCTGGCGCACGTTAAGCCGGTGCGGGGGCGGTGCGAGGTGCTGTACAATGGCCCCTTTACCGTGATACGGGATTTTGCCCACACCGCCGACGGTATTGACCAGCTTTTAGGCGCGCTGCACCCTTTTGTAGAGGGCGCCATGCACGTTGTTTACGGCTGCGCCGGCCAGCGCGACGCTGAAAAGCGCCCCGCCATGAGCGAAGCGGTGCTAAAATGGGCAAACCGTGCTACCCTCACCGCTGACAACCCCCGGTTGGAGCCGGTTGAAGAAACGATGCAAGACGCGCTGCCGCCCCTTGAAAAAGGCGCCATACCGTACACCATAGAGCCGGACCGTCAGCGCGCTATTGAAGAGGCGCTAAGTGGCCTGCAAGAAGGCGATTTACTGGTGCTGTGCGGCAAAGGGCACGAAGATTACCAAGTGCTTAACGGCTACACCGTCTTTTTAGATGAGGCGATGATTGTAAACAATTGGCTGGGCCGCAACGACAACGCCGTGCCGCGCCACGCCTGAACACCTATTCGATAGAACGACAGAAGAAAAGGAGTGCTCCTTTGAAACCAATTACCGCGAAAGCGCTTTTCCGTGATTTATGGCCGGCGGCACCCGCCGGTGTGCAGATAACCTCGGTTGTAACCGACAGCCGCGCCGCCGCCCCCGGCAGTGTTTTTGTTGCCATTAAAGGGGAGCGGGTAGACGGGCACGATTACGCCGCCGAGGCGTTTCAAAACGGCGCTGTGTTTGTGGTGGCAGAGCACCCCGTAAAAGGCGTGCCGGTGGATAAAACAGTGCTGGTGGGCGACGTTTTAGACGCCATGATTGAAATGGGCGCCAGCTATCGAGACGGTTTTTCACCGCTGATGCTGGGCGTTACCGGCAGCGTCGGCAAAACCTCCACCAAAGATTTTTGCGCCGCCATCTTTTCGGCTTTCGGCGAAACGGTGAAAACGCAAGGCAACCAAAACAACGAGATTGGGCTACCCAACACCCTGTTCAGGCTCAGCGACGACACGCTCTACGCTGTGGTGGAAATGGGCATGCAGCGGTTGGGTGAGATACGCAAACTAACCCTTGCCGCCCGCCCCGACGGCGCCGTTATCTCCCGCATTGGAGAGGTGCATTTAGCCACCACCGGCAGCGTTGAAAATATTCTGCGTGCCAAGATGGAAGTGTGCGCCGGGCTGCCCGAGGGGGCGCCGCTTATTTTAAACGGCGACGACCCGATGCTCTTTCACGCCGACATACCAAGCGGCGTGCGCCCTGTGTACGCCGGGCTGGACAACCCCGATTGTGAAGTGCGTGCCAAAGACATCAAGCGGGACAGGCTGTCCACGCAGTTTTGCATTTACGACGCCCAATTCGGCGAGCATCAGGTGTCTATCCCCACGGTGGGGCGGCACCAAATAAGCAACGCGCTTTTGGCGTACACCGCCGCCACCCGTCTTGGGCTAAGCGCCTCACAAAGCGCCATGGCACTCACCCAGTACGAAGCGTCGGACCTGCGCGGGCACATCGCCACGATAGATGGCGTAACCTACATTGAAGACTGCTATAACGCCGCGCCTCAATCTATGCGGGCGGGGCTGGATACACTCAAAGAACTCACCGCGCCCGGCGGCCGTGCTGTGGCGGTGCTGGGCGACATGTTGGAGCTGGGCGAAATGGAAGAAAAAGCACACCGTACGCTGGGCGATAACGTTGCCGCCAGCGGCGTGAAGGTGCTTGTTACGGTGGGAGATTTAGCCCGCCTTGCCGGCGAACAGGCCGCCACACACGGTGTGGAATGGCACCACGGCGCCACCACCCAAGAGGCGGCGGCGCTGCTGCGGCAGTTAACCCGGCGGCAAGACACCGTTTTAATTAAAGCGAGCCGTGGCATGCGTTTTGAAGAAATTTTACACCGAGAGAATGCGTAAGGAGTGTGCCCCATGACCGAATATGCGCCTATTGTTGCGGCGGTTGCCGCGCTGCTTGTAACCGCTCTGTCCGGCATTTTTCTGGTGCCGCTGTTGCGGCGTTTAAAATTCCGGCAAACCATTAGCGAAATTGGCCCCACTTGGCACCAAAGTAAACAAGGCATTCCCACCATGGGCGGTCTGCTGTTTATTCTTGGCTCCACCGTCGGTTTCTTTGTGGCGTTGCCGCTGCTGCGCACCGTGGCGTCGGACACCGACCCGAAAGCGCTGCAACTGGTGGTGCTGGGAATGTTTACGGCGCTGGCATTTTCCGCCGTCGGCCTGGTGGACGATTTGCTCAAAGTGCTGCGCAAAGACAACCTTGGCTTAAACGCCACCGGTAAACTCATCGGTCAATCGCTTATTGCCATCAGTTTTCTAACAACGCTGCACTTGATGGGCCGCCTTTCAACGCAGGTGCAACTGCCCTTTATCGGCGTGGTGGATTTTGGCATCTTTTTCTACCCGCTCAGCTTTTTGCTCATCGTCGGCATGGTCAACGCCGTTAACTTAACCGACGGCATTGACGGGCTTGCCTCGCTGGTAACGCTGTGGGTGATGTGCGGCTACTTTTTGCTGTTGTCGCTTTTTGCGCGGTATCATCTGGCGGTGTGGGCGGCTGCGCTGGCGGGCGGCTGCGTCGGCTTTTTATTTTGGAACTTTTACCCCGCCAAAATTTTTATGGGCGACACCGGCAGCATGTTTTTAGGCGGCGCGGTGGTGGCTATCGGCTACTGCATGGGCCGGCCCGATATTTTAATTATCTTGGGGCTGCTGTATCTGATTGAAGCGCTTAGCGTGATGATACAAACCACCTACTTCAAACTGACGGGCGGCAAACGCCTTTTCAAAATGACGCCGATTCACCATCACTTTGAATTGTCCGGCTGGAGCGAGATTAAAATTGACGTCGTCTTCAGCTTGTTCACCCTATGCTGTGTGCTGCTGGCGTACCTTTACGCACACGTGATGGGGTAAATAGCTAAAAATACTATACCCACAAGGAGGAGACCATGGCGCCATCACAACAAAATGTATCCCGCACCCGTCCATGGGGTGGCACCGGGCACAAGTTACAGGTGGTAAAAAGCAAGCCTCAAACCAAAAAGAAGACAAAAACCATCGCTAAAAAGCGTGCGCTGGGGCGGGTTGATTTACCGCTTGTAACGCTTATTACGTTGCTTCTTCTCTTTGGGTTGGTGGTGCTGTTTTCAGCGTCTTTTCCCACGGGGCATGTGCGCCGCGGCAACAGCTACGCCTTTATTTTGCCACAGCTGCGCAACGCGCTACTGGGCATTGGCGTGATGGTGGTGGCGTCCCGTATCGATTATAAAATGCTGCGCAAATTAGCGTGGCCGCTGATGGCGTTAACCATATTTTTGCTGGTGGCGGTGCTTTTTGCTGAAGAGCGCAACGGCGCTAGGCGGTGGATATGGGGTTTTCAGCCCAGTGAAATTGCAAAATTTGCGGTGATATTATTATTTGCCGCCATTATAGCCGCGAACCAAAAAAAGATAAAACAGTTTATGTACGGGTATGTCCCCCTTGTTTCAGTGCTGGGGGTTGTGTTGGTGCTGCTTTTTTTTGAGCCGCACCTTTCCTGCATGATACTTATTTTAGGCATCGGCTTTTTTATGATGGTCAGCGGCGGCACCAACAACGCGTACCTTATTATATCGGTGGTGGGGGCGGTGGCGCTTGTCTTTGTGGTGCTTACCTATTTCCCCGATTTACTGCCAAGTTACGCCCACGACCGCCTCGCCATTTGGCAAGACCCCTTTATAGACGCCGACGATTTAGGCCACCAAACGATACAAAGCCTTATCGCCATCGGCTCGGGCGGGTTGACCGGCAGCGGCATTGGGCAAAGCGTGCAGAAATATTTTTATCTGCCGGAAATGTACAACGACTATATCTTCGCCGTTCTTTGTGAAGAGCTCGGGTTTATCGGCGCCATGGCGGTTATTATTCTGTTTTTACTTGTATTGCTGCGTGGGCTGTACATTGCCACACGGGTGGAAGATAAATTTGGCTCCATGCTGGTGGTTGGCATTTCGGTTCAAATTGCGTTGCAGGCGCTACTTCACATCGCTGTTAACATCAACGCCATACCGTCTACTGGTATTAGCATGCCGTTCTTTTCATACGGCGGTACGTCGCTTATCATGCTGATGGGCGAGGTGGGCATTATGCTCAACGTGTCACGCCAGCTGGACAAGCCGGCCCTGCAACGGGACCGGCACGCACCCGCTTTACAAAAAGCGGCGGGGGAGTAACATGAAGATATTATTTGCCGCCGGTGGTACGGCGGGGCACGTGAACCCGGCGCTGGCGATCGCGCACGGCTTAAAAGAACAATACCCGCAGGCAGAGATACACTTTGCCGGGCGGCGTGACGGGATGGAATACCGTTTGGTGCAACAGGCGGGCTTTCCTTTTCACCCCATACAGGTGCACGGGTTGCAGCGCAGTTTTGCGCCTAAAGATTTGGCACGCAACCTAAAAGCGGCGGCGGCGCTGCTTGTTTCGCCCTTTGCCACCCGCCGCATTCTCAACCGGGTTAAGCCGGATATTGTCATCGGCACCGGCGGGTACGTCAGCGTACCCATTGTTTATTTTGCGGCGAAACGCGGCCTAAAAACCGCCATTCACGAGCAAAACGCCTACCCCGGCCTTGCCAACCGTTTTTTGGCAAAACGGGTGGACAAAGTGTTTGTTGCGTCTGAGGCGGGCAAAGCGCGTTTAACCGAGAGCAAAGCCATCAGCGTTAGCGGCAACCCCGTTTCGCCCACGCTGTTTGAGCAAGACCGCACCGCCAACCGCCGCGCGCTTGAAGCGGGCGAGCGCCCCGTGATTATTAGCTACGGCGGCAGCCTTGGCGCCATGAATGTGAACCGCGCTGTGGCAGAGCTGGCGCAGTGGCACATTGAAAACCGAGATTTTTTGCACATTCACGCCACCGGCAGCATTGAGGCAAAAGATTTTGCCGCCCAAGCCGCCGAAATGGGTATCGACAACAGCCCGCATTTTATCATTCGAGAATACATCGACAACATGCCGGAGCTTTTAAGCGCCGCCGACCTGGTTATTTCCCGGGCGGGGGCGCTCACGCTGGCAGAGCTTGCCGCCACGGGGCGTGCCTCGGTGCTGATTCCGTCGCCCAACGTGGCGGAAAACCACCAGTACCACAACGCCGCTGAATTTGAGGCGGCGGGGGCGGCTAAGCTGATTGAAGAAAAAAACCTGACGGGCGACGTAATTATCCAAACGGTAGACGCGTTGACCAAAGACGGTGAAACGCTGCACCGAATGGGTGAAAACGCCAAAACACTGGCACGGCAAGACGCCTTAGCCACTATTTTAGAGGGGCTAAGGCCGCTGCTGCCGAAAGTGTAGCAGCAAATGAAGTACAAAAGATGCGGAGGTGGCGAGGCTGGCTAACGATAGAAACCGTCCCAACAACCGCGGCGGCTCCAAACCGCCGCAAAAGCGCCCGCCACAGCGCCGTTCTTCCGGCGTGCCGCCGCTGGACGCTTTTGACGATGTGCGGCGTTTACCGCCGCCCGATTTGCCCGGCTATGAAGACGAGCGGCAGGCGCACCGCGACAAAAAGCGGCGCGCTGCCCCGCCCGCCAACAGACAAAAACCGCCCTCCAAACGCCGCCGCCCTCAAAGCGATAGACGGCAGGCGCCCCCCGCTAAAAAACAAAGAAAAAAGCGGGTACCTAAAAAGGTGGACCCCGTTAAACGGCGCCGCAACCGACGCATTGCCGCGGTGGTTACCGTGCTGTTGCTGGTGTTTATCGGCATTTTTGTCTCTATCCGTGTGTGGTTTAAAATAGACAGCTTCGCACTGGAGGGGGACGAAACGCCCTATTCTTTGGCGGAGATTGAGGCGGTCTTCAGCCGCACCGAAGGCGACAACATGTTCAGCTTTAACAAGAAAAACGAAGCCGCTGCCATAGAGCAGCAGCTGCCCTATATAGAAAACGTTACGATACGCCGCTGGCTGCCCGGCACCATCGCCTTCGACGTAACCGCCGCCAAAGAGCAATGCACGCTGGAAGAGGACGGCACGGTGGCGGTGTTGAGCGAAAAACTCAAAATTTTA
>CAYZSR010000013.1:0-3435 GCA_964479715.1 uncultured Oscillospiraceae bacterium | reverse complement strand
CGCTTGGACGGCGAGCCGTCCGATAAATTGGTGCAAATAAATGGGCTAAGTAGCGTTAACATGGTGGTGGGTCTGCCGCTTTCCGTCAAAGAGGACGCGTCGCCGTCGTCGCAGTCGGGTTTCGATTCAGCGCCGCTTGGTGATGTATCCACCGCTACTGAACCGCCGTCCGACGCCGACGCAAACGCCCCACCCGATGAGAGCGATTCACCCTCACCTGACAGCGATGGCGGTGACACGAGCACCGATTCATCGCTGCCGAATGATGTGAACGACACGCCCGACGAGCCGGACGAAACGCCCGCCGCCGCCGACGGTACCGAGCCACGCCTTTCACAAAACCCCAAGCAATCGCTGGCGGCGCTGCACACGTTGTTGCCGGCGCTGCAAAAGGCAGATTTAACCGAGGTGGGCTGGGTAAATGTTGCCAACCCCGTTGATTTACGCTTTTGCTGGCAAAACCGTATTGTGGTGCGGGTGGGGGGCAAAGGCCAGCTGGAGAAAAAGCTGAAATTTGCCCACACATTACTTACCGACACCGAGCAAAGTAAAATTGGCGGCAACGACCAAGGCACTTTAAACTTAACGGCGTATCCGGCGGTGGATAAGGTGTATTTCACACCGGCGTAACCACTAGGCTTAGTGCCAAACGAACGATGAACCACTTATATTTGTAGTTTTAGTATAAAACCCTTGAATTTACAACTTTATTCTGATAATGTTATGTGTATAGTGCTTTACTATGCACCGATATACAATTTTGACTAATATTTAAGTGAAAAATAGATTTGCGCGTTGCGCCGTCGATAGGAGGATTATTGAATGGCTTTTGTCCTGGATGAAGAAATGCAAAATGTCACCAATATTAAAGTGGTGGGCATAGGCGGCGGTGGCGGAAACGCCGTTAACCGCATGATAGAATACGGGCTTCAAGGTGTGGAATTTATCACCATGAATACCGACCAACAGGTGCTGTACAACGCCAGAAGCACACAAAAAGTGCAACTGGGTGCCAAGCTGACCCGCGGACGCGGTGCCGGCGGCGACCCTGAGATTGGCCAGCGCAGTGCTGAAGAAAGCCGCGACGAAATTGCCGCGGCGCTGAAAGGCTCCCAAATGGCGTTTTTAACCGCCGGTATGGGCGGCGGCACCGGCACCGGTGCGGCGCCGATTGTGGCCGATGTAGCCAAAGAATTGGGCGTTTTAACGGTGGGTATTGTAACCAAACCCTTTGCTTTTGAAGGGCGCCTGAAAATGTCCAAAGCCGACGACGGCATTCGCGCGCTGCTGGAACGGGTAGACAGCTTGATTGTTATCCCCAACGAGCGCCTTAAACTGATAAGCCAAGAAACCATTACCATGGCCAATGCGTTTGCCGCCGCTGACGATGTGCTGCGCCAAGGCATTGAAAGTATTTCGTCGCTGGTGAACGTACCCAGCTTTATTAACCTTGACTTTGCCGACGTGCGCAACGTGATGCGTGACGCCGGTTACGCCCACATGGGCGTGGGCGAAGCCAAAGGTGGCAACATGGCGGAAGACGCCGCCAACGCCGCCATTACCAGCCCGCTGCTTGAAACCAGCATTGCTGGCGCCCGCGGCGTTATCATTAATGTAGCCGCCTCGCCTGACGTAGCGCTGGACGACGTTGAAACCGCCGCCACGCTGATTACCAGCGCCGCCCACCCGGACGCCAATATCATCTGGGGTACCGCGTTTGATGAATCGCTCAAAGACGCCATGCGTATCACCGTGATTGCCACCGGCTTTGATTCGCCGGAAGAGCAACAAGCCAGGCAAGAAGCGGAAGACGGTGGCTTTGTCTTTGCCGAAGAAGAAGTGCACGACGCCGATGGAACGGCACCTGAAGAAAAAAAGCCACGCAGTGACGACGACTATTTTGACGACATTCTAACCTTGTTGAACAATAGGGGCTGATCACAGCATGAGCGACCAACAGCAAAAAATTCAAAAACTGCAAGCCATTATCGATGACAGCAACGACATTGTCTTTTTCGGCGGTGCCGGCGTCTCAACAGAGAGCGGCATCCCCGATTTTAGAAGCGCCGGCGGTTTGTTTAGCCAGCCGTCGGATTACCCGCCCGAGTATATGGTTAGCCGTAGTTTTTATGACAAGCACACCGAAGAATTTTTTGATTTTTACCGCGCTAATTTAGTGCATTTGGACGCCCGCCCCAACGCCGCCCACAACAAGCTGGTAGAGCTTGAAAAAGCCGGCAAGTTGAACGCCGTTATTACACAAAACGTAGACGGCTTGCACCAAGTGGCGGGTTCTGAAAATGTGTTGGAGCTGCACGGCGGCATTCGCACCAATATCTGCCGTAAATGTGGCAAAGAATACGACGTTGATTTTATTGTAAACAGCACCGGCGTGCCCCGTTGCGACGATTGCGACGGCGAAGTAAAACCCGACGTGGTGCTCTATGAAGAAGCGCTTGACCGCAGCGTGATAGAAGAAGCGGTGCGCCAAATAAGCCGGGCGGATTTGCTGTTAATCGGCGGCACTTCGCTACTGGTTTATCCCGCCGCCGGGTTGGTGAACTATTTTAACGGCAAAAACATTGTCGTTATCAACAAAGACGCCACCGCCCGTGAAGCAAAAAACGCCATGACCATCACCGGTTCTATCGGCGATGTTTTGGGCGCTATTACAGTGAATTAACCTATAATAACTTAAAGGGCGGACACTTATGTCCGCCCTTTTTTTGTGCATTTTTTTGAGGCATGGTGCAAAAGGCGGCAACCGGATAAAGCCAAACTAAAAGCACCCCCGACAAACTTGTCGGGGGTGCTTTGCTGAGTACTTAATTTAATGTGGCTAGTTATTAACGGCGCTGGTGCCACGCTCCAGCAGGTAGGTGGCTTCCAAGTCCGCCATGTGCAACTTAACACCCAGTGGGTATTGGCGCCACGCCTCGCTGATGGCGTAACTGCCGCCACGAACCGCTTCGTCAAAGCCGCCCATGTGCCAGCGGATAGCCACCGCTTCAGCGGGTTTTAAGCGGATAAACCGCTCAATCAAAAAAACGCTTTTTTCGCCGTGCCCGTAGGGAAAGGCGTCGTCCACCCTAAAGGTGGGCACCTTGCTCCACTGCCCGGTTTCGTCGTCTTTCACGTTGCGAAAGCCGGGCTTATAAAAGTTGGTTTTGCATAAATCGTGCAGCAAACCGGCCAGCGCGGCGCTTTCGGGGTGCTCTTCGGGAAAGCGGCTGCGCAACACGTTAAACACGTTAACGCTGTGCATAACCAGCCCGCCCTCGCAGGCACCGTGGTAGCGGGTAGAGGCGGGGGCTTCATAAAAATCGGTGCCCTCCAGCCATTCTAAAAACTCCGCCGCGCCTTCCCGCTTAACGTTTTCGGTAAAAGCGGTGATAAACTGTTCTTTATAGCTCATTTTTACAGGTCCATATCTTC
>CAYZSR010000012.1:10238-24306 GCA_964479715.1 uncultured Oscillospiraceae bacterium | reverse complement strand
GCTGTTTTATGCTGATGAACACCGGCGGCCGAGCGGTCGCCTCGCAAAACGGGCTGCTGACCACCATTGCATGGAAGGTGGGCGGGCAGGTGGAATACGCGCTGGAAGGCAGTGTTTTCATCGCCGGCGCCGCCATGCAATGGTTGCGCGACGGGCTACGCATGATAGACAGCGCCCCCGAATCGGAAGCCCTTGCCACTCGCGTTAAAGACAGCGGCGGTATCTATGTGGTGCCTGCTTTTGCCGGGCTTGGCGCCCCCCACTGGGACCCCTACGCCCGTGGCACCGTTGTCGGCTTAACACAGGGTGTTCAGAAAGAGCATTTTGTGCGTGCCACGCTGGAATCCATCGCCTACCAAAGCCACGACGTGGTGAAAGCCATGGAGGCGGATACCGACGGACTGGCGCTTAAAGAACTGCGTGTTGACGGCGGCGCTAGCGCCAACAACTTTTTAATGCAGTTTCAAGCGGATATTTTAGGGGTCGACGTGGTGCGTCCACGGTGCATTGAAAGCACAGCCCTTGGCGCGGCGTACCTTGCCGGGTTGGCGGTGGGTTTTTACAAAGATAAGGACGACATTCGCCAAAATGCCGCCACCGAAAAAACCTTTACACCGCACATGCCCTTGGATGAACAAAAACACCTAGTGCACGGGTGGCAGCGGGCGGTGCGCTGCGCGTTGGGCTGGCAGCAACAAGCGTAACGGCAAATCACACTGCCCACCATACCACACCGAAAACACAAAGATAACACAGCGCTTTGCCGCCCGGGCGCATTTACTTTGCCGCGCCAATCCATTATAATTTATAGTAAAGAACCGACCGAAAGCTGGAGGCTTTATGATACTATTAGACGAGGTTAAAAGAGACATTGGCGAGCTTGCCCCCGAGGTGGAAAAACTGGGGGTGGCTTTGAATATAAACGCCTTAAAGCGAGAGTTACAAGAGCTTGAAGAGCGCTCTGCACGCCCTGAGTTTTATGAAGACACCGACCAATCAACCGTTGTGTTTTCAAAAATGAGCCACGTACGGGACAAGCTTGAAGCCTTTGCCAATATGCAGGAAAAACTGGACGACGCCGAAACGCTGCTTGAGCTGTGGGAAGAAGGCGACGAAGACGCCGCCGAAGAAACAGCGGCCGTTACCGAAAAGCTGGCGCAACAGGTGGAAAAGATACGCCTTTTAACGCTGCTTACCGGTGAATTTGACGACCACAACGCTATTTTGATGGTGCACGCCGGCGCCGGCGGCACCGAGGCGCAAGACTGGGCGCAAATATTGCTGCGTATGTACACCCGATACGCCAACAGCCACGGCTTTACCACCACCATTTTAGACTTTTTAGACGGCGACGAAGCCGGCTTAAAAAGCGCCACCGTATTGATAGAGGGCGAAAACGCCTACGGTTTTTTGAAAAGCGAGCACGGCGTGCACCGCTTGGTGCGTATCTCCCCCTTTGATTCATCGGGGCGGCGGCACACCAGCTTTGCCTCGGTGGAGGTAACCCCGGAAATTAAAGAAGACACCGCCGTCCACATCGACCCCGAAGACATACGGGTAGACGTTTACCGTGCCTCGGGCGCGGGCGGGCAGCACGTTAACAAAACGTCCAGCGCGGTGCGCATGACACACCTGCCCACCAACATTGTTGTTACCTGCCAAAGCCAGCGCAGCCAGCTGCAAAACCGTGAAACGGCGATGAAAATGCTTGTCTCGCGGCTGGTGCAGATAAAAGAACAGGAACACCTTGAACGGATTGAAGACATTAAAGGCGACCAAAAAGACATTGCGTGGGGGCACCAGATACGCAGCTACGTTTTTATGCCGTACACGCTGGTTAAAGACCACCGCACCAACTACGAAGACGGCAACGTTGAAGCGGTAATAGACGGCGATTTAGACGGCTTTATTAACGCCTATTTAACCGCCGCCAGCCGGGGCGAGTTAAGTGGCGCCGCCGAAAACCCTTCGCACAATTAACACAAATTATGTGCGTTATGCATACTTTCTCACAATTTTGTTTGCAATCTCTTTCATAAATACCACAAAAGTGGTATGCTAATAAGTGAAAGAACAAACAAAAAAGGAGTCGTTAGTCATGCATCAACAAAAATTATATCATCAGCACCATCACCATGATGGCGGCGAAGTTAGCTTTGAGAAAAACTTGGCGATTCTGGAATACATGGTAGACCACAACCGCCACCACGCCGAAGATTTAGATGAATTGGCCGACGCGCTGGAAAAACAAGACCACGCCGACATTGCAAAACAACTGAAGGCCTGCCTTGTTGATTACAACGCAGCGAATGACAAATTGGCTGACATTTACAAACAGTTAAAGGAGAAGTAACCCATGTGCATGTCCACTGCTTACCAAGTACGTAACGGCGAAAACGAAATTGTTGCCGACCATGTGCAGGTTATTACCACCGAAGATGACACCGTTAAGCTAACTGATATTGTTGGCGCCGAAACGGTTGTTAAAGGGGTTCTGCGCAGCGTGGATTTAAACCAAAACATTATTATGATAGACGCGGTTTAACCCACGAAACAGGCAACCAATTAAAAAAACAGCTAAAACTCCCGGGCGGCAAAAACGCCCGAGAGTTTTACTTTTTTCTTGCTATTTTTACCATTTCAAGCTATACTATTTGTTGTGCAATCTGTGCAGGCGTAGTTTAGTGGTAAAACTCCAGCCTTCCAAGCTGGCTATGTGGGTTCGATTCCCATCGCCTGCTCCATACAAAACCGACGATGCCAAATGGCAGTTCGTCGGTTTTGTATTTTATCTTCTTTTATTACTTTCATGGTCTAAATTGTGGGGCAAGAAAACTTTTTCTTTGCGACTCATTTTATCTGTCGGCAAAATATTTCCCTTCTTCAATTACTATTTTCTCGGAAACACCCCAAATAAATGAGTTTATTTCTAGGCTTCTGTTACTCCTATCACTTATTTACAGACTAAGTAGTTGCTCCTTTTTGGCATCAAATTCTTCTTGTGAGATAACACCATCATCGAGTAATTTTTTGAATTTTTTAATCTCATCGGCCACAGACAACACTTGTACTGTTTCACTTTCATTGTTTTTATTTCTATAATCATCATAGGCTGATCTTATGTCGCTAGCAGCAATCGCCACAAAATTATTTGTTTTGCTAAAACTAAACATCCCGCTACAAAACAAAATCCTGTTTGTATCATTCATTGCATTGAGATTTTGCATCATTCCCAAGTCAATACCCACAGCCCTGTTTTTCGAATTGATACCTGTTAAAAAAATAATTTGTCCAAACTGCGAATTAATACTTGCTCTAACTACGTCAATACCATTAAAGTCCTTAAAATACCATGTCATCGTTTGTTGTCCATCAAAAAAGCCAACAACTCTATTGTCGTGTATTTCTATTTGGTCGTAGTATAGATTATTTCCCAATGTGGTTCTTTTCCGTTGTCCTCGTGGAATTGATATGGTTTTAATAATCGCCATTGAAATACTCCTTCTTTTTAGAAAAATTGCCACCTGCATGCATATTTATTGTATCATTACTCAGTTAAAAAAAAACAAGGCTATCTACTGTGCTTTTTGTGTTGATACTAGAGTGTGAGACCAAACCTATTTATCAATAGAGACTCGTGCGGTTGCTCGCACCTACCAATTCCTAGGGTGGATTAAGGCTAAATTTATATCTCCAGAGCAGCATCCAACGCATATTACTTTTAAATGGCTTAAAATAACTGATGGTTTCGCCGCATTTTGTCCTTTCAACTTCTAGGCTTATTCTATTTAGTGCTAAAATAGACTCGAAAAGTTATTGGCAACCAAGCTGTGTGCTCAAAAATACAAAACATCTTAAAATATGCTTTCCACAGCAAATAAAGCTTTCTTTCACTACTTTTTTCGCACAACGTATTTTGACACCGCTCGTTTAAATCACAACAAAATAAACTCGCACATTAAAAAGCCAGAGGCTCGCTACCTCTGGCTTTAATTTATATAGAAAAAGGACTAAGGGTGTGTTATATCAGCCCTTTTTCTTTTAAAAAGTTTTCTGCCACGTCGTCAGACGCTTCTTCCAGCACGTCCACTTGGTAGTTCATTTTGCGCATGTCGTCGTCGGTGATTTGCCCGTCCAGCTTGGCAAAAAGCGCTTCCAGCTCGGGATAGGCTTCAAAAATCTCGGGGCGCACCAGCGGAATGGCATTGTAAGAGGGGAAGTAGCCTTTGTCGTCCTCCAGCACCACCAGCCCGTATTCCTGCACCAAACCCTCGGTGGAGGTAACGTCAATTACATCGCATTGGTCGTTGATAAGCGCGGTGTAACGGGGCGTGCCGTCAAGCGGCTGGGTGCTTGCAAATTCCAAGCCATACAGTTTTGCCAGCCCTTCTATGCCGTCGGCGCGGTTGTTGAATTCCAGCGTCGGTGAAAAGCGTAGCTCGCGGCTTACCTTGGCTAAATCAGAGATGGTTTTAAGGTTGTACTCTTCCGCCGTGTCGGGGCGTACCGCCACCGCGTAGGTGTTGTTAAAACCAATGGGGTTCAGCATTGAGACACCGTAATCGTCCGCCAAGGCGTCGCTAATCAGCGTGTTGATTTCCCCGGTTGACTGCTCTTCATCGGGGTCCATATCTAATATGCTCAAATAAAGCGTGCCGGTGTATTCAATGTACATATCCAGCTCGTCGTTGGTAAGGGCGGAAAAGACAATTTGCGTGCCCCCCAGCTCAAGGTGACGGTCGACGGTAATGTCGGTGTTGTGCTCAATGAGTGAGGCGTACAAACTGGCGATAGTGTTTTGCTCGGTAAAGTCTTTCGCCCCGATGGAAATACGCTTCTTCTCGGGTTGAATAGCCGTTGCAAGTGACGCCACAAGGAAAACAATCAGCGCTAGCGCCACCACCACCAGCCCTGTTTTTTGCCGGCGACGAATCTTTTTAATCTGCGGTTGGTCCAGGTTTTTAATATCGTCCCGCAGCGCAATGGGCGTTACCGTTTTTTCAACGAAGGCGAGTAAAAAATCCATGCCCAGCGCCATTAAGCAAGCCGGAATGGCACCGGCTAAAATTTGCGTGTTGTTCACGGTACGGATGCCGGAATAGACAAGGTAGCCCAGCCCGTCGGCACCGATAAACGCCGCCAACGTAACCAGCCCAACCGCCGTTACGGCAGAAATGCGTACCCCCGCCATTATAACCGGCAGCGCCAGCGGCAGCTTTACTTTATACAGCAGCTGAAAGGGCGTTAGCCCAATGCCGACACCCGCCTCGTTAATATCGGCGCTGATGTTGCTTAGCCCTGTGGCGGTATTTTTAATAATCGGCAATAGCGAATAAACAACCACCATAAAAATGGCGGGCTTAAAGCCGATGCCTAAAAAGGGGATTAAAAAACCTAACAGCGCAAGGCTTGGAACGGCTTGTATAATGTTGGCGGCGCCCAAAATACCGGGGCCTATTTTTTTAACGTAGCTGATAAGTATGCCCAGCGGCACCCCTATTAAAATAGCCACGCCAACGGCGAGCAGCGTCATTTGCAGGTGCGCAAAAATAAGGCGCAGCACCTCTTGAGAGTTTGTTTGAAAATACTGCACTAAGTTCATACGCTTGCGTCCTCCTTCTCTAAATACTGGCGACTAAGCGTGGTAACCAAACTGCTTCTTGTAATAATGCCCGCCATAACGCCGTCTTCATCAACCACCGGCGCTGCCGTCATATTTTTTTGTTGCATCACTTCAAGCACGTGTATAATGTTGTCGTTCAGCCCAACGGTTTGCTCCACTTCACGCATAACATCCCGCGCCGAGCCTTTTGGCTCCGGCAGCGATAAAATGTCTTTGGCGTACACAACACCTTCAATTTTGCCGGCGCCGTCCACCATGATAAGGCTGTCTACATTGGCGGCGCGCATCAATTCAAGGCATTTGATAAGGCTGAATATTTTAGAGCCGGTTGCCCCTTCAAGCATAATATCTTTGGCGCGGATAAGCTCCGGCACCGACCAAATGCGTTTTTTGCCGACAAAGTTACGCACAAAATCGTCGGCGGGGCATTTCAAAATTTGCTCTGGCTTGTCGTACTGAACAATTTTACCGCCGTTCATAATGCAAATTTTATCGGCCAGCTTAATGGCTTCACCCATATCGTGGGTAACAAAAGCAAAAGTTTTCTTAAATTTAACTTGCAGCGCCGCCAGCTCGTCTTGCAGCTGCCCCCGCGTAATGGGGTCCAGCGCCGAGAACGGCTCGTCCATCAGTATAATGTCGGGGTCGATGGCAAAGGCACGCGCCACCCCTATGCGTTGCTGCTGCCCGCCCGAAAGCTGGGTGGGGTAGCGGTCTAAATATTTTTTTGGGTCCAGCCCGATTAAATCCATCAATTCAAGGCTTTTTTCGGTGATTTCATCCGCCGTGCGATGGGTCAGCTTGGGGATAAGCTCGATGTTTTCCCGAATGGTCATGTGCGGGAAAAGCCCCACCGATTGAATAACATAGCCCATGTTGCGGCGCATCGCTATCTCGTCCATCTCATCGATGTCTTTCCCGTTAATATATATCTTGCCCGCTGTCGGCTTGATGATTTTATTAATCATTTTAAGCAGCGTTGTTTTACCGCAGCCGCTGGGCCCGATAAAGACAACAAAATCACTTTTCTTTACCGAAAAAGACAAATCCGTCAATACTTGATTCTTTTTATAGCTTTTACTTACATTCTCAAATCGAATCATTGATTCACACCCTTTAAATTTTCGGTTTATTTTTATAAACCACAGCAAGCGCAACCGTTAAAACCGCGTTACGCCCTCACCCCGACCGGATGTCGAGGATACCATATTTTTATGTGTATCTTGTGTTTATTTGGTCAAATCGCCCACTTCCACCGAGGTATCCCACGTTAGCGGGGTGAGGGAAGTAACGCCGTCTACATGAACAGCATAAATGTCACTGTTGGCTTCAAGGTTTGTCTTATCCACATGCAAGCGAGATTTTAGCGGGTAGGCCTCTTCTAAATCTCGCTTGGGCGGCTTTACAAACTCAACGTAATTTTGCGGGCAAAGGCGGGTTAAACGCTGTTCATTGCTGGTTGGCCGGCTGGGCACGTTGACGTTTAGCAGCGACACGTTGTTAGGCAGCCCCTGCGCCAATATCTTTTTTGCCCAGCGGCGGGTCGTCTCTTTAGCGTACGCCCAATCAACGGGCGGGTAGTCGTCTTTGTGTTGGTAATCAAGCCGTGTTTGTAGTGAGACGGCAAGCCCCGGCACACCATGACTGAACGCTTCTTTTGCGGCACCTACAGTGCCACTGCAAGAAACGGTAAGCCCTAGGTTTTCACCGTAGTTAATGCCGCTGACGCAGAGGTCCGGCTTTTTGTGCGCCAGCTCCAACACGCCGTGCGCCACCGCAAAAGCCGGCGAGCCGACAACGCCGTAGCCGGTTAGGGTCTTTTCCCCGCACGTAAAGGCAACCCGGCGCATTGCCCCCACCCCCAGCAAACGTGGGAATGAGCGAGACATTCCCGTTTGCTGGGTTTGAGGCGCGCAGATAAGCAGGTCACCTAAATCATAAAGCGACTCCACCACCGCCCGCAGACCGGGCGAATGTATTCCATCGTCATTCGTGATGAGAATAAGTGGTGAAGCCGCTTTATTTTGCGGGGGAAAACAAGGAGGTTCATTATTACCTGGGGGGTTCATACTTACACCTCGTTACACTATGTTGTTTTCCACCTGGTTCGCAGCTTCCAGTGTTTATTTAGGGAGTATATCATACATTTGCTTCAGGGCGGGCTCTAACATACCCGGAAGTTTTTGCTGAATTTCTGCGTGAATTTTTTCATAAATAGCGTTGTTTTCCATGTTGGGTTTAAATTCTTTGTCTACCCGTACCATGTTGGCAACCGCTTCGTCGTAGTCTTTGTGCACGCCGGCTGAAACCGCCGCGTTGATAGCTGCGCCAAGCGCCGCTGCGCCGTTCATCTCGTTGCGCACGGTAGTGGCGCCATACATGTCTGCAAAAATTTGCATAATCATGTCGCTGTTGGAGCCGCCGCCTGAAATAACAATTTTTTCAGGGCGAATGCCGAGCGAGTTAATCATGGCGTCGTATTCGGTTTTCAGTGAAAAGGCAATGCCCTCAATGATGGAGCGGTACATATGCCCTCTGCCGTGGCGCTCGTCAAAGCCGATCATAATACCTTTGCGGTGCAATTCATCGGCGGGTGCCAGCCAGTCGGGAATGGTCATCAAACCATCGGAGCCGGCGGGAATGTCTTTGGCTTCCTGCTCAAGCAGCGTTTCAGGAATCATGCCCATTTCTTCGGCGCGTTTGGCGAAGTCTTCGCCCATTAAATCGCGGAACCAAGAAACGTGCCACATACCACGGCGAATGCCGGTGCTTTCATACAGATAGCGGTGCGGCATGCTGGCAAGGTTTACCCAAAAACCTTCCGGGTCTTTAACGTTTTTACTGCCGGTTACCATTGAGGCAATATAGGTGCCTAAAGAGATAAGACCGGTGTTTTCATACAGCAGCCCGGCGCCCAGCGCTTCAACGGCTTTGTCGTTGGCGGTGGCAACTACCGGCAAACCTTCCGGCAGACCGGTTTCTTCAGCGGCCTCAGCCGTTACGGTGCCTAATACGCTACCGGGAAGTTGCAAATCTAGCAGTTTTTCACGGGGAATGCCAAAGCTGTTGAAGTGTTCTTCATCAGTGGACCAATCCCACGTGTCGTCATCCAGCGGGAACTGCCATTGGAAGGCGTTTGCCGCGGTATCAACTAAGTTGCCCGTTAACCGGTGGGTAATGTACCCGGTGGTGGGGCAAGTGTATGCAATTTCAGGAGAATCTTCGAACTTCTCATACGAGCGAACGTCCATCCAGCTCATTACAGGAGCGGCGAGAGTGCCGTCTTCTTTCATAAAGACCCGGCAGCAACGAATGGTGCAAAGACCAAGGCTTACAATGTCTTTGGGGTCGCCTTCAAATTTGGCCATCAGCTCTTTGCAGGTGGCTTTGATGGAATCCCACAGGTCGTCATCGGGGTGTTCTACGTAGCCGGGTTTGCGTGCCATCATCGGTTTTAAAGGTTGCGTGGCAGATTCCACCACTTCGCCTTTGGAGTTAAAAATATATACTTTGGTGCTTTGCGTGCCGTTGTCTACACCAATCAGGTATTTTTCAGCCATTCTATTCTCTCCTATTTCATATTATTTTCGGTGCTTATAATAGGACAACACCATGCCAAGGTGTTTGCCAAAAGGTAAACATGTTAGTTGCAAGCAGCGTTCGCTTCAACCCGGGGGCGCCGGGTTGAAGCAATGCGCGGCGGAGGGTTCTTCGTTTGTTCGATAAATCCGCTAGGAAAACTAGGTATTGGCAGAGAGTTTTTAAGATACCTTATAAAGAAAAACCCCGACTGCGCCGCTACAAACACCTTGCATGGCATTGCCTAAAAGCAAGGAAAGGTATGGAATTAGCGGGTTAAGAAACCGCCGTCTACAGCCAGAATGTGGCCGTTTACAAATTGCGATGCTTCGCTGGCTAGGAAAACGGTGGTGCCCATGAGGTCGTGAATGACGCCCCAGCAGCCTTCCGGTGTGTGGTCAACAATCCATTTGTTGCGTTCCGGGTCGCCACTGGAAGCTTCCGCTACAGCGGTTTGGAAGTAGCCCGGTGCAATACCGTTTACTTGGATGTTGAATTGGGCAAGCTCGTCGCAATAAGCTTTGGTGAGGCCGGCAATGCCGTGTTTAGACGCGGCGTACGCGGGCGATTGTTGGCCACCCAGCCAGCTGAACATGGAGCAGATGTTAATCATTTTACCGCTTTTTTGAGGAATCATAACTTTGGCGCATTGGTGGCTCATGTCAAACGCGGCGGTTAGGTTAATGGCAATCATTTTGTCCCATTCGGTGCGGGTAAAATCGCGCACGTCGTCTTCGCACAGGCAAATGCCGGCGCAGTTAATGAGAATATCGACCGAACCGAGGGTTTCAACACATTGGTTGACAACGTCTTCGCAGACGCCGTCTTCGGTGATGTCGGCTTCCATGTAAACCACTTTGCCGCCTTCGGCTTCAATCAGTTCGTTAAAGGCTTTGTCTTCCGGCATAATGCTGGGGGTGAAAATGTTTGCCCCGCCTTTGGCGAGCGCTAGAGAAAAGGCTTGCCCAAGACCGGTGTTGCCGCCGGTTACAATGGCGTTTTTACCTTTCAAAGAGAAATAATCCATGCTAAAATCTGTAATTTGCTTGGTCATATCTTGTACCTCCAACTAATTTTTTATTTCCTCATTCTTTGGTGTTCAAAGAAGTTTGGCTAATTCGTTCGCAGAGCATGTCGATAAAGGCTTCGGCGTCGCCTTCCACCACAATATCGGAAAGGCTGCCGATGGGTGCGTTTTTGTTGGTGTTGACGGTGATGATGTGTTCCGCTTCCCGCAACCCTTCAATATGCTGCACCGAGCCATAGATGCCCAGGGCGATATAAAGCGCCGGGCTAACCACCTTGCCGGAGTGCCCCACTTGGATGGCACGGGTGGCAAGGCCGCTATCAACAATGCTGCGGCTGGCGCTAACCATACCGTCTAAAGTGTCGGCAAGGGGTTTCAGCTTGTCAAAATAGTCTTTGGTGCCGCCCCCGCCCGAAACCAACACAGCGCTTTCGCGTATATCGGTCACAGCCGGTTGCTCGACTTTTTCTAAAAGCTGAATAACTTTTTTATTATACTCAATACCCGGGTCGAATTCAACTGTTTTTGTGTTTTTTTTCACGTCGCCGTCGTACCGAAATACGTCGGGCCGTATGCTTGCCATTAGCGGCGGTTTACCCGCGTTGATAATCGTCGCGAATATTTTGCCGTCAAAAGCGGGGCGTACCAAGGCGGGGGTGCCGTCTTTTTCACCAATTTCAGTGACGTCGGCCACCAGCCCCACACCCAGCCGCATCGCCAGCCGCGGCGCTAACATGCGCCCAAAAAAGGTGGCGGGAAAAATAATGCAGTCAAATTCGTGTTCGTGATAAAGCTTTTCTAAACAATCCACCTGCGCCGCAATGTTATGGGGGTAAATACCCTCACTTTTTATATGCACGGCGTGGTCAAAATAAGGGGCACTTTGTTCGGTGTCTGTGTGAAAGGCACCCAGCCAGGTTTCATTTTGCTTTGGCCCGGCAATTTGGTACGCCGCACTAAGCAAATCAACCGAGACCATGGGCTGCAAGCCGTCGGAATAAATAAAGGTTTTAAACATCTTTTATAAACCCCTTTGCTTTTAAAAACTGATAGACAGTTTCGACGCCTTCTTCATTCACTTGGACGCTGATATTTTCTTTCTTTTCCAGCTCTTTAACGTGGGTTTTAACCACCCGCGTTGGCGAGCCTTTCAGCCCCAGTACCTCGGCGGGTACGCCGAGGGTGTCGTTGCCCAAAATGGTGATTTTATCATCCACAAACTTTTCTAAATCATCGTACCGGACGAAGGGCAACTTCATTTTGCTTTCGGCGGCTACCCCAAGCAGCGCCGGCAGCTGCACTTGATAGGTAAAAATGTGGTCTTCTTGTTTAACGTCAAACTGCATGGCTTGCCGGGTGCAGGCATCCAGATGAAAATCAGTGATGCCAACCATTTGCGCAAGGCTTAGATAATCCGCAATTTGCGAAGGGACGTGCGCTGTGTCGCCATCCAGCGTGTGGGTGCCGGTAAGCACCAAATCGTACTCAACGGTGTCTAAGTAACTGCCTAGTACGTGGCTGGTTGCAAAGGTGTCGCTGCCTGCAAAGGCGGCGTCGGACAACAGCGTCGCTTCGTCTACGCCGAGGCGCAAAAGGTCACGAACAAGGTTCATCGTGCCCTTTGGCCCCATGCTGACAACGCGGATGTGCACGTCGTCCCACTTTTCTTTTAATTTAAGTGCTAAAGATATGGCGCAGGCGTCGTCGGGGTTTAAAATAAGGTTTACATTTTCCCGCACCAGAATGTTTTTTTCGTAATCGTACACAAAGTTTTTAATGTCGGGCGTAAACTTTGCAAGACAAACAATTTGGAACACTACTCTACCACCTGCTCGCTAACGTTGCTGAAAGCTTGTTGTGTTTTGTTCTTTTTGACTTGGCTTGCGAAAAGCGCAACCAAGACAACCGCCAAGACACCAAGCACCGCTGTGGCGATAAAGTAGGCGTTGTAACCGCCGTTGTCGCCAAAGGTGTTAAACAGGAAGTTGATGAACATGGGCAGAACAATGTCGGGTGAATAACCGAGTACCGAGACAACACCGATGGTGGTGCCGGTAATGCGGTCGTCGATGCGGCAGTCGCCCAGAAGCGACCAATAGGTACCGCGGATGGCGTAGCAGAAAATGCCCGCTAAAACAACAAAGGCGTAGAACAACACGTTGGATGCCGCCGGCGGCACAACCGCCATCAATATAAGGCAAGCCACGTTGCCGATTAAGGCACCCGCCAAAGTTTTGGTGCGGCCTACTTTGTCGGCAATAAAGCCGCCGATAATACCGCCTACGGGGCGCATCCACAGCACAATAACCATGATGTTCGCCGCCATAACACCGTCAATTTTAACGTTGGTTTCCATAAAGCCGCTGTAGTAGTAGAGCGCCCAGGTAACAATGTAAGAAAGGAAAATAATGGCGCCCATAAGCAGAACCATGCGGTTTTTGAATACTTCTTTAATTTGGCTAATCTTAAATTTGCTTTCGCCCTCACCGGCCGCAAGGCGGTCTTCGGTGCTGTCTTCTTTAAGGAAGATGGCCGCTAAGATAGCCACAACAACCACCAAGATGGAATAGGTATAAACAATGCTTACCATGGCGGTTTCTTTAATGGGCTGCGCTGCGTTTGCCGCGCCGCCGGGGCCAATAATTCTTGCAAAGATAAAGGCGGCAACGCTGGCTAGAATAGCTTCTACGGCGCCGCGTCCCCCATCCAATATGCCAAAGAACCGTCCCTCATCCTCGGGGGTGGATAGCATTTTTACTATCTTCATGTGGGCACCCCAGAAGGTTAGTACCGAGAAGATACCCCAAATAGCGTAAATGATTACAATGTATTGGTAGCTGGGGCGCTGTGCAAACCAAAAGCCACCGGCTGCAACACCCAGCAAAGAAACAACCATCAGTTTTTTGGCTGAAAATTTGTCACTTAGTATGCCACTGGGAACATAACCGATAAAAAAGGCAATCCCCAAAACGGAATAGAGCATGTTCAGCTGCGAGAGCGACATGTCAAAAACCGCCAACATCGTTTCTTGGTATTGCTGACGCAGATAAATAACCGGGTAGATAGCACCGGCCGCCAGCACCACGAGAAAGAGCCGTAGATAGCGGGCAAATTTTGAGTCTTGTTTTTGTGCAGTTAACTTTTTTGTCGTAGACATTTCTTGCGATCCTCCTTTTAAATGTTCCTGCCCGGCACCGCGCCGGGCAGGATTTTAAACCATTTGGAAAGCGATACCCGTTCGTTTATTTTAGATACTTTTCGCCTTCTTCTTCGTAGAAAATAGTACCAAAGTTCATAATCCCTTCAGGGTCAAAAACTTCTTTCAGTTTTTCAAGCATGTAAAAGGCTGTGTCGTGCTCTTGGTCAATCCACTCGTTGCGGAATTTGCCAACGCCGTGATGGTGGCAGATAGAGCCGCCCAATTTCAGCGTTTCTTCAACCACAATGGTGTGCAGCGGGTGGTGATAAATTCTAAACTCATCTTCCGGCGCGCAGTTGATATCGTAGTTGTATACAAAGTACAGGTTGGTGCCGTTGATGTAGCTGTGCGATGAGTGACCGCCCAGTAGCGTTAAGTCGTCAAAGCGCGGGAACTCATTGGTGATGCGGTCGATAACGTTGTTGTACAGCACCGGAATGGTTTCCCAGTCGGCGGAAACTTCGGTGGTGTAACCGTCGTGCGCGTCGTTATCAATCATGCCTTGGAACTCGTCGTCAATGTCTTGTTGCGACCAGTTCAGCTGGTCGTACCAGTCGGCAATAAGTTGCGGGTCAACTTCTTCAAGAATGCCGTCTTTGTGTTTTTCAACCGCCGCTTCAATGCCAAGAATAGTGGCGTC
>CAYZSR010000012.1:1162-10228 GCA_964479715.1 uncultured Oscillospiraceae bacterium | reverse complement strand
ATTTCTTTGGGCCCCTCGGTGCTGAAAATTAAAACGCATTCATCTTTATGGAAGTGATAAAAGTGTTGGCGGGCGTCGTCTTCAGAGTAAACGCGTGCAATGGACGGACGGAAGCCGTTAACCATTACTTCACGCAGAATTTTAATGCCCGATTCAACGTCTTTAATCAAATAACCGTGGAATTGGAAGTTGTCCGGGTAGTAGCGGAAGATTTTTACCGTTACTTCGGTGATGTAGCACAGCGCGCCTTCGTTGCCGATGACGATGTGGCGAATGTCCGGGCCGGAGGCACGGCGTGAGGTGTTTTTAATGCGGCTGATGTGCCCGTCCGGGAAAACACACTCCAGGCCGACAACCATGTCTTCAATGCCACCGTACAAGGTGGAGAACTGACCAATGCTGCGGGTGGCAACGAGACCGCCAAGTTGCGCAACCGGTTTAGACTGGGGCGAGTGCCCGGTTGTGTAGCCTTGTTCACGAAGCTGATCTTCAAGCTCTTGCAGCGGAACACCGGCTTGCACTGTTGCCTGCATGTTGTAGGTATCAATTTTAATAATTTTGTTAAGGCGCTTTGCATCAATGACAAGCGCTTGCTCTTTCCAGTTTTCTAAACCACCCTCGGTTGAGGTTTTGCCGCTGCGGGGTATAACGTTAATTTTGTTTTCTTTGCAAAATAAAAGCAGCTCTTTAACCTCTTCGGTGCTGTTTGGGTAGACAATAGCAATGGGGCTTGGCATGTTTAATACGCGTTTTGCTTTGGCGTATTTTTTATACCGGTCGCACCGTGCGTCGTACAAATCATCCTCGTTGGTGTTAATTTGCTCTTCGGTGAGCATTGTGCCCAACGCTTCTAAAATCTGTTTTGAATCCATGCTGGGTAAGTCCTCCTTGATAATGTTTCGAACTACATAGTGGGTTGGTCTTTAAAAGAGATTGGTTTTTTTGAATATTATTCGTCAATTGACTAACATTTTTCTGTTCAACTTTTCTCTCTGCAACCAAATTACCATACGAAAAACCCAAAGTCAACACTTTTTGTGGAAAGTTTTATGCTTTATTCTTGTGCAAAGTGCTAAACTGGAAAACTTTCCATCGTCGTCAAGCGACACTTTTTGCTAAACACCATTGACTATTACGCAATAATAACCTTATAATGTGGGTGAAAGTTATTTTTTTATCAACTATAAAGAGGCGTATCCACTTTGGTATGCATTAATTTGCCTGCCAAAATGCGCGGCTGAGAGGAATGAATCGGTAGCTCTTACACAACAAATGGTTAACATAAATTTTGGTGCACTAAATGAGCTGGAACAAAAAATACACGAAACTATCACACGCTCTTCAAAGGAATACGATAGTTTAACAATTAACGAGTCGGCCGAATTATGCGGCTGCTCTATTTCTAAAATTTCTAAATTTGTGCAAAAGCTGGGTTTTGAAAACTACAAGCAATATATGCAGTATATTTATGGCGGCGACATTCAGCCCCTTGAAACAAGCGAGGAGTTTGACCGCATTAAAGATTTTCTCAACCATTACGACCATGACGTAACTGATTATTTTGTAGAACTCATCAGCAATTATGAAAGAATTGTACTGCTGGGCTATGGCACCACCTATTACACGCTGCAATATTTTGGCTCTAAATTACAGGTTATTACTAACAAAAATGTGGTTGTACCACAAGATACCCAAACGGCGGAAAGCACGCTGATGGAAAACACGCTGCTGCTTTGCTTTTCTTTAAGCGGTAAGTTTTTATCCTTTGCCGATATTTATCAAAAGGCGCACCAAAAGGGCGCCACCTGCGTTGTAGTGTTGGAAGAATACAACACCGACGTTTTGAATGAGTACGACAACGTGATATTCCTTACGCAGCACGTGCAGCCCTACCCGTGGACGTTCCATGAGAAATCCCGTATAATCTTTTTTGTCTTTATTGAAGAGATTATGAATAAAATTATCGCCAATCAATACGAGGCGGAAAAGGCAGCCGAGCTGGCAGCCCTTGAAGCGGAAAAAGTGGCGCAAGAAAAAGACGCCACCACCGAAGCGGACGGCGCCGACAGCAAAGCTAAAAACACCTAGAACCCAAAAAATCTCAGCCTATAAATATATCTTAAAATAAACAATAGAAAATGCCTTTCAAACCGACTTGGTTTGAAAGGCATTTTTAACTTTATTTCAGTTTTATAACGGCGATGGCTTCGCAATAAATAAAATATTCGCCGTGATTTTAGGCTTTTTCAGCCCAACGCATTATACAATAAGTGTATTCTTACGCAAATACTACAGATTGTACTCTAGATATGTGCTGAAAAGACGTTACCAGCCGTTTAATTCATTAAAGCGGTTTTCCCACGTGTCAGCCAAAGAATCTCTAAACTTGGGGTGCGCAATACTGATAAGCAGCTCGGCACGTTGCGGTATTGTTTTGCCACCAAGGTTTACCACGCCGTATTCGGTGGCAACATACATCACTTCGTTGCGCAGTGTCGTAACGGCGGCGCCCATTTCAAGGTACGGCACAATGTTGCTGATGGTGCCGTCTTTGGTGGTAGACGGTGTTGCAATAATGGAAATGCCGCCTTTGGAAATGTGTGCCCCGCGCACAAAGTCAACCTGCCCACCGGTGCCTGAAATTTGCCGTACGCCCACTGTTTCCGAGTTGACCTGCCCCGTTAAATCTATCTCTATGCAGGAGTTAAGCGACACTAAATTGTCGTTTTGCCCAATGATGTAGGGGTTGTTTGTGTAATCTACCCCCGCCATATAAACCATGGGGTTGTCGTCTACAAAATCATACAACCGGCGCGAGCCCATTAAAAAAGTGGCTACCATTTTGCCTTTGTGCAACGTTTTTTTGCGGTTGGTTACAACCCCCGCCTCCACCAAATCAACCATACCGTCGCTAAACATTTCGGTGTGCACTCCAAGGTCTTTTTTATCGGTCAGGTTGGCAAGCACCGCGTCGGGCAAAGCGCCGATACCCATCTGCAACGTGGCGCCGTCCGGAATCAGCTCGGCGCAGTGTTCGCCAATGGCTTTTTCAACGGCGCCGGGGGTGGTTTTCGGCAGCTCAATAATCGGCGTGTCCGCCTCGACGGCGTAATCAAACTCCGATATATGCATAAAGCAGTCGCCGTGGCAGCGGGGCATGTGGCGGTTAAGCTGCGTTATTTTTATGGCGGCGTTGCCCGCAATGGAAACGGTGTTATCCACCGCCACCCCAAGGCTGACAAAGCCGTGCTTATCGGGCACGCTGGTTTGTATAAAGGCGATGTCCAGCGGCAGCATGCCGTTGCCGAAAATCTCCGGTGTTTGGTGAAAATGCCGCGGAATAAAGTGTATTCTTTTTTTAGCGTAGTCGGGGCGTTCTTCGGCGCCGACAAAGGTGGAAAGCAGTTCTATATGCCCTTTGGTGCGCTCGGTGGTAAAATCGCTTTCCCCCACCCCTAGTGACTTAAACAGCTCAACATCTTTAAGCTGCGTTAAATGCTCCAGCAGCGCCTCTGTAAAGGCGAGCGGTTCGCCACAGGCGTTGGGGAACGCAATGCGGTCGCCGTTTTTAATCAGTTCTACCGCCTGCCGGGCGGAAATATATTTTGCCATGCTAAGCCTCTTTTCTTAAAAACTATACTTTTGTAACTACATTATACTGCAATTTGACGAGACTGCAAAGTATAGTGGGCTAAATTAGTCCACTATTAGGCGTAAAAAAAGCCCGCTTAAAAAAGCAGGGCTGAATACGTTTCAATTTTTAATAAAGGTCGGGCTGGCTTTGTGCCAGTTGCAGGCGGGTTACCTCGGTGGCTTGGTCGGATATCGCAACCGACAACGCCGCCGCCCCAATGCCGAGCATCGCAAGGTTTGCTGATTCCAGCAGCGTGAGCAGGCTGCCACCGCTGAAAAGAAACGCGTGCAACGATTGCGGAAGCTCCAAACAAGTGCTTAATAAAAAGCAAATAGCGCCGCTTAGGTACATCCAGCGCACCCGGCTTTGCGGCATAGCGATATACAGCGCCCGCAGCAGCAAGCCGAACCACAACATAATAAACATGGCGGACAGCGCGCTAACCACCGAGCTTAGCCGATAAAGGCTGCTGGGGCTGATAAGCACACGATGAATGGTGATGCCGCAAAAAGGCAGCGCCGCCAAAATACCAAAAAGCGAGTGAGTGGTGGGTGAAACGGTGTCTTGCCTGAAAAATTGCACCGTACACAGCACCATCCACACACCGTACCATAAAAACAGCAGACTTTGAATAAACAAAAACGGTGAAAACGGGGCAAAGCTACTAAGCAACTGAACTATGCCGTGAGCAATACCCGCCAGCGCCGCTACCGCAAAAGCAATGCCTACACTGCGGTTGCGCATACGCAGCACCGCAATGGCGCGCGGCCCCACCGTTTGTATACCAAGCACCGCCATCAACAGCGGCACCGCCAGCAGAGCGTAGCGCATCCACACTTCGCCGCGGGTGGTAAAGCCGCTTGTTAAATCGGTGTTGTAAGAAAGGTCTACCCAGTACATGGCGCCCACCAAAAGCATTGCCAGCAATATTAAAACGATGGGTAATATACGCTTCATCGGCAAACCTCCTTGAATGTTTTTGTAACACCGCCGCTTTAAATAAACGGCGCATTAAACTAATTGTAACGCAGCGCCCACTTTTTAACAAGATGGGCGGTGCAAAAAACATTTGTGCGCTAAACGCGGTACGCCGCCTCAAGCGCTGTTAGCACACCGGCACGGGACGCGGCAAAATTTAACCCGCCCTGCATATAAACGGTGTACGGCGCACGAATGGGCGCGTCGCAAGACAGCTCAATACTACTGCCCAGCGTGAACGAGCCCGACGCCATAATCACCTGATTGTCGTACCCCGGCATGTCCGACGGAATGGGTGTTACATAGCTGTCTACCGGGCTTGCCGCCTGTATCGATTGGCAAAAAACCTGCAACCGTTCGTCGTCATTCAACGTGATGGCGGTGATGATATCGCCCCGTTCATCATCCCACGCGGGGCTCACATGGTAGCCGAGTTTTTCCGCCAAGGCGCTGGCGTAAACCCCCGTTTTCAGCGCCGCCGCGGTAACGCCGGGCGCAAAATACAGCCCTAAGTAAAGCTGACGGGATAAATCAACAGTGCAGCCGATTTCAGCGCCGACGCCTGGCGCCGAAAGACGCTGAGCGCATAAATCCACCAATTTTTCTTTACCGGCGATGTAGCCGCCCGTCGGGGCGATACCGCCGCCCGGATTTTTAATGAGCGAGCCCGCCATCAAATCGGCGCCGTGGGCGGTGGGCTCATCGGTGCGCACCAGCTCGCCGTAGCAGTTATCCACCGCCACGATAATAGCGGGATTTGCCGCTTTGGCGGCGTCGGCGGCGGCTTGTATGTCTTCAAGGGACAGCGTGCGCCGCGCCGAATAGCCGCGGCTGCG
The DNA here is from genome assembly GCA_964479715.1 of uncultured Oscillospiraceae bacterium. Lineage (GTDB taxonomy): Bacteria > Bacillota > Clostridia > Oscillospirales > Ruminococcaceae > JAAYCI01. Next base: position 4,780 of record CAYZSR010000012.1, on the reverse strand, counting down.
TTGCAAATAAAGCATTTTACAGCCCGCCGCCTGCTCTTTTATTTTTTCAATGTCGGGGCGCCCATCTTTCAGCTCAATTTGGCGGTACTCAACGCCGAAATCCGCTAAATCTCCGCTGAATTTTTGCTGCCCGATGCCCACCACACCGTGCAATGTGTCATACGGGGTGCCGGTGGCGCACAGCATGGTGTCTCCCGGGCGCAAAACGCCAAAGAGCATGACCGCCAGCGCGTGGGTGCCGCTCATAAAATTGTGACGAAAGAGCGAGGCCTCGCTGCCGGTAAGGCGGGCAAAAACCTCTTCGAGCTTGTCTCGCCCGGCGTCGTCGTACCCATAGCCGGTTGACCCTAAAAGGTGGGTGGCGGAAACGCGGCATTCGGTAAAAGTTTTCAGCATTTTAATTTGGTTGTATTCGGCGGTGGCGTCTATCTTTTTAAGCTGTGGCTCTATCTGCGCCATAACCTCGCTATCCAGCTTGATGAATTCATCACTCACGTCAAAAAATTGTTGTATCATATCTACCCTTCGCAGAGGCGCTCTTTTAAAGCGCATCTAAAATTATTTTATAATGGACAATCACCCTGCCGGTTGCAACAGGGTGATTTTTATGGGTGGTTATTACAGCGCGTTAACCAGCGCTTTAAAGTGGTTGCCCCGCTCTTCAAAATCGGCGTAGGCATCAAAAGAAGCGCACGCCGGCGAAAGCAGTACCACATCGTTTGCCGTGGCGCTTTTGTGCGCCATTTGCACCGCTTGCGCCAAATCTTGCGCCCGCAAAATTTGCAGGCCGGAGGCGGCAAACCCCTCATTTTCTTTGACCGCCTTTTCAATGGCGGGGGCGGCGGGCCCTGTTAAGATAAGCTGTTTTACTTTGGCTAAAATCTCCGGCACCATCGGCTCGTAGGGGATATTTTTATCGGCGCCGCCGGCGATGAGAATGATGTCCTCATCAAAGGAGCGCAGCCCCGCCACCACCCGTGTGGGTGAGGTGGCGATAGAATCGTTATACCACGCCACACCGCCGAGGGTGCGCACCAGCTCAATGCGGTGCTCCACCCCTTTAAAGGTGGTGGCAACCGCCGCCATTACCGCGGGGTCTATATCGTCGCGCAGCGCGGCAAAGGCCGCCAGCATGTTTTCCACGTTGTGGGCGCCCAGCAAAGCCAGCTCATCTTGGTGAACCACCGGCGTCAACTCGCCGTCTTTCGCCAGACAAAGCTGCCCGCTTGCGTTAAGGCAGGCGCCGCTTTCAACCGGCGCTTCACTTGAAAACCATCGCAATTCCCCTTGGACATCTTCGTTAAAGGTGCGGCTGCCCTCATTGTCATAACCGAGGACCGCCATATCGTCCGGCTTTTGAAAGCGCAAAATGTTGCGCTTGGCGTCGGTGTATTCTTCCATCGTTTTGTGATGATCCAGATGGTTGGGCGTCAGGTTGGTAACCACCGCCACGTCGGGCGAAACGCTCATTGAAATAAGCTGAAAGCTGGACAGTTCCACCACGGCGATGTCGTCTTCGCTGATGGTGTCTACCAGCGGCAGCATGGCGCGCCCGATGTTGCCGCCAAGGTACACCGTGTGCCCCGCCTTTTTCAGCATACTCGCTATTAAGGTAGAGGTGGTGGTTTTGCCGTCAGAGCCGGTTACGCCGATGGTTTTGCAGCGGCAGTATTCTAAAAATAGCTCAATTTCGCTGGTGATTTTCACGTTGCCGCTGCCCACCGCTTGCAGCTCCGGATGGTGGTAAGAAAAGCCCGGTGTGCGCAAGATCATATCTTGCCCGATGAGCCCGTCAAGATAGTTTTCACCCAAAGAAAGGCGCACGCCGCTCGCCATATAATCATCGGCGCCGGCGCCCAGTTCTTCAAGGGAGCGTCGGTCGCACAGCGTTACCTGCGCGCCCGCGTCGGCAAACATCAGGATAAGCTCTTTGTGCGCCACGCCCGCCCCTATAAAGGCGACCTTTTTGTCGCCCAATGTATCAAAAAATAACTCCACTAATAGACACCCCGTTGCTCCGGCTGAAACGCCGGTATTTCGTCTTGTGTCCCTCGTTTACGTAACCTGCTGTGGGACAAGCCGCCCGGTCTTTGCCTGTAAGGCGGTGTTTTCTTTCTGTAACGGCTATTATACCGCAAAAACAAAGCGTCTGGCAAATGACGGTGTGAAAACTTTAGGGCACCGTGATGGTTCCCGTTAAAGCGGTTGCGGCCGCCACCGCCGGTGACGTTAAATAAATTTGCACTGACGAGTCACCCATGCGGCCGATAAAGTTGCGGTTGCTGGTTGAAACCACCGTTTCGCCGCCGGCTAAAATGCCGCCGTTACGCCCGCAGCACAGCCCGCACCCCGGCAGCGTTTCTAAAACGCCTTGCTCTGCCGCCGCGGTGTATACATCGCGGCTTGCCGGCGTTACCACAAGGCGGGTAAACGGGGCTATTTTTTTGCCTTTTAAAAGGGCGGCGGCGGCCTGTAAATCTTCCAGCCGTCCGTTGGTGCATGAGCCGATAAACACTTGGTCTACTTCTACCTCACCCAAGCTGGCCACCGGCTGAATATTATCCACTTGCGACGGGCACGCCGCCACCGGCACAAAATCCGCCGCGTTGTAGCTTAGCGTTTTGCAGTAAACAGCGTCGCCATCAGCACGCAGCAAATCGCCCGTTTTGGCGTGTTTCAGCGCTTTGTCATCGGCTTCAAACACAGCGCATTTAGCGCCCGCTTCCACCGCCATGTTGGCGATGGTCATGCGGGAGGCAAGGCTCATATTTTGGCAGGTGTCGCCCTTAAAGGCGAGGCACTTGTAGGTACCGCCGGCGGCGCCTAAATCGCCGATGACGGTTAATATCACATCTTTGGCGCTGACGTTTGCCGGCAGCGTGCCGTTGATGGTAATTTTTATCGAGTGGGGCACCTTGAGCCACAGCTCCCCCGTGCCCAGTGCCGACGCCATCTCGGTGTAGCCGATGCCGCTGGCAAAAGCACCCACAGCGCCATAGGTGGTGGTGTGTGAATCGGTGCCGAAGACAACGTCGCCGGGGCGCACGTAGCCTTGCTCTACCATCAACTGGTGGCAGATGCCGTCGCTGCGGTGCACATTGGTGATGCCTTGTTTTTTCGCAAAGGCGTCGCCAATTTTAAAGTGGCGAAGGTCGTCGGTGTTGGCGGCGGGCACCAGGTGGTCGTATATCAGCACCACCGAATCAGGGTGCGCCACCTCTTTAAAGCCCATTTGATAAAACTTCTCCGCCACGAAAGGGATAAATATATCGTGAATCATTACGCGGTTTGGGCGCACGGTAACAATTTCATCAGGTGTTACCGTTTCAACGCCGGCGTTGCGCGCAATAATTTTCTCTATCAGTGTTTGCGCCATTCATTGCTCCTCAATGCTAGGGGTTAGTTTGTTGCGTATGCGCATGGTGGGCACCAGCCCGCCGTTTTCAAGTATTTGCAGCACATTGTCGTCCAGCGGTGAAAGGGGGAATTTTTTATCTTGGTAACGCAGGCAGTCGCCGGGGAAAACCGTCAGCGTTTGCAGCTCTTCCACCTCGTCTGCAAGGTGGGCGTTTTCAAACACCGGCAAGCCGTTATTGATGGCGTTGCGGTAGAAAATAC
>CAYZSR010000012.1:0-1152 GCA_964479715.1 uncultured Oscillospiraceae bacterium | reverse complement strand
AAGATTTTGCCACCACACAGCTTAAGCCAAGGGCACGCAGCACCTCCGGCGCCTGCTCTCTGGATGAGCCGCACCCGAAGTTATGCCCCGCCACCAGCACGTCGCCGGGCTGGATAAGCTGCGCTAAATCGCTGCGTAGCGGCGCAAAAGCGTACGGCACCATCGCTTGGATGGTGGGCAGCGCCAAATACTCGGTGGGGATAATAATGTCGGTGTCAATGTCGTCACCAAGCAGCCATATACGGCCTTCAAATGATTGTTGCATGGTGCCCCCTTTCACATGGTGTCGGTTGGTTTATAGCCGGTCTGCGGTGGTGATTTCACCCTTCACAGCCGATGCCGCCGCCGTGGCGGCGGACGCTAAGTATATTTTAGATTCGGGGTGTCCGGCGCGGCCTTTAAAGTTGCGGGTACCGGTAGAAACCAGCACCTCGTCTTTGCCGATAACGCCTTGGCAGCTGCCCCAACAAACGCTGCAGTTGCTGTTTACCACCATGGCGCCCGCTTCGGTTAGCGTTTGAATAACGCCTTGGCGCAGCGCCTCTTGGTACACCGCGTTGGAGGCGGGCGAAATAATAAACCGCACCGCCGGGTGCACCGTGCGGTTTTTAAGCACATCGGCCGCCACCTGCAAATCTTCCAGCCGCCCGTTGTTGCACGAGCCGACAAACGCCTGCTGAATGGCAACCCCCTGCACGTCTTGTGCCGGCACCACGTCGTCCACGCGGTCGGGGCGGGCGACAACCGGCTTAATGGTGGATAAATCGTATTTATAAACCGCCTCAAAGACGGCGTCTTCGTCGCTTTCATAGGCGGCTTTTACGTCACGCCCATGTTCTTTTAGGTAACGGCGGGTTTTGTCGTCCACCGGCATGAGCGCCGTTTTAGCGCCCGCCTCAACGGCGAGGTTTGCCAGCACAATGCGTTCGTCAATAGAAAGCCCGTGCAACCCGTCGCCGGCAAATTCCATAATTTTATAGGTGGCACCGTCGGCGCCAATGTCGCCGATAATCGTCAACATCAAATCCCGGGCGTAAACACCGGGCGGCAACGTACCGCTTAGCTCAAAGCGAAGGGTTGGTGGCACCAACATCCAGGTGGTACCGGTAACCATGGCGTACAAAAAGTCGGTGCAGCCAACGCCGGTGCCGA
>CAYZSR010000011.1:0-24488 GCA_964479715.1 uncultured Oscillospiraceae bacterium | reverse complement strand
CATCAACGTGTATTTGTAGCAGCGATATTTTATTGAAGAGCGAATAAATGGCGCCGAGGGGGCAAAGCACCCGGCAAAAAGCCCGGTAACGGAAAAGTGCCCACCCGATGATGATAACCAGCAGCCCCAGCTTCCAAATAAAAAGCAGGCCCGCCGCACCGCGCAGGCGGCTGTCTGCCGCAAGCAAGGGGATGCCTGCCTCCAGCGTGCCGGCGGGGCAGATGTATTTGCAAAAAGCGGGAAAGGTAACGCCGCCGCTTACCATTAAATAAAGTGGAATACCCAGCACAAAAATAGCCAGTACGCCGTATTTTACTTTGGTTAAATGGCGAAACCAGCGGCGTTTTTTAAACTTCGGTGTGGGTATTTTATACAGTAAATCTTGCAGAAAACCAAAGGGGCATAAAAAACCGCAGACAAAACGCCCCAAAACAAGGCCGACAAGCAGCAAAAACCCGACAACGTAAAAAGAGATAACGCCGTTTTTTGTGATGGAGTTTTGCAACGAGCCGACAGGGCACGCGCCCACCGCACCGGGGCAAGAGTAGCAGTTTAAGCCGGGCACGCAAGCGGCTTTGCTTTTGCCGGTATAAAGGCGTCCGGTGGCAAAGCCTTTTAAGTTGATATTTTGTAATAACGTGGCGCCAAGCTGTACAAATTTACGTTTTTTAGCCAATGCCGATACACTCCAAACAAATGTAAATAGCTTTTTGTAAAATGGCGGCCAGCTCACCCCTGAAAATACCGGCGGTGAAAAGCACCACACCGCTGACGGCTACCGCCGCCCGCTTTAGCCATAAGTTTTTAACGGTTGTCATAACGTTACACCTCGCTGTTGTTAAGTGAGCATCGGGTCAATTTTATCCCGCATATAGGCGTCGTCCACAGCACCGGCGGCAATGGCAGAAATAACGCCGTCTGCATCAATGAAAATATCATTTGGCCACTTTACCGCCGTCATCCAGCGCGAAGGGCATGGGGTAGGGTGTTTTTTCAAGAAACCGCTCCACGTCTTTAATCGGTTCATCCACATCGATGATGACAACGTGGATGTCGTCGCCATAATCGTTATAAATCTTTTCGATGTCGGGCATTTCATACACGCACCATTGGCACCAAGTGGCAAAAAAGTTGACGACAACCGGCTTACCTTTCAGCTCTGCCAGTTGCACCGTACCGCCGTCCAGCAGCTCTAGAGTGAAGTCCGGTGCGGCGCTGCCTACGTCAACGGGCCCTGTGGCTTCGGGGCGAATAATAGATACGTCGTTGTTGCTTTCGCCGCAGGCGGTTAACGCAAAAGCCGTTAAAGCAAAAACGATAAACAACATTAATGCAAGAAATTTACGCATAAAAGCCTCCTTAAAGATGACAAAACAATCAATCAGTGGGTTGGTTTAATGCCGGCTTTTACTTTTAAAGCCTGCACATCGGGGTCGTTCGGCAGCAGCGTTTCAAGCTGTAAAATAAGGGGAATCGCCTCAGTTTGAAAGCCGCTGTCAATAAGCTGTTCTATTTTTGGTTTAATCGCTTCGGCGAGCATCGCCGCCTCACTTTGCGCCGCTTTGTGCTGGCGCTGCTCTTTTTCCAACTCTTCTTGAATGGTTTTGGTGAGTTTTTTTATAGGAATGCTCAAGTCACTGTCCAGTTCCAGCGCTTTTTTAAAGTATTGGGCGGCGGCCAATTTGTCGTTTTCTTTTTGCTTTTTAATGCCGTGCTTTACTAAGAGCAACGATTGAATAGAAGCCGGCAAAAGCGGCGAGCCGTCGTCCTGCATAACCGCTTCGGCATAGAGGGCTTTGTGCCACATTAAAACGCGGTCAATGGTTTCAAAGAAGTTGCTGATATAGGCTTGTTCATCAAACTCGGACTGCGCCTGTTTTTTGGTGTAAACAAGTACGCCCATACACATATGAAAGTATTGCTCCATGCTGTTTTGCGGCGTGATGGTTTGCTGCTGCCACTCGGCAAAGCGGCTGTAAGCGCGTTCCCAGTAGTAGGTTTTAGGCTGTTGTAGCAGCGTGTAAGCGTAGTCAATATCAGGCAGCTGCATTGCCTCAAAAACGCCGCTTACATCAAGGGATAGGCGCATGCCTTCGTTTAACGCCGCCACTTTGAAATAGCGCGCCACTTTGGGAACATAAGCCGCTGTTCCTTCAACGGCTTTGTCCAGCAGCGGCTGCGCTTGCGGCATTTCTTTTTCTAAAAGCCGCAACTCAAACAGCGGTTCTAAGGCGGTTTCTTCGGCGCCGGCCTCTTTAAATGCCTTGGCAATGCCACGGTATTGATGCGGCTTTGCCATTAAATCAATGGTTTCATAAAAAGTGTAGAGCCAATCGGCGTTGTTGGCAACACACCTTTTCGCTACGCCGGTCAATAATTGCCAGCGGTTGTTTTCAATAATTATCTGCATAATGTCGGGCAGGTGGGCGTCGTTTTTATAGATATAATTAAGCAGATAGTCGTTAGAGAGGTGTTTTTCAAAGGCGTCAAAGTTGTTGGTTCGCACATAACAACGCAGTTTAAAGCCTTGCATAAATTCATTGGTTGCTTCGTCATGGCGGTTGTATTGCAAAGCTTCGTTAGCTTTTGCCTGGTCCGCTGAAGACAGTTTATTAAACTGCTCATAGGCTTTATCGTAAACGGCGCAATAAAACAGCGCCGTTTCATAATCTTCAATATAGAAATAAGCCTGGCTGGCCAGATAGGCTAAAGCACACTGGTCGCCCGAGCCAAAATCATCCAAATCAATGTGAGCTTCAAAAATAGCGATGGCTTGCCGGTATGATTCGTGCTGTACCAAAGCGGAAAACAAGTACCCCTGAGCAGACTTTTTAAAATGAGCATCTTCTTCTTTGTGTTGGCGGGTGAGTGAGAAGATATGGTGGGCGTAGGGCAGCGACAAACGCGGCTGCTTAACGACGTTATATTCTTTTTGCATTTGAAAACTGTAACGGTGGTTGTAAGGCATCTCGGCCACGTCGTATTTTAGTGATTGCACGTTGCGTTGCACCTTGTCCCGCATAAAGAACTCATAAATGCGTGCAAAACCAAAGTGGTGCGCGTCGGCGTCGAAAAAATAATAAGGGCTGACGGTGTCCTCAACTACCAGTGCGTCATGTATGCGGCCTTCAAAATGCAGTTTTGGGGTAATGCGTGCCATGCGCAGCGCCACCGCTTTAGAGTATGAAACGGCAAACTCATCGCTGTAGTTCAGCTGGTTGTAATAAGCGGCGGGGAAGCGGGTGTATTGTTCCGGCGCTGAGAAAAAGTCTAGAAACGGCGTTACATCTTCAAAGTATTCGTCGTTATCCATTGACATATACCACATGCCTTTGGCATTGCGTATGCCGGTGTTGCGTGCGGCGGACATATCGTTAATCCAAGGGAATTCCACCACCCGCGCGCCGTATTCAAGGCACACTTCAACGGTGCCGTCGGTGCTGCCGGTGTCAATAATCAAAAGCTCCGCCGGCAGGTTGTCCAGCAGTGGTTTAATTCCCTCAAGACAGCGGCGCATGGTGCCAATTTGGTTGGACACCGGAATGCCGATGGTTAACAAATAAGGGTAGCCGCCGTACGGCCCGCCGGGTGGCTCGGGGTTTTTGGGGTACTCTGTCGGTGGTGGCGGGTTGCTGCCGCGCAGCACCGCTAAATGCGGGCCGGGCGTTGCGAAAAAAGACGCCTCGCTGTAGGTGTTGGGTGGCACCACACGGCGGGACAGCCCTTCCGTCCATTCGGCACGGTGGCGGTGGCACGCCAGTGGTAGCCCCAGTTCGTCTTCGGCGCTAAAGTCCAACGTGTGCTGCGCCCACGTTTCCATCACATCAATTATTTTTTTATCGTTGTGGCGGCGTCCTAAAATAGCGGTGCCCGGGTTGCCGCTTTGGCGGGGCAGGTCGTATTCGTACCATTCCACCATTTGGCTTTCAAGCCGCGTCTTTTCGTCGTCGCTCAGCGGCGGCTTGGCAAGCATATCAAGGGTCTCGGGGTCTTCTTCAATGCCAAGCAGCACCTCGGCGGCGCTGTACACATCGGCGGAAAGAGAGCCGAGGCAAAGTAAATCAGCGTTTTCAAAGCGGCCAACATAGTCGCTCATCGGCTGGTTTAAAATGCGGTTGCCGTCGATAAAGACGCTGTAATCATAGTCTTTTAAAAAACGGTGGGGAAGTATCTTAACAAGGCGGGCGGCGCGCACCGGGTCATCTAATAAGCCGGCAAGCTCCGGCAAATCCGGCAGTGGCAGAATTTGCCAAAAATCCGATTCAATGTCGGTGTTGTCGGTAAAACAAAGCATATCCCAGCCCGGCTGGTCTACCACCGGTGGGTAGACAGCGTCGTAATGGTTGGTGATGACGGTGTAGATGCATTTTTTATGAACCGTTTGCATGGTTAACGCGCCCCTTTTTATATTTTATAAATACATTCAAAGTATAGCATTTAACAAAGCGCCCCGCAACCAAACAACGGCGATGCAAAGCCACTATTTGTCTACTGTGAGCGAGGAAAGCACTGATGAAACATAAAAGGCACCTTGGCGTGGCCGAGCCACACCAAAATGCCAACGCTATAAAGCGGTTAATAGTAAAAAAAGCGAGCAAACCATAAGCCGGATTCTGTATTAAACGACAATCTATCTTGGCCGCACGTCGCCGCACGGCTCATGCCACTTTTAAGGCGCGCAGGGTACGCTTGCGATGTTATCGCTGCCCTTGTGTTGCTTCCAGTAGGGTTTACATGGCCGCAAAGTCGCCAGTGCGCCGGTGCGCTCTTACCGCACCATTCCACCCTTACCACGCGCTTTTTTGCAAAAGCCGTTCGGCGGTATTCTTTCTGTTGCACTATCCCTGGGGTTGCCCCCGGCTGCTGTTAGCAGTTACCGTTCCCTTATGAAGCCCGGACTTTCCTCACCGCTTTGGTGGCGGCGCTGCCGTCTGTTTTACTCGCTGTATAAAGTATATAACGTGGCGAACCGTTCGTCAATATTCAGCGTTACATGAGCCGGGGCTGGGGTAAACACTAATTGTGTAATAAGGCAAGATAAGGCAGGAGGCAAGTGGCAAAAGCGCGGTAAAAAACCACTTTAGATACGGTGCGCCGCCGCCGTTTATTTGCAAAAACAAGGCTAAACTGTTAAAATGAAAGTAATAAATAAACGGAGGCAATCTATGGCGCACAGCATGACAGGGTACGGTAGAGAAGAGCAAGTGCTTAACGGCAGAAACATTATTTTTGAGATAAAGGGCGTGAATTCGCGCTATTTTGAATATTCATCACGGCTGCCACGCAACCTTGGCTTTGTTGATGACGAGCTTAAAAAGCTTATTTCCAGCAGCGTGTTCCGTGGTAAGGTGGATATTTATCTTAACGTAACCGTGTTGGAAGGCTCTGACTACGCTGTGCATCCCAATGTGGCGCTTGCCGCTGATTATCACAAAGCGCTTTCTACCATCGCCGCTGAACTGGGCATTGAAAACGACGTTAAAGCAACCGATATGACCCGCTTTGGCGACATTTTTGTAACGCAGCCTCATGAAGAAGATTTAGGCGAGTTGCAAAAGGACATTCTAGCGGTGGCGCAAGTGGCCCTTGAAAAATTTGTGGCGATGCGCAAAGCGGAAGGGCAGAAAATGCAAAGTGACATGCAAAGCCGCCTTGAAACGCTGCGCACAATGGTTGTCTTTGTTGAAAAAGATAACGACAAACGGGTAAGCGATTACACCGAGCGTTTGCATGAACGGCTGCAAGAAGTGCTGCAAGACACCACCATTGATGACAGCCGCATGCTGACCGAGGCCGCCATTTTTGCAGATAAAACGGCGGTGGATGAAGAAACGGTGCGCCTTAACAGCCACCTTGCACAGTTTGAAGACATTCTAAATGCAGAGGGTGCCGTTGGGCGCAAGCTGGATTTTTTAACGCAAGAAATAAACCGTGAAGTGAACACCATCGGCTCTAAATGCCAAGATATAGAGATAACGCAAACGGTGGTTGAAATGAAAGCGGAGATAGAAAAGATACGCGAACAAATTCAAAACATAGAATAAAATTCAATCCGCAACCATCGGTTTATACTTAAGCCACCAAATTCCGTTTTAGCGGCGCCACGTTAGCGGCGCGGGCGGGGTTTGCTGGCTTGCTATTATTTAATGTGTTGCGGGTGGGTGGGGGGTGCGCCGTGCGGTTAATAAATATAGGGTTTGGAAACATGGTTAACGACGCCCGTTTGGTGGCGGTTGTAAAACCGGAGGCCGCCCCGGTAAAACGCATGGTGCGTGAAGCACGGCAAGCCGGCCGCTTGGTAGACGCAACCAGCGGGCGCAGCACCAAAGCGGTGCTTTTAACAGACTCCAACCACATTATTTTAAGTGCGTCGCTGCCTGAAACAATAGCGGAAAGAATAGAAGAAGAGGAAGAATCCAATGAGTAATGAGCGGTTTCTGTTTGTGGTAAGCGGCCCTTCCGGGGCGGGTAAAAACTCGCTGGTTCACCGTATGATACAGTGCCACGGCGGCATAGAGGAAGCGATAAGCGCAACCACGCGCCCCCCGCGGGACGGTGAACTGGATGGGACGGATTACTATTTTCTAACGGTGCCGGAGTTTGAAGCGTGCATCGCCGAGGGCGAATTGCTTGAATACACAAAATACGTTGATAATTATTACGGCACCCTGAAAAGCGAAGTGGAAAAACGCATTGAAAAAGGCATCGTTTGCGTTTTGGTTATCGAGGTGGAAGGCGCCGAGAACATTAAAAAAACCTACCCCGGTTGCACCACCATTTTTGTGATGCCACCCAGCCCCGATGAATTGGAACGCCGCCTGCGCCACCGCCAAACGGAAAGTGACGCACGGCTTGAAAAACGGCTGCGGCGCGCCGATGAAGAAATGGCGCTGGCCAGCCAGTACGACCACGTGCTTGTGAACGACCAATTGGATATGTGCGCCGAAGGGCTGTACAGTATTATAGAAAACGCGCTGGGCGACAAACTTCGCTAAGCGCCAACACAAAGCAACTGATTGATTATTGAGGTGTATCACCGTAGCTAGCAACACCCTTACCGAGGCGAAAATCGCCATTGCAGACACCACCTATTATTACGATAAACTCTATTCCTACCATGTGCCCGCCGCGCTTAAAGGGCGGGTTTTTGTGGGCGGTATTGTGCTGGTTCCCTTTGGGCGGGGGCGTGCAAAACCCCGTGTTGGCGTGGTGATAGAGCTGAATGAGGTTACTTCAACCACCTATAAATTGCGAGATATTATAGAGTCGGCGCCGCCTGAGGCAACGCTGAGCCAAGAAATGTTGAACCTTGTAAAATACCTTAAAGAAACCATCTTTTGCACCTGGTTCGACGCCGTCAAAGCGGTGCTGCCGGCAGGGGCGCAGTACAAGGCAGAGCGGCAAGACGGCCGCTGGCAGCTGCGCCGTAATCTACAAAAAAGTTATGAAAGATTTTACCATATTATCGACCCCGCCATCGAGGCGAAAACACAAAAACAAAAAGATGTGCTCGCTTTTTTGGCAAATGGCAAAGAAACGTTAACCGCCATCACCGAAGCCTGCGGCGTGACCGAAAGCGTATTAAAAACGTTGCAACGCTATGGGGCGGTAGAGCCGCTTAACATTGAAGTGGACAAAATAACCGACTATAACGTCACCTATGTGCCGGAGCGTTTGCTCATGCAAGATGACGAGCAAACGATGCAGTTAACCGACGAACAGCGCCACGTTGCAGACGCGTTAAAAGAACAGATGGCGCAAGAAAAATCCAAAACAGCGTTGCTGCACGGCGTTACCGGCAGCGGCAAAACCGCGGTGTTTTTAGAGCTGACAAAGCACACCTTGCAACAAGGCAAAGCGGTGCTTATTTTAGTGCCTGAAATTGGGCTGACACCGCAAATGATAGCGCAGCTGCAAGCCGGTTTTGGTGACCAAGTGGCGGTGCAGCACTCCCGCCTGAGTGACACCGAGCGGTTGGCGCAGTGGCAAGCCATCGAAGCGGGACGCGCCACTATTGTGGTGGGCACCCGCAGCGCCGTATTTGCGCCGCTTGCCAACATCGGGCTCATCGTGGTGGACGAAGAACAAGAACACACCTACCAAAGTGAGCAATCGCCCCGGTATGATGCCATCCAAATGGCGCGGCTGCGGGCGGCGTATCACGGGGCGCTGTTGCTGCTTGCCTCCGCCACACCCAGCCTTGAAAGCTATTTTAAGGCACAGCAGGGGCAATACACGCTTCATCAATTGCAAGAACGATATGGCAACCTGCCGCTGCCCGAAGTAAGCCTTATTGACATGAATCAGGAATTGCTTGACGGGCACGACGGTATTTTAAGCCGTCCGCTTAAACAGGCGATTTTTGAATCGATAGAAAACGATAGACAGGTTATTTTACTGCTTAACCGCCGCGGGTTTTTACGGGTGGGGCAGTGCCGCCGCTGCGGGCACGTCATTAAATGTGACGATTGCAGCGTGCCGATGGTGTTCCACGCCGCTCACGGCGACCAAGCGACGCAGCAACTTTTTAAAGGACGCCTTGAAAAAACCGAAACGCCGACGCACCGCTCCGGCAACGGCAACACCATCCGTTGGAGTGGCGCCGGGGCACCCGCAGAAAACGGGGCGGTGCCCGCCGCTCAGCCGAGCACGGCGAAAAAAGGCGCTGGCGAGCCGACCCTTAGCGCGCTGGTGCCAAGCGGCACCGACCTGCCGCCCAACGGGCATTTGCAGTGCCACTATTGCGGGCGGCGTGAGTACGACGTGCCCACCCAATGCCCCGAGTGCGAGGGCAACATGATGTACAGCGGGTTTGGCACCCAGCGCATTGAGCAAGAACTGCAGACGCTTTTCCCTAAAGCGCGGGTGCTCCGCATGGATTTAGACTCCACCTCCCGCAAAGGGCATCATGAAAAAATGCTCAACGATTTTTCCAAAGGGGAGTTTGACATTTTGCTCGGCACGCAGATGGTTGCCAAAGGACTGGATTTTGAGCGGGTTAATCTGGTTGGTGTCGTCGGCATTGATTCGCTGCTCAACAGCCACAGCTACCGCGCTTATGAATCGGTCTTTTCACTACTGACGCAAGTGGTGGGGCGCTCGGGGCGTGCCAACGCGCCGGGGCGGGCGATGATTCAAAGCGGGCAGGTGGACAGCCCCGTTTTACAGCTGGCGGCAAAACAAGATTACGAGGCTTTTTATCAAGACGAAATCGGCTTTCGGGAGATGGGTCTTTACCCACCCTTTTGCTCGCTGTGCACCGTTGGTTTTGTGGCGGAAAAAGAAGCCGACGCCGTCAGCGGTGCTCAGCTTTTTTCTTCACTCTTCACTGAGATGGCAAAAAAACAGCCGAACATCCCACTGCGTGTGTTGGGGCCTGCGCCGATGAGCATTATTAAAATTGGCGGGGTGCACCGCTACCGGCTGACGATTAAATGCCGCAACGACAAAACCTTTAGAGATTTAATGCGTGCCATATTGCAGCGCTACCACAAAGAGGGTGGCACCAAAAAAGCCAACACCTACATAGATTTTCATTTTGACAGCTAAAAAGTGATTAAAAGCAAATTTGGCGGCGGAATACGACGCTAAAACCAACTTTTTTGATATAATTAGTGAAAAGATACAGTTTTTTAACAGTTTGATGGTATACTATAGAAGTAGACCTTATTATAAGACAGGAGAACAGCCTATGGCTTTAAGAGAACTTGTGTACGATGGCGACCCGCGCCTTACCAAGGTGTGCCGCCCCGTTACAAAATTTGACGACCGCCTTAAAGAGCTGGTTGAAGACATGAAAGAAACCATGCTTGAGCATAACGGCGTTGGCCTTGCGGCACCGCAAGTGGGCGTGTTGCGGCGTGTTTTTGTTGCGCTTGAAGAGCGCCCTGAAGAAAATGCCGACGACGAAACGATAGAACAACCGAAGATTTTGGCGTTTATCAACCCCGAAATTGTAGAGGATGAAGGCGCCATTACCGAGTATGAGGGCTGCCTTTCCTTGCCGGGGCGATACGGCGCCGTAGAAAGGCCGCAACGGGTGGTTGTTAAGGCGCAAAACGTAGAGGGAGAACCCTTTACCCACGAGGCAGACGCCATGTTGGCGCGCTGCCTCTGCCACGAGACCGACCACCTCAACGGCATTACTTTTGACACGCTGGCCGAGTATTTTTACGACCCAGAAAACCCGCGTGATTTAGACGAAGAAGACGAGGACGACACACTTTAAAAGGAGGATGTATAGATGCGCATTATTTATATGGGGACACCCGAAATTGCGGAAGAAGCACTGAGTGCTTTGTTAAAAGACGGTGAAGATATAGTCGCTGTTTACACCCGCCAAGATAAACCGGTGGGGCGTAAACAAGAGATTATTCCATCCCCGGTAAAGCAACGGGCGGCTGTAAACCGTATTCCTATCCACCAGCCGGCCTGCTTAACAGACCCCAACGAGATTGAACAAATTAGAGCGCTTGAGCCGGATTTAATTATTGTGGTGGCGTACGGTATGATTTTGCCGCCCGAAGTGCTTGAAATACCCACCTACGGCTGCATTAACATGCACGTTTCTTTGCTGCCGAAATACCGTGGTGCCGCGCCGATACAATGGGCCATTATCAACGGCGAAGAAGAAACCGGCATCACCGTCATGCAGATGGATGAAGGCATAGATACCGGGCCGGTTCTGGCCCAAAGACCGGTACAAATCCCGCCCGACGCCACCAGCGGCGAGCTGTTTGAAATTGTCAGCGGCATCGGCGCTCGTTTCTTAAGCGACGTTGTTAGCGATATAAAAGAAGAAAAAGTTGAAGCGACGCCGCAAGAAGGTGAAGAAAGCTACGCGCCACGCCTCGATAAATCAGACGGTGAGATGGACTTTTCTTACTCGGCTGACGCGCTGCACAACCTAGTGCGCGGCTGCAACCCGTGGCCGCTGGCGTGGTTTACGCACAAAAGCAAACGGGTGCAGGTGCTGCGCACACGCAAAACCGAAGAAACCGGCCCGCCGGGCCAAATTGCCCGCACCAACCCGCTTACCGTCTGCTGCGGCGACGGCGCTTTAATGCTGGAAACATTACTGCCGGCAGGGGCACGCTCAATGACCGGGGCGGCCTGGGCGGCGGGACGCCGCTTTAAAGCCGGCGACAACATCTTGAAATAAAGCGGCATCTTTGTTATATTGATTCTTTAATGAAAAGGGAAAACTGTTTGCCTGTGTGCAAACGCCATGGCGTGGTGAGGAATACCAGGGCGGCCAACACATACTCGCTTTTGCAGATACTTTGCGGTGTTTAACAAGCGACTGTTTGCCTGCCGCCAACCTTATATAACGCTCAGGGAGGGCTTTTATTGTTTTATTACAACTGGTATTATTTCGCTTTTATGATTCCCGGCATACTCATTACGCTGTGGGCGCAAATTAAAATGAAAACCACTTTTGCAAAGTACGAAAACGTGCCCACCATGCAGGGGCTAACCGGCTCTCAAGCCGCGCGGGAAATTCTTAACCGTAACAACCTGCAAAAAGTACAGGTGGAACAGGTGCGCGGTGAACTAACCGACCACTACGACCCGCGCGACAAAAAGCTGCGGCTGTCTCAGGCAACTTACGGGCGCGCCACTATTGGCGCCGTCGGCGTTGCCGCCCACGAATGCGGGCATGCCGTGCAAGACGAAGTGGGCTACCTGCCGATGCGTCTGCGCTCTGCGCTGGTACCGGTTACCAACCTCGGCTCGGCGCTCAGCGTCCCGCTTATTTTCATCGGGTTGCTTTTTAGCCTGCCGCAACTTATCAACATCGGCATCGTACTTTTTTCGTTGGCGGTTGTCTTTCAACTGGTTACGTTACCGGTGGAACTCAACGCCTCGCGCCGCGCCGTTAACACGCTGAATGACAGCGGCATGGTTACCCCTGAAGAAAGCAAAGGGGTGCAAAAAGTGTTGACCGCCGCCGCCTTAACTTATTTGGCGGGGCTGCTCACCAGTATGTTGCAACTGATGTATTATGTAACGGCCTTTGGTCGCAGAAACGACTAACGCAAAGACCCATCAAGGTAGGGCTGATATGTCAAAACAAACGATAGACCCGGCACGAAAAGCCGCCGTAACAGCGCTTATACAGCTGCATCGCGGCGGTTGGAGCAACCTATCTTTAAAAAACGCGCTTGCCCCTCTGTCTTTATCTTTAAGGCAGAGGGCTTTTGCAAGTGCGCTTTTTTATGGTACGGCAGAGCGGCTTGTTACGCTGGATTATATGCTGGCACCACACCTGCGGCGCAAGATAGATAAATTGGATGTTGAGGTGCGCGCCGCTTTAGAAACGGGGCTGTATCAAATACATTTTATGGATGTGCCCGCCCGCGCCGCCGTTAATGAGGCGGTTAAGCTGACGCGCCATTTTAGAAAAGCCAGCGCCGCCGGCTTTGTTAACGCGGTGTTGAGAAAAGCGGCGAAAAAACCGTTGCCGCAAGGTCCTTTTGAAAATGAAGCAGAGCGCCTTTCGGTGCTTTACTCCGTTTCACCGGTGGTGGCGGCGGCACTCATGCAGGCGCTGCCCGATGATTGCGAAGCCTTTCTCGGCGCTGCTTTTGAGGCGCCGCCACTCACTATTCATACAAATCTTTATAAGACCACCGCCAAAGCGCTGGAAGAAAAGCTGTTGGCGAGCGGTGCAACCACCGAAGAAACGCCGCTTGATGGCGGCTTTAATGTTACGCTGGCTACCGGTGTGGCGGGCGATGCGCTTTACCAAGAGGGCTATTATTATGTGCAGGGGCTCGCTTCCCGTTACGCCACCGCCTGCCTGAACGCCAAATCAAGCGACGCGGTGCTGGATTTATGCGCCGCACCGGGCGGTAAAACGGCGGCGCTTGCCATGGCGATGTTTGACCCCGCTGCAGCCCATAAGGCGGGGCAGGGCATCACCGCTTGCGACATGGACACCCACCGTGTAAACTTGTTGCAAGCTTCTTTAGACCGCCTTGGCTTAGATGGCGTAACGGCGTGTATAAATGATGCCGCCGTTTACAATGATACGTTGGGCCATTTTGATAAAATATTGTGTGATGTGCCGTGCTCCGGGCTTGGCACCATCGCTAAAAAACCGGATTTACGCTACGGTACCGGGGAAAACTGGGCCGAGCTTGAGGCGTTGCAGACTGAAATATTGCAAACAGCGGGGCGCTACCTTGCTAAAGGCGGGCGCCTTGTTTATTCTACCTGCACGGTGCGGCGGCAGGAAAACCAAGACATCGTTAATAACTTTTTAAAGAAAAACGACGATTTTAGAGTGATAGAACCGCCCGCCAAGCCTGAAAACGCTATATTAGAAGACAATATGATGTTGTTATTACCACATAAAACAGGTTTAGACGGTTTTTTTGTGGCAACTCTCGAAAGAGTATGATAAAATGGATGGGGTAAAAATCAAGACAGATTTACTAGGTTTAACGCAGCCGGCGCTGAAAGAGTTGATGGAACAGCTGAAACAGCCCGCCTACCGGGCAGAGCAACTTTTTGAGTGGCTGCATCAAAAGCGCGTGACTGATTTTGAGGAAATGACCAACCTACCGCTGGATTTACGCGACGCATTACAACAAAACTGTTATATTGAACAGCCCGCCGTTGTATCGCAGCAACGTTCCGACGACGGCACGCAAAAATTGCTGTTGCAATACCAAGACGGTGAGCAGGTGGAAGCAGTCTTAATGCGCCATCATCATGGCAACAGCCTGTGTGTTTCAACGCAGGTGGGGTGCCGCATGGCGTGCGGGTTTTGCGCATCGGGGCAAAAAGGCCTGGTGCGCCCGCTGACCGCCGGTGAAATGGTGGCGGAGCTTTACACCGTCGTTGCCGCTACCGGGCTGCCCATATCGCACCTTGTGATGATGGGTATCGGCGAGCCGCTTGATAACTTGGACAACGTGCTTTGCTTTATTGATATTATTACCAGCCAAGACGGCTATAATATGGCGGGGCGCAACCTAACGCTTTCAACGTGCGGGCTGATACCCGGCATGGATAAACTGGCGGCGCAGCAGCTGTCTTTAACGTTAAGTGTTTCACTGCATGCCGCGTTTGACGAAGTGCGCACCCGGCTGATGCCGGTAAATAAAGCGTACCCTATTGAAGCGCTGATGCAGGCGTGCCAACGCTACACCCTGCAAACCGGCCGACGCATCAGCTTTGAATACGCGCTGATAGACGGCGTGAACGATGGCGAAAAAGACGCGCGTGCGCTGGCGGCATGGCTTGCGGAAATTGGGCCGCCACGGTCGCACCTTAATTTAATACGTCTTAACCAAGTGGAAGAATTTGATTTTACCCCCTCGTCTGAAGAGGCGGTAGAGGCGTTTAAAAATTATATGGAAAAACATGGCGTCAACACAACGGTACGCCGTCGTCTGGGCGATGACATCGCCGCCGCTTGCGGCCAGCTGCGGGCGCAAAATATGAAATAAAGATTTTACAGATAAGTCATTGGGACACTCCAACGGAGGATTTATATGAGAATGGCGGGTCAAACCGATATTGGCAAAGACCGCTCAGAAAACCAAGATAATTATAGAAGCGGCAACCTGCACGAGCATGGCGCCTACGGCGTTGTTTGCGACGGCATGGGCGGCGCAAAGCACGGCAAACTGGCTAGCGCGCTGGCGGTAAATTGTATCGGCAAAGAATTAACAGAGCATTTGCCGGCGGTGCAAACCAGCGACGAAGTAGAGCGCCTTATATTAGATTCTATCTATCTTGCCAACACCGAAATCTTCACCCAATCGGGTGATGGCGACCTCACCATGGGCACCACCACGGTGGTGGCGGTGGTTTTTGACGATGTGTTGCACCTTGCCCACGTTGGAGACTCGCGCGCCTACCTGTATGAAGACGGCGCACTCACCCTTTTAACGCGCGATCACAGCGTTGTTCAAGAGATGATTGACACCGGCGTTATCACCGCCGAAGAGGCAGAGCACCACCCCAAGAAAAATGTGATAACCCGCGCCCTTGGCGTTGAAGATGAGGTGGATGTCTCTTATAGCCGGCGGGCGCTGAATGCCGGTGCCATCTTGCTTATTTGCACCGACGGGTTAACCAATATGGTACCCCACGATGAGATATTGAAAAAACTTGATGAAAGTGCCTTTTTTGACATACCAAGCGGCCTGATAGACAGTGCTTTAGAAGGCGGCGGCACAGATAATATTACGGTACTTATTATGCAGAGGAGGCAAACGGCTGATGAATAATTTAGATGGCGTGAAGCTGGATGGCCGATACATTCTTGAAAGACGCGCCGGCGAAGGCGGTATGGCCGATGTTTACTTAGCGCAAGATTTGCTTGAAACCCGCTACGTCGCCGTTAAAATACTAAAACCTGAATTTCGTGAAAACCGTGAATTGGTACGGCGCTTTAAAAATGAAAGCCGTGCCATTAGTGTTCTTAACCACCCTTATATTGTTAAAGTGTACGACATTAATATCAGCGAAAACATACAATATATCGTGATGGAATACATTGACGGTATCACCCTTAAAAAATATATGGAACAACGCGGCGAGCCGCTTACCTATAAAGAAACGCTGCACTTCGCAGAGCAAATTCTTAAAGCGTTGCAACACGCCCACGACCGCGGCGTTGTCCACCGGGACATTAAGCCGCAAAACATTATGCTAACACGGGACGGCAACCTTAAAGTGATGGATTTCGGCATCGCCCGCCTCGCCCGCTCAGACATACACACCGCGTCGGACCAAGCCATCGGCAGTGTGCACTACATCAGCCCGGAACAAGCCCAAGGTGACGGCACCGACCCACGGGCAGACATTTACAGCGTCGGCATCATGATGTATGAAATGCTGTGCGGGCAGCTGCCCTTTCAAAGTGACAACGCCGTTTCTATAGCGGTGGCGCAAATTTCCCAAACGGCGCGCCCTGTGGTTGAGGTAAACCCCAGCGTGCCGGTTGGGTTAAGTGAAATTGTTGGCCGCGCCATGCTTAAAGACCCCAGCAAACGGTACCAAAGTGCCCTTGAAATGATGCGCGACATTGAAGAATTAAAAAACAATCCCAGCATTAAGTTTGAATACGATTATTTGGGCGCCAACGAGCACACAAAATACATTAACCGTGTGATGAAAGACAACAAAAGTGCGACAAAAAAAGCAGGTAATATGAAAAAGAAGAAAAAAAGAAAAGGCATATTGGTTCCTGCCATTGCCGGCATAACGTTGGCGGTTATTATCGTTTGTATCTTGCTGATGTGGAATATGCTGCGCAACAGCGGCAACCCGCTTTTTAGCGAATACGACGACATTGATTTGCCAAACTTTGTTGGCATGCAATACGACGACGTTGAAAAAATGCTGAAAGATAACCCATACAACCATTTGCGGCTGGTTGAAGTGCGGGAAGAAAGCGACCCGGACATTCCCGCCGGTGAAGTGGTTGCGCAAAATCCCACTTCGTCCGACGAACAGCAGAAAAAAGTAAAGGCGAACCAGCGCATTTATCTAACTGTTAACATCGGCATTGTCGATATTAAAATACCCGACGTTGCCGGCATGACTAAAAACGAAGCGATAGAAGAAATTTTAGATGTTGGCCTGCGGCCCTACGCCAAAATGGTGGTGGACAAAGAAGTGCCCATCGGCAAAACCGTCGGCACCGAGCCGGCCGCCGGCTCAACGGTGCAAAACCTGCCCGATACGGTGGTTACCATTCTTATTTCAAGTGAGCGCCGTCACTACGAGCGCACCGTGCCATCTATTGTAGGGCTAACCGTTGACGACGCCACCCGCGTATTAAGAAATTCCGATTTACAGCTCGGCATTCAAACGGAAGAGCACGATGACAGCCCCGAGGGTACCATCATCGACCAAACACCCACCGCCGGCTCAACGCGATCTATCGGCGGGCTGGTGCACGTAACGGTGTCGCTGGGGCCCGAGGAGGAAAAAGAAAAAGAACCGGACGCGCTGCCCGATGTAGTCAAGAAGAGCGAAAAAGACGCCATAGCGGCGCTGACCAAGGCGGGCTACGCCATAGAAATTGAACGAAGCTACCACGAAAGTGTGGAAAATGGCTATGTTGTCTCTATGGACTTACGCGCCGGCACTAAATTACCGCCGGGCACCGTTGTTACCATCACCGTATCCCGAGGACCCGACCCCGGCGCTGAAGTACCGCCCGAGGAGGGCTAACCGATGCAGGGACGCATTTACAAAGGTGTGGGCGGCTTCTACTATGTAAAAACCGAAGACGGTAACCTGTGCGAATGCAAACCGCGCGGTATCTTTCGCAAACGGGGCATTAAACCGCTGGCGGGCGACTGGGTGACGATGGAAATGGAAGCCGGCAGCGAGCACATTACCGAAATTCACGAACGTAAAAACTACTTTGTGCGGCCGCCGGTTGCCAATGTCGACGTGCTTTTTGTCGTCGCCAGCACCACCGAGCCGCTGCCCAACACCCTCACCATCGACAAACTGCTTGCCGTGGCGGTGGACCAACACACCACGCCGGTGCTGCTTATCACTAAAACCGACCTTGCCGGCGCCGACCAATTGCTGAAAGACTACGCAAGCCCCGGTTTTGAGGTGCTTGTTGTGGACGCCGAAACAGAGCACGGCTTAGACGATGTGCGCCGTTTACTGAAAGGCAACCTCGGTGTTTTTGCCGGCAATACCGGGGTAGGGAAATCCACCCTTTTGAACGCACTTTTAGGGGAAGATGAAAGAGAAACGGGCGAAATCAGCCAAAAGCTGGGGCGGGGCAGGCACACCACCCGTGAAGTGGAGATTTATGAAGTGGGCGGCGGGCTGATTGCCGACACGCCCGGCTTTACAAGTTTTGAATTGCAGGGCAAAGCCGACATTTTGCCGGAAAACATGCAAATTGCCTTTCCCGACGTGGCGGCATTTATGCCTTACTGCAAATTTTCCGGTTGCTCGCACGTGTCAGAACCGGGCTGCGCTGTTCGCGAAGCGCTTAAAGACGGCGACATCACCGAAAGCCGCTACAACAACTACGTTACACTTTATCAACAGGCAAAGGAGTTGGATCGCTATTAGCAAGCGGCAATGCGTTATTTTTTGCGCGCTACCCACACCGATGGAAATGAAACAATACATCAAACCGGACGCCTTTCTAATCACGGCGAACGGCGGGCACAGACAAGCGCAAAAACTGGGCTATCGGCCGCATTTAGCCGTTGGCGATTGTGACTCGGCGCCAAAACCGGACACCGCCACCGCCATTATTCAACTGGCGAAAGAAAAAGACGATACCGACGCCCATTTTTCCGCCAAGGAAGCATTGCGGCGCGGGTTTGAAGATATTTTATTTTTGGGTGCGGCGGGTGGGCGGCTTGACCACACCTTTGGTGTTTTGCAAACGCTTCTTTACCTGTCCCGGCGGGGGGCCACACCGTGGCTGGCCGGCGAAAACGGCTTTATTTACTGCGTTACCGAGGGGGCGCTTACGTTGGAAAAAAGCGCCAGCTGGGTTAGCGTGTTGGCCGCCGGCGGCACAGCGCGCGGCGTCACTTTAGAAGGGCTGAAATACCCGCTGAACAACGCCACACTCACCACCGATTTTCCCATCGGCGTCAGCAACGAATTTACAGACGAAAAAGCAACCGTGCGATGCACCGAGGGCAGTGTTTATGTAATGGTGGTGCCGCAATGAAACTAACTTTTACAGCAACACAACATGAGGCGGGTATGAAGCTCGGCTCATTTTTGCGTTCTAAAGGGGTTTCTACGGCGCTGCTCAGAACACTTAAAAAACAAACGGACGGGCTGACTATAAAAGGTGAGCGTGTTTTTACCAATCACTCTCTCAAAGCCAATGAAAGTGTTTTGCTAACACTGCCGCAACCGATCGGTTTTTCCGTTACACCGCAGGCGATAGCGCTGGATATTCTTTATAACAGCCACCATGTCATGGCGGTCAATAAGCCGCCTTTTATGGCGGTGCATCCCACGCTGAACTACGCGGACGGCACGCTCGCCAACGCCTATTGCGGATGGCGGCAGGCAAACGGCGCAGAAGGGGCGGTGTTTCACGCCGTCGGCCGGCTTGACGCCAATACCAGCGGCGTGCAGCTGTGCGCGCACAATAGCTTTGCCGCGGCTGTGGTGACGGACAGCGCCGAGAAAACCTACCTCGCGCTTTTACACGGGCGTTTGGCAAAGGACGGTGTGCTGAATGGCGCCATCCAAAGAAGTGATGAGAGCTTAATAGAGCGCCGTGTTTCACACAGCGGACAGCCCAGCGTTACGCGGTATCAACGGGTGGCTGAAACGGCCGATGCATCCCTTGTGATGGTGCGTCCGCAAACGGGGCGTACCCACCAGATACGGGTGCACTTTGCCAACCGAGGCAACCCCTTGGTGGGAGACACCCTTTACGGCGGCGAAACCGATGGTGAAAAGATTATTGAAAGACACGCTTTGCATTGCTACCAAGCGCGTTTTAAAGAGCCGCAAAGCAAGCCACACATGGTGCAATGCTCACCGCCTGAAGATTTTATGCGGGCGGCTGTAAAACTTGGTTTTAAGAAGGCGGCTATGTCACATCTTTTTCACGAAACCGCCCGCTTGAATTTAAAGTAATATAATTGTATAATAAACCCTTACATGACAAACTGGGGGAGCTGATTTTATGCCCTTTAAATATATAAAACACAGCGCCGTGTGGCGCTCCAAGTCTTCCGACGAAGGTGGGCTTGATAAAGTGCGCCCGCATCGCGGCGACGCACCGGCGGAAAAGAGCGACCAAAAGCCGCCTAAAACCAACGAGGGCACCCGTGGGTTTAGCGATATCCCGCCGTGGGAAAGAGCCGCGCGCCGTGAAAAACGCCTTGAAGAACGGCTTAAAAGCGAGCAAAAACAAAGTGACAGCGGCACCTTGGCAGACCGTTTTGTACCGCCTGCTAAAAGTGATGATAAAGGGCCAACAGCCAGCAAACCGACCGGCAGCATTTACGCCGACGCGGTGCGCAAAGGGCTGGTTAAAACAAACGGCGATGCGTCGGCGCATAAAAGGACCGACGCCGCTGAAAAGGCACCCCGTGTGACCCACCGCGCCAGTAGCGACGCTATCTTAGATGACGTTTTAGCGCAGTCGGCAAAGCGCCGGGCGATAGACGCCGAAACGGCACGGCAAGCGGCTGAAGTGCCGCCGCAACCGGATGACCAGCCGCTGTATGCTGACTATCAGCCGCAAACGCCGGCAGACGATGCGCCGCAAACCGAGGACAAACCGGCGCCGGCTATTGTCAGCGAAAGAGCCGCCGACGAGCTACCTGAAAGAGCTTTTGAAAAGGGAACAAACCGGCGCCCTAAAAAAGAAAAACGCATTCCCGCCATTCCGCCTGAAGAGGAAATATGGCTGGCGCCCATTGAGGGCTCGTCCAACGCAATCATCCGCTTTTTTGGCGACCTGTTTAACAACCTGGGTTTTTTTGCTGAAAGTAAAGCGGTTATGGTCTGGCGCTGGATTAAAGGCATCGCCTTTTTGGTCTTCGGCATGGTGGCGGTGTTGTTCAGCTTTTTAACAACGCTGGTGGAAGGTTTTATCAGCGATATATTGAAGCAACTGCGTACCCCTGTTAAAAAAACACGTAGCCGTTTTGAAACTATGCGCAGCGGCGGCTTTGAAAGCGCCCGTGCGGCGCGGCAAGAACAAGGCGCTCTGGGGCGTTTTGGCTGGCTTTTAGGCATTGTGCTGCCGGCGGCGGCGCTCTTTGTCTTTGTCTTTACCGTAACGTCGGTGCTGGGCACCGAGTATGGGCTGGCGGTTGAGCTGGACGGCGAGCCCATCGCCCACATCTCCGATGAATCGGTGCTGGAAGACGCCAAAAGCATTATCCGCGGGCGGTTGCAGCTTGGCGGTGGGCAAACCCTTGAAGACTGGCAGTTTTCCCCCGTGTTAAAGGTGGACAACGCCAAAAACTTTACCTCCAAACAGCAGCTTGCCAACGATATATTAAAAGAATCGGCAATGGATATTATAGACGCCACCGGGCTTTATGTTGACGGTGAGCTTATCTCTGTTACCACAGAAGGGGAAGAGTTGCGCATCTTTTTAAATGACATTTTAGCGCAGCATGAGCAGGAAGGCGCCCGTGTTTCCTTCGTGCGGGACATTCAGTGCGACCCTGAAGCCGACGACGTTTTCTTGACCGACAGCGTTGAAGATTACGACACGCTGATTAATCGCCTTTCCGCCGTTGAAACGGAAGAAAGGCGGCACATCGCCAGCGGCGATGAATCGCTTGCCGACATTGCCCATGAAAATAATATTTTGATTGATACGTTGCTTAGCCGCAACGCTGAAATATTGGAAGACGACGCGCCCGCTGCCATCCCGGCAAGCGGCGTCAGCCTGCTTATCGCCCCCGAAGTACCTTATCTGCAGGTGCAAACGGCGGTGCAAAAGCAAGAGACGGAAATTATTCCCTTTGCGTCGGTTGAACGGGAGACTAATGAAAAAGCCAAAGGCGTCCGCCGCACGTTACAACGCGGCATTGACGGTATGCAAGAAGTGTGGGTGGATTATATCTATATTGAGGGTGAACTGGTTAACCGTGTCGTTTTAGATGAAAAAACACGTGTTCTCAACCACCCGCAAGAACAGATTACCGAAGTGGGCACCTATGACTTTTCAGATTCCATCACGGGCGGCTACAACCCGGCGTACATGTGGCCGGTGCCGGCTGCAACATACTCAAGCAGAGGTATGGGCGGCGGGCACCGCGGGCGTGACATCAACGCCCCGACGGGCACCCCCATTTTTGCCTGCAACGCCGGCATAGTGCGCACGGCTGGCTACCATTGGAGTTACGGCTACTATGTGGAAATTGAACACCCCGATGGTTTGCTGACGCTGTACGGGCACTGCTCTTACCTTAACGTTTCATCGGGGCAGGTTGTGCAGCAGGGGCAATACATTGCCGCTGTGGGTTCTACCGGTGTGTCCACCGGGCCGCACGTGCACCTTGAGTTTCAAAACGCGCGCACTGGGCAGCTGCTTAACCCGGACAGCTATGTTTCAGCTCCGTGGCGTTAACGTCATGGTGTCATTTCGCTGTCATTCCTCGGTGCGAAACTTTTGTTAATTTGTAACTTTCATTATTGCCGTCTTAATGGTATAATAACGCTGTGGCATTTTGTGTGTAAATGCCCGTATTACGGTGCACAAATGTCAAATATTGTAATATAAGCCGCCTTTTTGCGGTTTTGTCTATAAGGAGTTAATAGGTTGGAAAAATTTTTAGTACGTGGTGGCAACGCCTTAACAGGTGAAGTGAAAATCAGCGGCGCAAAAAATGCCGCGGTTGCTATATTACCCGCAACCATTCTTGCCGGCGATGTTTGCCGCATTGAAAACTTACCCGAGATAAGCGACGTCGCTACGTCGGTACGCATTTTGAGTGACATGGGTGCTGAAGTACGCATGATAGATCGTTCCACCCTTGAAGTAAATACAAAGCATATTAACTCCACCATCGTGCCGGATGAGCACAGCCGCAAGATACGCGCTTCTTATTATTACCTTGGCGCGTTGCTTGGGCGCTACGGTGAAGGCACTGTGGCCATGCCGGGCGGCTGCGACTTAGGACCCCGCCCCGTAGACCAGCACCTTAAGGCGTTTTCTGCCCTTGGCGCAACCGATTCGGTTGAATATGGGCAGATACAGGTGCGGGCGGACCAATTAAATGGTGCCCACGTCTTTTTTGACACCGTGTCGGTTGGTGCCACCATCAACGCCATGCTGGGCGCTGTGCGCGCCAAAGGCACAACGGTGCTTGAAAACGTTGCCAAAGAGCCGCACATTGTCGACGTGGCAAACTTCTTAAACACCATGGGCGCTGACGTACGCGGTGCCGGCACCGACGTTATTAAAATACGCGGTGTTGACAAAATGTACGGCGGAACCTATTCCATTATCCCCGACCAAATTGAGGCGGGCAGCTACATGGCCGCCGCCGTTATGACAAGTGGCGATGTGCTTATTAAAAACGTTATTCCAAAACACTTGGAGCCCATTACCGCAAAACTGCAACGAGTGGGCGCCGAGATTACCGAGTACGATGAATCGGTACGGGTTAAGCGCAGCGGCAAGTTGCGTTCAACCAACATAAAAACCATGCCGCATCCCGGTTTCCCAACCGATATGCAGCCGCAGATGACGGTGCTGTTAACATGCGCCGCCGGCACCTCTATTATCACCGAGGGCATTTGGGAAAACCGCTTCCGCTATGTGGATGAACTGTTGCGCATGGGCGCCAACATTCAGGTAGACGGGCGGGTGGCAGTGGTTGAAGGGGTGGATGCCCTTCAAAGCGCACCGCTGCAAGCGTCTGATTTGCGGGCGGGCGCGGCGCTGCTGGTGGCGGCGCTGGGTGCCGACGGCACCAGCGAAATTACCGAAATTAGCCACATAGAGCGCGGTTACGAAAGAATTGTTGAAAAAATGCGGGCGCTTGGGGCAGACATTAAACGAATAGAAACAGCTAAAGATTCGTTGCCACAAGCCTTTTAACTAAAATAAACCAACAGCCCACTTTCATCTCTCGATGAAGTGGGCTGTTTTAAATACCGACGCAAAGAAATTATTTATGGGGGCCCTTCAATGAATAATCAAAAAATCAACAAGCCGCCCAGCTACACCCTTGCAAACCAGGTGCAGCTGCCTAAAGCAGGGCTTGGCACCTACGAGGCAAAAGACGAAGAAATTATCAGCGCCATACACCACGCCACGCAAAACGGCGTTTATTTAATAGACACCGCCTCGTTGTATGGTAACGAAAAAGCGATAGGCGAGGGCATAAAGCGGTGCGCCACACCGCGAGAAGAGCTGTTTGTAACCAGCAAAGTGTGGATAGATGAAATGGGCTACGACAAAACGCTGGCGGCCTTTGAGCGTAGCTTAGAGCGTTTGCAGCTTGATTATTTAGATTTATACCTTGTGCATTGGCCGGTTGAAAACAGCTATTTGGCAACGTGGCACGCCCTTGAAACGCTTTACAAGCAAAAAAGGGTACGCGCCATCGGCGTTGCAAACTTTCCTCTTTATCTTTTGAAAGCGATGGAAAAAGAAGTTGATATTATGCCGATGCTCAATCAAGTGGAATTTCATGCCCAGTATTACCGCGGTGATTTAGTGGCGTACGGCAAGGAAAAAAAGATGATTGTGCAGGCGTGGGCGCCGATAGCGCGCGGCTTGATGAACGACAACGCCGTGTTAAAAAGCATTGCCGAAAAGTACCGCAAAACGGTGCCGCAGGTGATGCTGCGCTGGGAAATTGAGCAGGGGCTGGCGGTTATTCCAAAATCCGTCAACCCGGGGCGCATTGCCGAAAACAGCAATATTTTTGATTTCAAACTAACCGACGAAGAAATAAAGGCGATAACCGCCCTAGACCAACAAAAAAGTGTAAGCCGCCGCCCGCAAGGCGTAATGGCTTAATAAATAAGCGAGG
>CAYZSR010000010.1:14573-28710 GCA_964479715.1 uncultured Oscillospiraceae bacterium | reverse complement strand
TAATGGTAGCTATTTGGCAAGATATGTATAAAGAACCAAACCGCCCCATACCTTACATTTTTGTGATATTCACGGTGGTTTATAGACATTAGCCACCAAACCCTATATATTGAATATGAGTAAGATAAAGATAATTCAGAGTAAAATGTGGGGATTGAATGGGTAAAAAACATGTTTTGATTGTTGACGATGAAAAGGATATTGCCGGCCTTTTAGCCATCTATTTTGAAAACGCCGGTTACACAGCTACCCAATGTTATGACGCGGCGTCAACCTTGAAGTGGTTAAAGCACAGCGTCCCCGACGTGGCTATTTTAGATGTGATGTTGCCGGACCTTAACGGCTTTGAACTGTGTGAAAAAATCCGTTTGAAGCATCAATTTCCCATCATCATGCTAACGGCAAAAATTGAAGACCAAGACAAAATAATCGGCTTAACCAAAGGGGCGGATGACTACATTACCAAACCTTTTAACCCGATGGAGTTGTTGGCGCGGGTAAAAGCACAGCTGCGCCGTGCCAAAGACTATAACGCGCCGCAAACAGCCACAAAACCCACCATTTTTTATGAGATACGTGGCTTATATATAAATAAAGACAAGCACCTATGCACTCTGTATGGACAGGAAGTGGCACTGACACCGATTGAGTTTTCAATTTTATGGCACCTGTGCGAAAACCAAGACAAAGTGGTTTCATCCGAAGCGCTTTTTGAGGCGGTATGGCAAGAAAAATATATGAACAGCAACAACACCGTTATGGCACATATTGCTCGCTTAAGGGAAAAGCTGAACGAGCCGCCAAGAAACCCAAAATTTATACAAACGGTATGGGGGGTTGGCTATAAAATTGAAAGCTAACGATAAAAAAAGACTGCGCCGTCAGATGATGTGGGCGTTTGCACTCCATTCACTTATTGTTTTTATGCTCTTTTTGTTTGCCCTTGTCGGCAACTTTTTTTTAACGTATCAAATTCAAGGGAAAGATGGCATAGTGCGCAGCAACGCGCCGTTTAGAACGGCGTTGCTTGGCATTGTTTTTATAATCCTATGGTTTATTGGTACGCTGGTTATCGCTTTTTATTTCTTTTATAAATACAACCAATTAAAAGAAAAAGACGCGACAAAACTGCTGGAAGCAAACCAACTGCAAAACCGCATCTTAAAAAGATATGTGTGGGTTTTTGTGCGCAATGTACTTATCTATTCACTGGCGCTTGGCATTTTATCCTTAGCGGCACTGTGGCTAAAAGACCAGTTTACATGGTACGCAAACGACCCGCTTTTTTCGTCGTTGGCGTTTTTAAGGTATATTGCTCCGGCGGTTTTTATTTTTGCATGGCTGGTTGGTGTTTTTGCCATTGCATTTTGGCAGTGGCGCCGAAGCGCCCTTGATATTGTAGAGCTTGTTGCCGGCATTAAAAGCCTGTTAACTCACCCGGAACAACAGATAACGCTGTCTAAAAACCTTAAAGAAGTGCAACCGGTTTTGCAGCAGATTCAGTTTAACGAGGCGCAAAGTCGCTACCAAGCAAAAGAGGCAGAACAACGCAAAAATGATTTGGTTGTTTACCTTGCGCATGATTTAAAAACACCGCTTACCTCGGTTATCGGCTATCTAAGCCTGTTGCGGGACGAGCCGCAAATTAGTGACGAAACCCGCCGGCGATACTTATCCATAGCCACCGACAAGGCAGAGCGCCTAGAACAGCTGATTAACGAATTTTTTGAAATTACCCGCTTTAACCTTCAAAATATAGAACTAACCTACGGTACGCTCAACTTATCCCGCATGGTAGAGCAAGTTACCGATGAATTTAAACCGCTGCTTGGTGAAAAAAATCTGAAAATTGAAACGGCGATACAAAAAGATGTGCACATTGTGGCGGATGCCGATAAAATCGACCGAGTGCTGGATAATTTGCTGCGCAACGCCGTTAACTATAGCTATACAAACGGGGTTGTTAAGGTGGCGGTAAACGCCATTGAAGAGGGCGGCGTTGCCATAGAGGTAAGTAACCAAGGTGAAACTATCCCCCAAAGTAAGCTGGACCGCATTTTTGAGTAGTTTTTCCGTTTGGATGAATCGCGCTCAACGAAAGATGGCGGTGCCGGGTTGGGGCTTGCCATCGCCAAAGAAATTGTTGAAAGCCACGGTGGCTTTATCTTCGCTGAAAGTGAGAGTGAAGTTACCACCTTTACGGTGTTGTTGCCGCAAGGCAGTTAAAATATGCCGTCATTAATTTGTAAGGTTTAAGTAAGACTAAGAATAGATAATCCATAGTTTGTTTTGATAAATAGGCCTGTTTTCTTTGCTATCATAAGCATGAAGACAGGTCTATTCTTTTTTTAGCTATGGAGGTATTCATGAAAGAAAATTTACTTATACTATTTGGCGGCGCCAACAAAGAACACGATGTTTCTTTGCAATCGGCCTACGCTGTTATAAAAGTGGTGGATCAATCAAAATACAATCTGTTTGCCGTCGGTATAACAAAAGAGGGGCAATGGCTACTCTTTGAGGGAAAACCAGAGCAGATAAAAAACAACACGTGGTGGCAGCAGGACGGCACCCCTGTTTTACTTTCTCCCTGCCGAGAAAACCGTGGGATTTGGCTATTGAAAGAAAGTGGCGTGCAGCAAATAATAATTGACAAAGCGCTACCAATTATACACGGCATCAATGGGGAAGACGGTAGCCTGCAAGGGGTGTTGCAGCTGGCGGGTATTCCGCTGGCGGGTTGCGGCGTTGCGGCGTCAGCATTGTGTATGGATAAAGCCATTGCTAATCGGCTGGCAACCGGCGCCGGCATTAACTGCGCCAAGCAAAACACTTTTTATGGCGACGAAAAAACGATTGAACAATTAACTGAAGAAGTAACCACCGCCATGAAAGCGGTTAATATGCCTTGGTTTATTAAGCCGGCAAGGGAGGGCTCTTCGTTCGGCATAAAGTGCGCTACGCATTTAAGCCAACTGCCGGAGGCACTGCAAGGGGTGCTTTTTTATGGCAACAAGTTTGTGGTTGAAGAGGCAATTGACGGCAATGAGGTAGGCTGCGCAATTATAGGCAGCAAAACACTTTTTGCCAGCGTGCCGGATATGATTCATTTAGAAGACTCTTTTTTTGACTACCATGAAAAATACAACCTTGAAACCGCCAAAATAGTGCTTCCGGCACCCGTTTCAGATGCCAAGCAACAAGAGATACAAGCGCTGGCAAAAAAACTGTATAGGCTTTTTAGTTGCAGTGGGTTTGCACGGGTGGATTTATTTTTGAAACAAGACGGAACGCTCTTTTTTAATGAAATTAACACCATTCCCGGTTTTACGCCGCAAAGCCGTTACCCGCGGATGATGGAACAGTCCGGCGTCGGGTTTGAAGAGTTGGTTCAGAATATTATTGACGAGGCGGGGGTGGCGTTTTGAAAAAAGAACGAAGCGCAGCGCAGCAAAACACAAACTTTTTACAGCTGGTTAACGCGCGGCATGCCGTGCAAGCTGCCTACCAAAACGAAGAGTTGATGGTGCCTGTATTGGGAGACACCGCTGTTTTAATGCACAAAACACCGGCGCGGCAACTTGAAAAACTTGCCGCCCACCTAAACTTACAACATAAACTAATACCCATTAGCGGTTACCGCACCGTAGCAG
This sequence comes from uncultured Oscillospiraceae bacterium, assembly GCA_964479715.1. Lineage (GTDB taxonomy): Bacteria > Bacillota > Clostridia > Oscillospirales > Ruminococcaceae > JAAYCI01. The sequence goes on along the minus strand of CAYZSR010000010.1, from coordinate 25,057 downwards.
AGCAAACAGATATTTATGAAGACACGTTAAAAGAAAAAGGCGAAAAATTCACACGGCAATATGTGGCACTGCCCGGCAAAAGCGAACACCATACAGGGCTTGCGATTGACCTTGCGGCGTCAAGCGGCGAAATAGACTTTATTCGCCCCCATTTACCCACTACGGGGGTGTATCAAACCTTTAGAAAGCTGTGCCCACGTTATGGTTTTGTGCAGCGGTACACAAAAGAAAAAGAAAGCATTACCGACATTGCTAATGAGCCGTGGCATTTTAGATACGTTGGCAGGCCGCACGCAGAGATCATGAGTAAACACAATATCTGCCTGGAGGAATACATCGCGTTGCTGGAAAATCATACCAGCGAAATGTCGGCGCTAAAATATCAATCACCGGTTGGGCGCTTTGCACTCTTTACCGCGGAGGGCAAAACGGCAACGCGGTATAAAGATTTTTATGCTAAAAACAGGGCCCCCGTTCAAATATCAGACAACAACGCAGAAGGGGTGGTTTTTTGCCTATGGCAACCATAAAAACAAAGCCGTTAACCCAGTACCCCGGCATAGATATTTTGAAATTAGTTGCCGCCTTTTTTGTGGTAGCAAACCATACCGGCCCGCTTTTAAGCGTGAATAAAACAGCGGATTTTATTGTCACGGGCTACATCGCGCGCCTTGCCGTGCCCTTCTTTTTTGTTTCAAGCGGCTTCTTTTTTAGGCTGGCAGTTAAAAATATCCCAAGCAAACAGCAGCTGGAAAAATTATATCAATTCACCAAGAAAACCCTGCGTTTATATTTATTTGCGGTGATAATTTATCTTCCGCTTAATCTCTACAGCGGAGACTTCAGCAATTTATCTATCTTAGAGTGGTTGCAAAAACTATTCTTCACAGGCACCGACTATACGCTGTGGTATCTGCCTGCCTCTGTGATGGGGCTATGGATTGTTTATTGGCTGTGGCGCTTCGGTGGCTCTAAATTAATGTTATTAACAAGCTCTGTGTTATATATTATCGGTTTAACGGGCGACAGTTACTATTCCTTTATTAAAGAAGGCACCCTTTTATACACAGCGCAGCAATTGCTGGTTAAACTGTTTCAGTACACAAGAAACGGTCTCTTTATGGCACCAGTTTTTATGGGCATCGGCTTTATATTAGCGCGTTCAAAAGAAAAGGCGAAGCCCTCTAAAACACCCTATACAGTTGGGCTGCTGCTCTCTTTAGCAGGGCTGTTTTTTGAGACGACGTATATCCACCTGTTCACAGACCCTCATCATGAAAGCATGTATCTTTTCTTGATTCCCGCCGTTTACTTTATTTTTGCCTTGGTGAAAACACCCGGGGAAAAAGGCTACCCTTTGGCAAGGGATCTATCTAAATGGATCTACATCATGCACCTGTGGGCCATTCTTATTGTTAGAGGGCTGGCAAAACTAAACGGTTTAGAGTTTTTGGCACTAAACAGCGTCGTTTTCTTTGCCGCTGTAGCGCTGCTGGCAGTACTGATAAGTTTAGTGATGATAAAGCTTGAGAAAATATTTAAGCAAAAGAGGTTTTTTTATGCTCAAACCAAAAGCGTGGGCTGAAATTGACGTGGACGCTATCTGCCATAATATGGCGCAGCTAAAAAAGATAAGCCGGCGGGGGGCAAAGGTTATGCCGGTGGTGAAAGCGGGCGCCTATGGGCACGGGGCGGTGGGCGTTGCCAAAGCACTAGAAAAACACGGCGCTGATTATTTTGCGGTGGCAACGGCAGAAGAAGCCCTAGAGTTGCGTCACTGTGGTATTAAAGCGAACATTCTGGTTTTAGGGTATATAGAGCCGACTGATGTAACAGAGATGGCAGAAAACAACATCACCGTTACCGCGGTGGATAAAACCCATGCAATAGCTTTAAGCGCACAGCGGCAGCCTTTGCGTGTACACATTACGGTGGATACCGGGTTGCACCGCCTTGGGTTTGATGCCGCTGATAGTGAAACAATCAAAACGGTTTATGCGCTGGAAAATTTACAAGTGGAGGGCATTTACTCACATCTTGCCTGCGCAGATTCTGAAAAACCTGACGATATATCATTTACCATGCACCAAGTGCGGCAATACAACGCGGTGTTAAATAACATAAAAATAGCGGGGCTTTCGCCGGGATTTACCCACCTGCAAAGCAGTTATGGCGTTATAAATTATTCCCACCTAGCTTATGATTACATACGCCCCGGCATTGCTCTTTACGGTGCTGTCTTTAACGGCAAGGTGCCGTTGTCTTTAAAGGCAGCACTCACCTTAAAAACAACCGTTACCAGCCTGCGTACGGTGCCTACGGGCTGCTGCATAGGTTACGGCAGAGAAGCGGTGTCAGCAAAAGATACCCGCGTTGCCGCCGTCAGTATCGGTTATGCGGACGGCATACCCAGACACTGCAAAGACGCACACCTTTTGATAAACGGTGCCGCCGCCCCGATAATTGGCATCATAGCGATGGACCAATTGATGGTGGATGTGACAGAATTACCACAAGTAAAAGTAGGGGATACCGCCGTTGTCATCGGCCGCTCTAAAACATGCAGCATTACGGTGAAAGACTGGGCGCGGTGGGGCGGTACCATACCAAATGAGATACTGGCAGGCATCGGTCCGCGGGTTCACCGTGTTGCGAAGCCCAAAGCGGGGAAAAGCGTGTATCTAGAAGATGTAAAAAAGAAAGTGGTGCACGCTAGCGTATAGCTGGGTGGAAAACACACAGAAATAACGCCTTTTATAGATTAAAATTTCTATGTAAGGCAGGCGATAATCAGCACAATAATTAGCTAAAGAGTGCAACACTTTTTGAGCTATGAATAGTAAAACCCAGCCTTTAACCGCACGCTAAAGGCTGGGTTTCTGCACGTTGAGAGTGTTTTTTCATGTTAAAAGGGAACGGTTTTTTCGATGCTCTGAAACTTACGCCAAGAATCCTGAAATTGTCGCTTAGATAAAAACTGATTTACTGCAGTGAATATTGTTTATATCACAATTTACTTACTGTGGGGGCAGTCAAAATTCCTGTAATAATAAAAGCGACGCTGACAATTACCCGTGAAAAAAGCTGTTTCCAGAAAAGAAATAGTGGTACGCTAGCCAAAAAGTGTTTTCAAAATCAGTTTTGAGTGTATTTAAGTTGCCAAAAGTGATTTGCAAATTAAATGTATAAAAGACAAATAATAGGAGAGAACCGCTGTTAATTGAAAGATAGTATGTTGGTGAAACAGCAAAAAACAACTATATGTGCCCGCTTGGTGGCTGTTTTTCTATATATTGTATGCTTACACAAGGTTGACAAATCATTTATTATCATATTAATCCGTTGTGAAGACAGTGCATTTTCAACTATTCACTCAAACAAACAACGTGAAAGTGAAACACCATATGGATATGGAATTACAACGGCATAAGGTGGCTTTACTCTAGGCGCATCGCCGTTAAAGGACGCTAACTAATTGCCAAATCCTGCAAAATGTGATAGTTTATTGATAGATAAAACGATAGTTTAGAATCAGCTAGGAGCGCAGAATGAAAAAGATTATGCTTTGTATAGTATCGACCCTTTTAATGGTGGGGATTGTTGCTTCAAACCCCGCTATTTTAGAGCTGTCTACAGCCGTGTACGCCGCGGTGGAAGAAACCGGCTCCGATACGGACAATCCCGATGGGGAAAGCGATGGCGACAGCGCCGCTATCAGCGAGCAAGCGGCAGAGCAGTTGCAGCAGCTGGTTACAGAGCAAGAAATTATGGCGCTTGTTTATCTGGCGGACGAATACATTGTGCGCAGCAGTGCCAGCCGTGAGGGCGACGCTGTACTAACGGTTGCCAGCGGGCAACAGGTGCACATTGAAGATATACTTGTTAACGAGCTTGGTGAAGTGTGGGCAAAAACCAGTTTATTTTATGAAGATGGCCATTTTGAAGGGTACATTCTGCGTGAATACCTTGCCTGCTCTGATGAACGTTTTTTAGCGTGGGAGATGGAGCATATCAACCAACCAAACGAGCCTACCGCACGGTCTTTTGCACGTTCGGCAGCACAGCAAGACATAAGCCAATTTCCGGCCAGTTACCAGCCGGCGCTTTATGCGCTTAAAGCACAGCGCCCCAATTGGACCTTTGTAAAAATGGACACCAACTTAGACTGGAGCTACGTGGTGCGAGAAGAAATGAAGAATAACCGCAGCCTTGTGCCGGATAGCTGGCCCGCTGAAATGAAGAGCGGCCCCTACGGGCAGGGGTGGTCGCAGGCTTCAGAAGGGGCTTTGAAATATTATTTGGACCCCCGCAATTGGCTGGCGGAAGATCACGTCTTTCAGTTTGAGCTGTTAACCTATAACGCAAAATACCACACCGAGGGCGCCGTACAAAACTTTTTGAAAAACTCGTTTATGAAAGGCGTTGTCCCCAAAGACAGCAGAACCTACGCCAGAGTATTTTGTGACGTTGGCAAAGAGCTGGGCGTTAGCCCTTTCCACCTATCTTCCAGAGCTTACCAAGAACAGGGTAGCAAAGGTACTTCGCCGCTTATCAGCGGCACTTACCCCGGATATGAAGGGTACTACAACTACTACAATATAAGTGCCAGCGGCACCACCAACACACAGGTGTTTGTAAACGGGCTGACAAGAGCTAAAAAAGAAGGCTGGAATACGCCGGTTAAATCCATTCGTGGCGGCGCTGACCTTATTAGTAAAAACTATATTCGGCAAGGGCAAGACACCAGCTATCTGCAAAAGTTTGACGTCGACCCGACGGGCGGGCTATTTTGGCACCAATACATGCAGGCGATTATGGCGCCCGCCAATGAGGGCAAATTCATCCGCGGTTTATACGCCGATGCCGGTGCGCTAGACAACACCTTTGTCTTTAAGATACCCGTCTACAACAACATGCCTGCGGCGGCGTGCCCTATGCCCAAAGCATCATACGATGTGAACATTCCAATCCGTGCGAATTATACCGATAACCAAATTTATCTGGACGGTGTTCCCTACACCGCCCAAACCAACAACGGCAACTACACCGTAACCGCTCCTAACGGCCACGCTAAAACCGCCGTTATGTACCGTTACCAAAACAACATTCCCGTGGGGATGTATGTGTGGACGCTGACCTATAGAAACGGCTCTTACACCGCCACGCCAAGGCCGGAGTTTGAAAACTTGCTGACCTACCATGGCTTTTCAATACGTATAACGGGGCGTGCCGGCATACGGTTTAAAACAGGGCTAAACAAAAACACCAGAGCCAACCTGCTTTCCAGCGGGGGGCTTAGCGGCTACCGCTTGAAAGAGTATGGCACCCTTGTTATGTCGGACGAAAACCGTGCCCAGTATCCCTTTATTTTAGGGGGCACCAAGGTGTCAAAAGGTGTTTCCTACGGCACCGGCTCTAACGGGCAGTTCATCAACGCCGTGTACGAGCTGGTCAACAACCGCTACCGCTACACCTCGGTGCTCATCGGGTTGCCGCCGGAGCAGTATAAAACAGCGTTTGCTTTTAGAGGGTATATTCGGTTGACTGATAAAAGCGGGCAAAACGTTACTATTTACGGGCCGCCCGTTGCAAGAAGCATATACTCCATAGCGGAGCAGGTGCTTACCGATAAAGACTACCCCGACGGCTCCGCCTCCAATGACTTTTTACAGAAAATTATTGATGATGCGAAATAAACCATAAAAACTCTATGTTTATAAAGATAAGTAAAGAGGTTGCAAATGAAGAGAAAATCACTATTGGTTGTTTTAACCGTTGTACTTGCGGCGCTTGTTTTAAGTGCCTGCGCAGCCATTGATACCAGCGGTGGCGATTCTGCGATGAGCGAAGCAGATAAAAACATCGCTAAATATGAAGAGCTTATTTTGACCGACAGCAGCGAAGAAAATATGATGACGCTGGCGGTGCTTTATCAAGACGCGGGGTACATTAGAAAGCAAAGAGACACATTGGAAGCTTGCTATTTATTGCACCAAAACAAAGACGCTCTTGAAGCGCTTGAGAGCGTTGTTGTTAACATTGAAGAAGAAAGCGACGCTGTGAAAGGCAAAGCGCTGTCTCTTTTAAACAAATTAACCGACGAAGAAACACAGAATGAAGCGGTGACAGAGCTTTTAAACGGCAACTGGCAAAAAACCATGATGCCAAAACTGATACAAGGGCAACGCAACTATTATTTTGAAGACGCTGAGAACGAACAGATTCTTTTTGTTAAAACAGGCTATAACGCCGCAAACAGTAACACTTTTTACAGCAAAATATGGTATAAAGATGAGGCGGGCGACAAGCTTACCTATCTGACCCATGAAGGCGATGCCTTGCAGCTGCTGAATACCACCACGAACGGCGGCGAATACAACGGTGCCTTTACATCGTGGCTTTGCCTGGGTGATAGCGGCACCGTTTATCTTGACGAAGGGGAGTTAAGTGACGGCTTGCTCTCCGGTGAATTTACCTCGTCGGTGCATGCCGGCGCAGAGCCGATTGATTTAGTGGAACTGTTTGCCAGCCGTGACACTTTTGAGCGAATAGCCTACACAGGCAGTTTTGACGGCGGCATCCCCGCCGTGGAACAAGCGGATGAAGGGGAGTTTACCATTTACGCCTACAACGAGGATAAAACAGATTATCTATATTATTTCCCCACCGACGAAGCGGAAAATAACAACCCGGCTTTTAACCACACTTTTCTCGGGTTGGAACCGGTGCCAGAGTTTGAAAGCTATACCCCGGTAAAAGCTGAAAAGCTGGAGGGTAAAATATCGGTAGATCTTTCCAAACTGGAAATCCGCATTATTAACGGGGATGTTGAATGGTTTGACGGCGAGCGTTGGCACACGGTAGGCAGCGTTGAAAGCCTGTTGCAAAAGGATCCATTCTACAACTTAGAACCCCAAACGGAGATACCGGAAGGTGATGATGCAGAGCAAGCGGCACAGCAGCCTTGGTTTGCACGCCGTGGGCAAAGCGCCGCCGCTGACCCTGCCGCTGAACTGCCCGACGGCACCGCCGGTGACACAGCAGGCGCCGCTACACCCCGCAGAGGTACGTCGTCAAGCGGGGGTACTTCTCCATCGTCACCGTCGCCCTCTCCACAACCGAAACCCAAGCGCAACGACGACCCGGATTATGAAAAAGACGGCGAAGACATGGAGTGGACGCCCGATATACTATAAGCTGTTTTACAAACTAAAATATATGGTACGCGCCTTTTAATTATCAAAAAGGCGCGTACGTTTGTTTACAATCACCTTTTGTTTTAAGCGCAAAAAAGCCCACGGCACTTGGTGGATAACACCATGCCGGGGCTATTTTTTGGTCTAACACCGTTTGCGCAACAAGTGCGAAACGAGTGCTTTTAATTAAAAAGCGCTTGATAGTGCACGCTATGCGTGGCTGTAGGCGCCAGCGCAGCAACGAAGCTGACATAAAAATCTTCCCACTATGTAGATTTTATAGCAACCCATTATCCTATTGCGAATTTTAAATGCAAAAAGCGCTTTAATTAAATGAAGTTATTCGTCTACTTCTTGCAGGCTTCTCGCCGTAACAAGATAAACCTCGTCTTCATCTATGGCAAGGCACTCTTCACAAAGAGAAACAAGATAAAGCGCGTCGTCCTTAGAGTTGTCTTTTTTTACATACCCTGCGGTAGTTGGTGAATTAGAGCATTTTGTGCGCGAGCAGTAACCGGCCTTACGGTCGGCAATACCTTCCCACCACGCAAGGGGCGAAGAAAAGCCCTCCGGTAATTTAATTGGGGTTTCTTTAAAGTTTTTAACCTTCATCTTAACACCTTCATCTCTCCATTTATTATGGGTTATATAAAACATAATACCAGTATAGTTAAAAGTGATGAATTTTGCAAACAAATTATCACTTTTTTAGACATAAAAAACAATAGAATACCGGTTTTTGATAAAGAGGTTTCGTTGTTAAAAGATAAAACGGCATGGTAAGGCAACTTAAACGGCTCAAAATAAAAGAAGGGTACTCTTGGCATAAGGGACAAATTATCAACCATTTTTTATGGGACGCTGATAATTCTACAAAAGAAGTGAATAAAAACAGAGCAACAAAAAGCCGGGGCAATTGCCTCGGCTGTTTTTGTTTTATGCAGTTTTAGTGTCATTTAGTGATTGGATGAAATTGGATGAAAATATGGGGAAACATATAATGAAAATAAAACAACCGCCTAGTATCTTAAGATACTAGGCGGTTGTTAGTGGTTGCGGGGGACAGATTCGAACTGCCGACCTTTGGGTTATGAGCCCAACGAGCTACCATACTGCTCCACCCCGCGGTGTTTAGCTGCACAGCAATTGGTGTGCACATATATATACTAGCATGAATCTCACAAGAAGTCAAACACTGTGTTATTCGCTGCAAAGCAGCCGAACGGGACGAACTAGTATGTATACTATATCACACAGCAGGTTTTTGCAAGAGAAAAGGCGCTGTTTTTCGTGAATTTTACCGGGTATTTATCATCTTTGTTTACTGCCCTAGATTATTGCGCGGAAAAGGATAGTTTTAGTGCAATTTGTTGCAGTTGCAGTTGCATTGGATGTTAAACTACGGTATAATATTGACAAGTATAAAGGTTATATTAATTCTAGATAACGTACGCTCGCCCGCTATGCATCAGCGCGTGGTAAAGGCTGTAGAATCAGCAACACGGCATGGTGAGGCGAATAAAAGGCAACGGACAGGCAAGGGGTAATTATGCAATTCAAAAAAATTAGAAACAAAATTATTTTTTATATTCTTGCGTTGGGTTTAACGCTGGCCCTGGTTAGGCAAGCGGCGGATATTATTTCTTTCAAAAATACTTTAGCTAACCAAAGCCAAGCGGTTATGGCAACCAGTTTAAAAGGTGCCGAGGATGAAGTGGCGGCACGGCTGCAACAAAACTTCTTTATTTTAGAAGCGATGGCCAGTATGCCGTTTGTGCGCGATACCGAAACGCCGCTAGCAGAACGCGCCACCGCTTTAAATGATTTTATAGAAGACAACGAAGAAGCGGGATTGCAAGCTTGTGCCGTCACCGATGTAAGCGGCACAGCGGTGCTTTCTTTTGGCAAAGAGATAGATGTTTCTATTGATGATTACTTTCAAGAGGCCATTCAGGGGGAAAACGTCGTCTCAGACCCCTTCATTTCGCGCGCAACGGGCAATCTGCACATCGTCTACGCGGTACCGTACTACGATGCCGCCGGCGAGATAGCGGGCGTTATAACCCTTAATGTGGACGCCTATTCACTCTCCAGTGATTTTAATTTGCAGGGACTGGGCGAAACCGGCAAGGTTTTCATCTTGGCGCAAGACGGTACGGTGGTTGCGTCAAGCGATGCACAGCAAGTTAGCGAGCAGCAAAACGCCATCGAACTGGCTGAAACGGACGGTGCCCACACAGAGTTTGCCGGTGTCGCCGCTAAAATGACCGCCGGTAAAAGCGGCTTTGGTGAATACCGCCTAAACAACACAAAAAACCTGGTGGCTTACAGCCCGGTTGAAGGCACCGATTGGAGTATCGCCGTAACACAAGACAAATCAGAGGCAAATGCCGCCGTTAACACTTTCATTGTCAACGGGATTATTTCGCTGGTGGTTGTTGCTATTGTTAGCATTGTGGCGGGGGCATTAGTAGCCCGCTCCATCTCAAGCCCGATTACCAACCTTGCCGCCGCCGCAAACCAGTTGGCGGAAGGACGGGTTGATGTTGAGGTGGCTGTTAACACAAAAGATGAAACGGGTGAGCTTGCCTTGGCGTTTGCCGCCATTGCAGAAAATGTGCAAAAACAAGCCGCTATTTTAACGCGTATTGCTGATGGGGACTTTACCACGCTGGCGGCGGTGCGTGGCGATGACGACATTATCAACCAAGCCATTAACAATTTGGTGGAGCGAAACAACCACTTGCTGTTAGAGATACGGACGGCGGCGTCACAAGTGGCGGTGGGCGCCTCTCAAATCGCCACCGGGTCGCAGGTATTGGCAACAGGAAGCACCGAGCAAGCGGCAACGATGGAAGAGTTTTCCGCCGCCCTTGAAGAGGTGCGCGGCCATGCCATAACCAGCACCAAGCTTGCCGCGAACACTGAGCAAGACATTGTTAAAACAGAAACGTTAACACAGCAGAGCTTGCACGCGATGAAGCAGATGACAGAGGCCATGCAGATTATAGAGAGCAGCAGCCAAGAAATTGCCAGCGTTATCGGCGTGATTGATTCCATCGCCTTTCAAACCAATATATTGGCGCTTAATGCCAGCGTAGAGGCGGCGCACGCCGGGGAACACGGCAGAGGCTTTGCCGTTGTTGCCGATGAGATACGCGAGCTTGCAAGCAAAAGTGCCGACGCCGCCAGCGAAACAGCAGCGCTGATACAAACCAGCATTGCTCATGTGAACGAAGGGGTTGAGATGGTTGGCAGCGTTAGCGCTGGCATTGGGCAAATCAGCGA
>CAYZSR010000010.1:12218-14563 GCA_964479715.1 uncultured Oscillospiraceae bacterium | reverse complement strand
AGCGATATTTCAAAAGAAAACGCCGCGTCGATGGCGCAAATAACCGGCGCAACGGAGCATCAGGATGAGTCCATCAACGAACTGAACGACGGCATCACCCAGTTAACCGACGTGGTGCAGGCGAACAGCGCCACCGCCGAGCAAAGTGCCGCATCAGCCCAGCAGCTGAACGCGCAAAGTGTTTTACTAAACGAAATTGTCGACGGCTTTAAGCTGCGAAATGACAGTGCCGATGCATTTTCAGACAGCGCGCTGCAAGAAGACGCTTTAACCGATGATAGAGAGACGGCGGTTGCTGAAGATACATTTCAGCCTTCTCAAAAGGACGATATAATATTTTAAGGTAAAGCGCCTGTAACAGGCACCTTACCTTAAATAGTTGTAATAGACAGTCATTCAGTTTTAAGTAAAACTCACGATAGGCAAGGGGTGCTTATGATTAAGCGCCCGCCAATGTAGCACGCAGCCGATGAGACTTTATTTTAATGAAAGGTGATAAAATAAAAACATTAGGGAAAGTTATTCTTTGGATCGTTGTTATTATTTTAGTGGTGGTGCTGGCGCTCTTTTTGACGATGAAAATCGCCGGTTTTGATTCAATGCGCTCGCTCATCCGCTATCTAAAAGACAATCTGGGGCTGTACATGACCTATGCGCCTTTGTATAAAAATCAGCTGGCGCGTGTCTGTGCGGTGCCGTTTATTTTAGCGTAACTAAATGCGCCGCTTTCAGCGGTCTTTAAGCTGCCTGCAAACATCTGCAATAAGCGTAACGGAGGGCTCGGCGTCAAAATAACCGGTGTCTATGCTCAAGTGATAATTAGACGCCCTGCCCCAATCGCGGTCGGTGTAGTAGTTGTAATAATTTGCCCGGCTGCGGTCGGTTTTGCGTATAAGCGAGCGGGCGGTGTCTTCATCAATATTATGCAGCCGCCGTACGCGGTTAATACGCACCTCAAGGTCAGCGTGTAGAAAAACGGTAAGGGTATTCGGCCTGCCTCTTAAGATGTAATCGGCACAGCGTCCGATGATTACCGCCGTTGTTGTATCCGCCACTTTTTTAATAACGTTTCTAACGGCTTGCTGCATGCGGTCGTTAGGTAGGTAACCCACATAGTCTTTATACGTGGGCGACGCAATGCCGGTGCCTTCAGCGGGCATGTAAGAAAAGCCGCTGACCGGTTTTTCATCGGTTTTTTCAAAGGCTTCCTGTAAAATACCACTTTCATTGGCTGCTTGTTTAAGCAGCTCTTTGTCATAAAATTGCATATTAAGCTCTTCAGCAAGCTTTGAGCCAATTTCACGCCCGCCGCTGCCAAATTCCCGCGCGATACAAACCACCAATTGATTCGCCATAGCTTTCCTCTCCTTTAAAAGTCGTTTGTATGCAGTATATCACAACTTTTAGGCTTTGTGCAGTGAAAAGCACGCAAGGGCACCTTAAGCGGGCGTAAAAGATGTTATTGCACGCTGGCTTCTGGTGTTAGGCTAAGCGCCTTTACGCGCGAAAGAAGCAGCGCCGCCACCAATACCAGCGCCACATCGGGCAGGCACCAGCCGGCGTTGTAGGCAAGCGAATAATACCAAACAGACATGCCCTCAGGTGCCCAGCCACCCCAAATTAGCACGCCGGATAAAAAGCTGCACAGCAGCCGCACCAGCCCGGTAGCCACAATGCCTACCGTTATGCCGACGGTGGCGTTTTTAAAGCGCCGTGCAATAGGGCCGACAAAACCGATTACGGTGTAAGCAATCAGATAATCCAGCAAGGCGCACAGCACCATGGCCCAGATATATTTTGCGGCAAGCACATTTTGAAAGCCGTAAAGCATTTGAGTAAACCCGTAAACAGCGGCGGTGGCAACGCCCCATTTGCCGCCATGGCGTAAGCTCATAACAATAATGGGAAGGGTTGAGATAAAGGTGACGCTGCCGCCCCACGGCATTTGAAAAAAAGGAATGGCGGCCAGCACAAAGGCGAGGGCTACCATAAGCGCACCTTCAACAAGTTTTGCGGTGTGAGACATTTCGGATGGGTTTTTCATCGTTTGTTCCTCCATTTTTTATGTTGTTAATTCGAAGACATAAAAACAAAACGCCTGTGGTATAAAAACCACAGGCGGAGGAGTTGAATATATTTCATAAGCTTCCTACGCCGGCATTACCCGGATCAGGTTAAAGGGTTCTTGGAAAACCAAATCTCAGCCACAAAGGGCACCCCTGTTTTTATGTCCATTTTATTGTAGTCGCCGTTTGCGCTGTTGTCAACCACTGTTTTATCAATAGTAAGAATTGCTGCAAACGCTGATATTTAGCCCTTTAAACCAAGCAAAATGGCACCGGGTT
>CAYZSR010000010.1:0-12208 GCA_964479715.1 uncultured Oscillospiraceae bacterium | reverse complement strand
ATTCCATTTTAATTATTAAACGCATTTTCATGCGCAAAGAAAGGGAGAAACTCACTATGGCAGGCCATAGCAAGTGGAGCAATATTAAGCGTAAAAAAGCCAAAACAGACGCTCAAAGGGCTAAAGTATTCACTAAAATTAGTCGTGAGATTTCTGTTTGTGTGCGTGAGGGCGGCCCTGACCCTGAAATGAACAGCAAGCTTCGTGATGTGATAGAAAAAGCAAAAAGTTTAAACGTTCCAAACGATAACATAGACCGTGTTATTAAAAGAGCACAAGGCGGCGATAGAGACGATTATAAAGGCGTTATGTACGAGGGCTACGGCCCTTCCGGCATTGCCGTTTTAGTCTCTGCTTTAACAGACAACCGCAACCGCACCGCCGCCAACATACGGCATTATTTTGATAAATTTGGCGGCAATTTAGGGCAAACTGGTTCCGTTTCTTTTATGTTTACAAAAACAGGGGTTATTACCATCGAAGAAAAGGACCTGGACGAAGAGCAGCTGATGGAAGACGTGGTAGACATTGGTGCCGATGACTTTGAAATTGAAGAAGGCATCTGTGAAGTGTTAACCCAGCCGGAATCTGTTTCCAAAATGGGTGATGCACTGCGTGACAAAGGGTATAACGTTGTTTCCGCCGAGGTGGATTACTTGGCAGACACCTATACCGTTGTAGAAGGGCAAGATAACCTTGATATGTTAAGCAAGCTGCTGTCTCATCTTGATGATGACGACGACGTACAAGATGTCTGGCACACCTTGGAAAACGCAGAAGACCTTGAAATATAATATTACTATTGTCGTTTCATCTGATGGTGGTAAGGAGTAATCTGTTAGGAGTGGCAAAATATGGCGGACAGAATCTGTGATAACTGCATGAATCGGGTACCGATAAATGCGGAAAAATGCCCGCAGTGTGGAATTCAATTTGAAAATACCAACCCGGGCGGCGCGTTGCCCAACGGATGGGTACTTGCCGGGCGCTATACGATTGGGCGCTACATCGGCATAGACGGCGAAGGCGTTACCTACTCCGCCATTGATGCCCACACGATGCAACGCGTAACCATAAAAGAATTTATGCCGGTAACGCTTAGCGCCAATAGAGATACCCACGGCGCTATCATCCCAAAACCCGGCAGTGAAGTGTTGCTTAAAACAACCCGAATGGACTTTGCCGAGATGTACGGCGCTTTAATGCGTATGGGCTTGGTAGACGGGCTGGTGCAGGTGTTGGATGTTATTGAAGAAAATAACACGGCGTACGGTGTGCTTGAAAAGGTTGAGGGCACTACGCTGGAAGAATACCTCGCTAAAGTAGAGGAACCGCTGGATATAGAAAAAACGCTAACGATGCTGCGCCCGGTGCTTATCGGGCTGGAAGAGTTGCACGCGGCAAGCCTTGTGCACCGTGGCATCAGCTTAGATAACATTATTATGGAAAGTGGCGGCACCACCAAATTAACAGGGTACGCCACCTTGGCGCTGCGGCAGATGGGCAGCGAATTAAAACCCAAACTTTATTCCGGCTATTCAGCGCCGGAGCAATACGCGGCCAGCGAATTTGAGGGACAATACACCGACGTATACGCCCTTGCCGCAGTGGTGTACCGGCTTATTACCGGCGAAGAGCCCATCCCGGCCGACGAGCGAAAAGTGCAAGACACGTTAAAATCGGCGCGGCAGGTTAACAAAGAAGTGCCGGCTTATGTTTCAAGCGGTCTTTCAAGAGCGATGCGCATCAACTCAGACGAGCGCATTCAAAATATTCACGATTTACGCCTTGCCCTAACCGGCGAAAGCGACCGTGGAATGGTTGAAAAGAAAGGCCCGTTTGGCCTAACACGCCAACAGCTTATTGTTGGTGGTGCGGCGCTGGGTGCTGTGCTTATCTTGCTGTTGGTGATTTTATTTATTTCGCTGTTCGCCAAAGGTAGGCCCGACCCGTCGATGTCCATCTCCGCCAGTGTGGATATGCAAATCCCGAATTTTGAAGAGATGCTCTACACAGACATTGTTAAAAATGAGAAATATGAGCATTTTGTCTTTGACCCACCTCAAGAAGAATACGACGAAGAGGTTGAGGCGGGACGCGTTATCTCTCAAAAACCGGAGGCAGGCTCGATATGGGACGGCAAAACACCCATTCGCCTCGTTGTCAGCAAAGGGCCCGAAGAAGCGGAAATGCCCGATTTAATCGGCAAAAATATTTCAGAGGCTTCCAGCATATTGAATGCGATGGGCGTAAAGTTTGAGCAAGAGCAACTTTCCAACGATGGACGTTATGAGAAAGGCGAAGTTTTAAGAACAACGCCAACCAAAGGCACCAAACTGAAGGTAGGCAAAGACCAGCGAGACGTTGTTCTTTATATTGCCGGCGAAGCCACAGGCACGCAAATCCCCAACGTTGCCAACAAAAGCAGACCTGAGGCGGTGGATATCTTAAACCGCGCCAACATTCGATTTACCGAACAAATACGCAGCAACAATGGGGAATATATTGGTGGCACCGCCGCCGGTACTGAACCGGGGGCAGGCACCGAAATTAACGTTAAAAAAGATACCATTAAACTTATTATTAACGACAAATACTACATGCCCAACCTGAATAGCTACGTTGGGCGCCAGCTGTCTGACTTGACCTCTTTCTTAAACCAACGCAAAGTAAACTTTTCTTACCAAACGTCTACTATAACAACAGACGACCCCGCCTTAAGTGGCACCGTTGCCTCGGTAGACTTCCTGCCAATAAACTCGGAAGTTTTCCCCGGCACCACTATTTATATAGAGGTGTATGGATAACCGCTGGTACACAATACAAATGTAAAAGCCTGCCTTAGCAATTGCTAAGGCAGGCTTTTGTTTGGATACAAAGGTGGTATCGTAATTAGTCGCTTTTAATATTTATAACAGCGTACAGCTTGCTCAAAAAACATAAAATATTATTTAAGAGTGCAATTGCGGGAGTGATTGCTTTAGGCAAGATGGGTTACACACGGTGTATAAAGAAAACATTTAGAGTGGTTTAAGACGATACACAGCACCCTGCTTAAAGCAAAATATTTGCCCAGAAAGGGCAGATGTGTTCTCATAAGTAGACGCCATTGTGAGTAACAGCACAACTGAGTTATTGATGCTTCTCTTTAAATAATCGGCGAGCTTGTTTCAACTCAATAATAAGCAGGCGAATGGTAATTGTGATTAAAGATAAGAAGGTGCGAGTATGTTTTGGTAAGATTGTAGTTCATAGCACACTACTGTTAAATAATAATAATAAAGGCAATTAGGTGAGATTCTACTGGCGGTTAGTTTACACCAAACCAAGATAAGTGGGGGCGTGTAAGTACCTGAGTGGTTGGCTAAGCGTTTTAGAGCGTTGCAAGCGCTGGCAACACGGCAACCATTACACACGTTGCTGTTTGTTGTGGTTATTGAAAGGTACTTTATAGTACAGAGTCTGCGTTAAAATAAGCCGTTGTTTAAGAATGATAAAACAGTGTCTACTGAACCATCACAGTAACGCTTCAAACGACAAAACACCCCACCATGCAAAACACGGTGGGGTGCTGGTTTAATAAACTAGCAAGCTAAGTAAATAGCTTATAGCTCAATGGCGCCATCCGGCAGTTTGCTGCCTACAATAAGTACACCAATCAGCGCGGAAACTGCGGCTACAACAACGCAGATTACTACAGCGCTCATTTGGAAGGGGATGGTAATAGCTGCCATGGCGTCTCCGCCTACGCTCTTAACAATAGCTGGCAGGGCGGTAGCGTAAAGAATAATGGCTACAGCGGCACCGGCTAAGGCTGCAATTTCTGCAAAGCCAAGTAAACGCATCACAATGGTGCTGTTGGGCACATCTTGTGATTTAAGGGTTAACAGGGCTAGAACGTTCTTTTTAAGAATGGCGGCACCCGCCAATACGGTAACGAGAATACCGACGATGGCATAGACAACTAAAGCAATTATTTTGAAAATGCCGTAGTTGTTGGAAGTGGTAACCGCATCGTCGTCTTTAAGGAATTTAACACCCAAGCCGCCCAATACAACTTCAGCGGTTTCAAGTGTTTTTTCACCTTCCGCCAGCTGTTCTTCAACTTCAGCTTTGGTGGCGTTATAGGTTTCAGTTCCTTCTTCCCAAGTGGCGAGGCCATCTTCATATTCGCCAAGTTTGGTGTTGTATTCATCGGTTTTAGAGTTAAACTCTTTTCTGCCTTCGCCTAACGTTGCTTGACCTTCCAAGAACTCAGCTTTTTTGGTGCTGTATTCTTGCATGCCTGCCGCATAGGTGGCGCGGCCTGTCATTAACGTGGCGTGGCCGTCAGCGTAGTCACGGTAGCCGGCGTCTAAAGTGGTTTTACCGGCGGCAAGGAGCTGTTTAGCAGTATTTAGTTCTTGTTCAGTACCATTAATAATCTTATCAATGAGTTCATTTTCATTTAAAATAGTATGTAAATTGTTGATTTTTCCTTGTTTTTCAGTTAGAGTAGCTTCACTACTATAGCTCTTAATTAGAGTTATAAGAGTATCTAAGTGACCATCTACCGTTTCGTCGCCTGTTTTAGGTATTGCTTCAAGTGTCGGAACATACTCTCGTGCACCTTCGAAACTATCATCGTAGCCTTCTTCTACTCCCTCAAGAATAGCTAATACCGCCTGGGCTATTGCACGGACTCCAGCATCAGAATCGGCTTTAAGCGAATCCGCTTTTTCATAAAATTCTTCCCAAGTTTTTTCGTCGTTTGAGAAGATGTTGTCAAAAGCTGCGGCAGCATCATTACCGGCCGTAGTGACAATCGCGTCAATCTGCTCAGGAGTATTTGTCGCAGCTTCTTCAGCTTCAGCTCTGGCTTTGGCCTTAACCTGTTTTATAAGCTCAGGTTTTATTATAGCCCTTGGAGCCGTCTCGGAAAAAAATTTAATATTTGCCTTTAAAGGATCTAATTCTTTAGCCTTTGCTTTCAAACCATTGAATGTGGTTTGAGCTGTGTTGTATTTTTGTGTGTTGACAGCAAGGCTCCGTTCACCGGCAGCCAGTTGCCCGGCGGCGGCTTTCAGTTTTTGCTCACCTTGTTGCAGCTCTACGCGTGCGTCGGCAAGTTTAACTTCGGCGGCAGCCAGTTGTGGTACGGCGTCGTCAAGCTTAGCTTGCCCTTCAGCCAGTTGTATCTCGGCGGCGTCCAGCTTGCCTTTTGCCTCTTCCAGTTGCGCTGGTGCGGTGGAAAGCTTTTCTTCACCTGCGTCCAGTTCTTCTTTGGCCTCTCCAAGCTTTTCATCTGCTTCAGCGCGGGAGGCAACTAATGTGGCTTGTCCTTCTTCGTACGTGTCACTTGCAGTGTTAACCACGTTTTGCAACATGCCGGTGCCTAAAAACAAAAGGCCGCACAGCGTCATTGCTAAAAAAATGGCTAAAAACTGTAATGGTGTGAAACTAATTTTTTGATTGTCCATATTTCTTTTGATCCCCCTTCAAAAATTGAAAAGCGATAGCTACACATCTATTGAAAGGATATAATGGTGTTACTTAACATAACTGTAAACGCACTGTTAACCTGTTTACAGCCGCTGTGTTAAACAACCATATAAACCACATTTCATCCAACTCATCCGTGCTAACGCTAATCTACAAACATATCATCACGTAAAGAACCCACAACCACCTTCTCTCCTTTTCTTACTTTATGTTGCCTGTGATAAAAGCGGCATAAACGCAAGGTTCAAGCGGCTTTAGTCACATCGGCAAAAGTAACAAACACTGTAGAAATAACATATTAGTATCACTATTACTATACTTGATAACGTCAAGTTTCGTCAAATGATATAATGCCTAAACAAAAGTGACATAGTTGTGCAATATAAACAAGAATAATCTGTTTTATTGATAAAAACGGATGAAAACGCCCAATATGTAGCGGTTTGCTACTTTATCGGCTATTTGTTTTTTAGCCCAAACCGCTAAAATGGTGATAAATTATAAAATTCCAAAGCCAAGCGGTTGATTTAGGCGGGTTAAATATGCTATGGTTACGACAAAAGAACTATCGACCACAAAATTTGTAGCGCCTTTAGGCGTGGGGGATACACTGTGAAAAAAACATTAATACCGCTGGTTAGCGCATTGCTGATAGCCCTGATTTTGGCGGGATGTGACAGCTGCGCGGACAAGATTCCCGTTCCGTCCAGCTCGTCTGAAGTGCGGCAAACCACCACGGCCAGCACGCCGCCCAAGACCTCTGGCGCGGTGCCGGTGCCAAGCGGTTTTATGCAAAACTGGGAGTATGAGGGCACCTACCTGGTTGGCACGGACATTCCCGCCGATGAATATGTGGTGGAAAACATAACCTACCAAGCGTATGTTGAAGTAGCCAGCGATAAAACCGGCAGTTTAGATTCCGTCATAGCCAACAAAAACATAAACACTCATATTTACATTACCGTTAGAAAAGGCCAATATTTTAAGGTGCAGGGGGCAAAGTTCCGCTCTTCAACGGCAAATGACGCATACAAAATGGAAGAGGGACTTTTTGAAGAAGGTATGTACAAGGTGGGTAAAGACATTCAGCCGGGGGATTATGCCATTAAAGGCGACGAAGAAGCGATGTTAAGCTACTTTGAGGTTTCGTCAGACAGCACTCAGCTTTTTTCAAGTATCATTCACAACGGCACGCTGGAGCCGGGCGCAGAAACGGTTATTACGGTGGAAGACGGCCAGTTTTTAATGGTGGAAAATGGCACCATTGCCAAGGCAAAAGACAGTCCCGTTAGCAAACCATAACAAGAGAATATAAAAAAGAGGGCGGTTTTATTACCGCCCTCTTTTATTATGCCCGTTTATTTTTGGTGGTTCATTATCTATAAATACATTAAAAATAAACACGTTTTATTTGAGATACTTGTTCAAACCCGGCGCTGTTAAGGGCGCTTTTAGCTTTGCGGTTGTAAAACCAGCAACCGGTTAAAACTTTTTTGCCCGCTTCATGGCAGATGTCTTTTAGATGTAATAATATACTGCGCCCCACGCCGTATTGGCGATGATTCGGCATGGTGAAAACGCCAATTTCCTGATAGCCGGGAAAAAGCCGCACTTCTTCCCGCAGTCCGTAACCCAGTACCTCGTCGCCGTCTTTAAATTCATAAATCTCATACAGCATGTCGTCGTCCAGCTGTTTGCCATATACGTCGAAAAGGTTGTCTGTTGCGCGGTGCACCCGCTCCCAGTCTTCGGGTTTTACAAGGCTTAGCATCTCCCTTGGGTATTCCGGCGGCGGTACGTCGGCATCACTTTCGGTGTAAGAAAGGGTGCGCACTTCGCTGCGGGCGTAGTTTTCTTTGCTCCAATCAAGCAGCGGGGTGTCCCCCGTGGGTACCAGCGCGTAATCCAGCCCGTGCTTTTGGATAATTCTCGTCAAAATATCAGCGGCTTTGGGCAGCTGCTCATCCACCACGTGAAACTGTGTGAGCACCCATGAATCGCACACGGCGTAGTAGCCGATGGAGAGGTCATCCAGCGTAATATTGTAAAAATCTGAGCGGAAGATGAACGTTTCAAGATAGGTATCAAAAGGTGCTGTTAACCTTTTTAAATAGTCTTGAATGTGGGTGGTACAGTGCTTATGATGGGTGGGAACAAAGGTGATTTTTTGCATAAGGCCCTTTCTAGTCATCTAAAATAACGCAGTTGCAATGGTGCCCATTAAAGGAGGTTAGCTTTACAGGCACAAAGTCGCCACGGGTATAATCGGTTGTGGATAATTCTACAGGAACATATTGCTCGGTATAGCCGGTGTGGCAGTTGCCGTCGCCTTGCTCTAAAAGCAGGGTGGCGGTGCTGCCCAGTTGCCGGTTTATCCACCGGCTGCGCACCGCGTCTGTTTCGTCTTGCATAAGACGGGCGCGCCGCTGTTTAACTTTATTTTCAACCTGCTTTGGCAGGGCGGCGGCGTCGGTGTTGGGGCGGGCAGAGTAAGGGAAAACGTGTACCTTTAAAAAGTTCATTCTTAAAACAAACTCTAAGCTTTCCTTAAACTCGGCGTCGTCCTCGCCAGGGAAGCCGACAATAACATCGGTTGTGAAAGACGCGCCGGGCATGGCCGCACGCAGGCGGGTGATGGCGTCTTCATACTGTGCCGTGGTGTAAGTGCGCCGCATGCGCCGCAAAGTGGCATCGCACCCGCTTTGTAGGCTTAGGTGAAAATGGTGGCACAATTTCGGCTGCGCCGCAAAACACTCAATTTGTTTTTGCGTTAGCGTGTTTGGCTCAAGGCTGGAAAGGCGAATGCGTTTGACTTGCTCAAGAGCCGCTGCCGCATCAACCAGTTCACTTAAATCGGTGCCGGTGTCTTTGCCGTAGGCGGGCAAATTAATGCCGGTAATGACCACCTCAAAAGGGGTTTGGTGCCGGCGTAGCTCGTCTAAGATACTTTGCTGCAAGCGGCTGCGTGCCGGCCCGCGGGCCAGCCTTATAGCGCAGTACGAACAGTTTCTATCGCACCCGTCCTGCACCTTGATAAAATACCGTGTTTTGTCATGAAAGTGGGTAAAGGGCAGTTCTTCATAGCTGTTATTTGTGGCGTCAACGGCGACGATGGGCTGCTTACGCTGTAAATACTCTTCTATTAAATTAATAATTTGGCGGCGGTTTACGGTGCCGGTTACAATATCGGCGTCAAAGGTTTGTTCATTCAGCTCGCCGGCTTGCGGCACACAGCCGGTAATAACTGTTACTGCATCGGCGTTCAGCCGTTTGGCGCGGCGGAGCCACTGCTTGCTTTTTCGCTCGCCGCTGGAGGTAACGGTGCAGCTGTTTACAACGTATATATCCGCGGTTTCTTCACTTTCGGCCAAGGTGTAACCCGCCTGGTGAAACAATTCTTTTAACGCGTCTGTTTCCACCTGGTTAACTTTACAACCTAATGTATAAAAGGCAACTTTCAAACTTATGAACCTCACTTGCTAGGGACTGTTTTTGCGTGATTTTTACTAAATGGATGGCAAATATCTCTCTTAATGTAATTATAACCAATTAAAAACCATTGTGCAATATCAAAAGAAAAAGCAAAAATATAGCGATACAACGCTTTCGCTGTTAATAGCTGGTTGGTAAGTAGCGCTTCAAAATCTTTGCTGGCTAAACTGCGCTGGTATTCTACCTTGTTGTCGTCAAGGTCTTTTTGCAGCTGTGTGATTTCGCCCCGCAAAGCCTCTACATCCACGTCTTCAAGGCTTTCCACCTTACCTTGAAAAGCTTCAAGCTGCTCTTTGTAGCTGTCTCGCTGCTTTTCCACCTCGGCTATATCAGCCTTGTGCTGCTCTATTCCTTGGCCATTCTTTTCCATTATTTTATCAATGGCCTCTTTTTCAAGCCCCAATTCTTCTAAAAACTTTCTGTTCATATTATGTCCTTTCTCTGCTACGCTTGTTACGTGTGTTGCATCACTTGCAGATGTATCTTTTACGCCGTACCCGGCTTATTTTATATATTAAAAAGCGCCTGCCTAAATAGGTGAACGCTGGTTTAATTAAACCGTGTGAACTGTCTGCCGGCTCTTTCACGGAAATAATCTCGCGTTAAACCTGTTTGCTTTATAAAATCCCGCTGTCTTGCTTGCCATTCGCTTACCTTTGCTCTGGCGCCCGCGTTGTTAAGCCCTGCCGCATCTAAAGCACTTGCTTCACGCTTCCATTTACGGATTTGCCTTTCGATATGTCGCTGCTTTTGGCTGGCTTCATACCGTGTGTATTCTTGGCCGTTGTACTGAACGCTATCCCGCGCGTATTCGTCAAGTTTATCTTCGGGGTAAGCGCGGTCGTCGCCTTCAAAGTAGGGGAGCCAGTCGTGCCTGCAGTTGGCACCTTTAAAGCCTGTAACGGTGCCGTAACCTATTTCATGAAGTGTTAAATACCCCGGTGCGCCAGACAAGCTAACCACTCGCCCCTGCCACTCGGCGTGCTCGGGGCGGGCACCCGGATGTGCTGTAAGTTCCATCAGGTCGGCACCTAGCTGCTGGGCGTTTTGTAGCTGTATTTCAGCGGCCGTTTGTGATACGCCCGTTAAAACAGCCCGACGCACCGCCACATCGAGGTAATCGGTCCAGCCGCTGGGGTACTCTATAGCTTTCAAGCCTTTGCTTGCAAGGCTTTTAATGGCTGTCTTAATGGCACTTTGGTAATCTTGCCCGCCCGATGCAACAAGGTTATGTGCAAGGTCAAGGGCGTCTTCAAACTGCCTTGACGCCGTATTGGCTGTGGTGCGGGTTAAATTCTTAAACTCGCCCAATGTTTTTGCAAGCCCCGCCCGAATTACCTGTTGAAGCTGGTGGTTGTCTTTTAATGGGATTGGCTTATAGCCTCTTGCATCATAGCGGTCATTGTCCGTTTGAAGGGTGCGGGTGCACGCCTCATCAAACAACTCTACAAGCCTTTCTTCCGATATTTTAAGCCCTCGCGCCAACTCTCTTTTCAGGTGATCCCGCTGGCTCATTATTACTTCCATGCGCTCCATTTGGCGCATCGTCGCGGAGCTTATTTCGCCCATTGACCGTATGCGTCTTACCATGTCGTCCAGTATTATTTGTTCCACATCGGCCAGCGCTTCAACGACTGACTCTGGCAAATCAGCAAGCTGTTTGTAGGTAAGCATCAAACATCACCGAATTGTATCTCTCCGTAGGTTCGCCCGCTGTTTTCTGTCATCGCTTTAGCGGTTTGCTCATCTTCGCCGTACCAAGTCATGCGATACTCCCACGGCTGCATAATAAAGTCTTGTACATCTTTGCGGTCATTTTCTCTTTTTTCCTCGTCGCTAATGATATATCCGTCGGCAAACTCAACCGTGATTTTGGCGCTTGGGTCTACAGTTTCCCCTTTGAATGTCTTGGCCACCTGTAAAATGGCTCTAAACACCGCCACGAGAGCTTCCTCAACAATAAGGGCATGCCGTGCAGCATTCTGCCTTAATTCTTGTCTTTCACCCGTATATTGCGTGGCGGTAACACTTTGTCCGCCTTCTTCAAAGCGATAGTGCTTCGTCCCCAGCCCGCATCTAAATGACAGGTAATCCAGCTGCGCTTGCACACCCTGTGCATTCTCTTCTACGCGTAGCGTCGGGTTAAACTCGTGGATGAGCGTGTTGCTGTCTGCAAATTCATCGCCCACTTCCATAAAAAGCTGCTGCATGGCTTCATCGGGCGCCATATAACGATAGTTTCCATTGCTATCCATTTCTTCCGTTTTCATCAGCTCGCGGTTATAGAACACCTTTTTACCGCCCAAACGAAAGTCTCTCGAAAAGTTGTTAAAAGCAAGGTCCACACCTTTTAAGGCATCAAGCGCTTGCGAGTAGACAGAGCACCCAAGTCCTAGGTTGTTTGGCTCGGGATTAATAATGTTGGGCTTTATAATAGCAAAAAGCGGTGTGTCAAAACCTGTCTCAAGCCGAGGCGCCACCCCATCCGGAAGGGTTTTTTCTTTTAACACGCCCTTTTCAACAGCGTAGTAACTGTTTTCAATAACATAGCCGCCCTCTTCCTGCGTATGCGTTTCCAAATAGATATACTCTTTGCCTTTTTTGGTTTCCGAGGAAACAAATGCCACCTCATTCATTCGCCCGTTGGCGTGCGATAGCGGTACGATATTCTGCGCCGGCAGATAATCAAGATGCACTGTAGCCTCAGGGCTTGCTTGTATGTGCCCGGTAGTACCCACCTTAAGATTGTCCACCTTGACCACAAAAGCCCCCGTGCCGCTGTAAAATGCCTGCTCTACAAGCCGGTTTGCCTGACTCCAAAAGTGCAGTTCGTCCAGTAGGCCGTTTTGGCTGTCATTGCCCAGCAGATAAGCGTGCGAGGGTGTGTCGTCAACCACCACAGTCGTTTCTTCGTTAAGCAAAATAGACGCCCAGTCTTCACATATTTTCTTGGCCATTCGCAACGAGTAAAGACGCAGTTTATTCGTATCTTTTGATTTTATTTCATGAAACTCTTTATTGAAGCCCTGCCACCACTGAGCCCATTCGTTTATGTTTTGGTAGTAGCCGCCGCTAAGCTCCGTGTCATATTTATCATTCAACACTTTTAATACTTGCTTTATGTCCATATTTCCCCTTTTCTACTGCGGTAAAAGCCTATGCAGAAACGCTTCCCATGAGTACTCAAAAGCGTCTAATATATCAATGTCACTGGTAAAATCATCAAGGCGTACAT
>CAYZSR010000009.1:28956-31813 GCA_964479715.1 uncultured Oscillospiraceae bacterium | reverse complement strand
CAAAATCGGCGGAGTATTCTTTTTTTAATCGCTCAATCATCTCTAACGTGTCTTTTTTGCTGCGCATAGCGTCTCCTTTATAATAATAAGGCACTTATTTGCCTTTGATTTGCTCCCAGTAGCTTTTATAGGCTTGTTCAATTTTATTGTTGCCGTAAGAATAATAGGTGCTGTTCTTAAGAGCGTCCGGCAGGTATTGCTCTTTCAGCCAGCCATTTTCATGGTGGTGGGGGTTGCGATAGTTTTGCCCTTTTGTATCGCTCTCAGCGCCGTCAAAATGCACGTTTTGCAGGTGGCGGGGAATTGCTCCGCTAAGCCCTCTCTTAACGTCTGCCGTTGCCGCTGAAATGGCGGCAATTCCACTGTTAGATTTAGGCGCCAGCGCCACCAAAATAACGGCGTCTGCCATGGGAATAGCGGCTTCCGGCATACCCACCTGCAGCGCGATGTCAACGGCGGCTTTGACGATGGGTAATATTTGAGGGTAAGCCAGCCCCACGTCTTCGGCGGCGCAGATAAGCAGCCGCCGGCAGGCGCTGAGCAAATCGTCCGCTTCAAGCAGCCGCGCCAAATAGTGCAAGGCGGCATCGGGGTCGGAGCCGCGCATCGATTTCTGATACGCCGATAATATATCATAGTGCTCATCGCCGGCGCGGTCATACCGCATGGCGGAGCGCTGCGCCACCTGTTCTATGGCGTTTAGCGTAATGGTTTTTGTTTTCTTTTTAGCGGGGGCGGCCAGCAAAACAAACTCCAGCGCGTTGAGGGCTTTGCGCATATCGCCACCGCTGGCGTACGCCATTTTAGAGAGAACACCGTCCTCTAAAACAACTTTTATGCCGTCATTTTTTTGAATGTCATCAATGGCATTTTGCAGCCCTTTTTCAATGTCTTGCGGTGTCAACGCTTTAAACTCAAAGACGGTACAACGGCTTAAAAGTGCGTTGTAAATGGCAAAATAAGGGTTTTCGGTTGTCGAGGCTATCAACGTGATAGAGCCGTCTTCAATAAACTCCAAAAGGCTTTGTTGCTGCTTTTTGTTCAGGTATTGTATTTCGTCTAAATAGAGTAAAAGCCCTTTTTCGGTGCCGAAGGTGCCGGTGCTTTGAATAACGTCCCGAATGTCCGCCGTAGAGGCGGAAGTGCCGTTTAATTTGTGCAGCTGCATACCGCTGTCGTGCGCGATAATGCGAGAGACAGTTGTTTTGCCAACACCCGACGGCCCGTAAAAAATCATGTTGGGGATGGTGCCGCTTTCAACAGCGCCACGAAAAACAGAGTTTTTGCCCAACAAATGGGGCTGCCCCACAACTTGGTCCAGCGTTGCGGGGCGTAAGCGGTCTGCTAAGGGGATTTGCGTCATTCTAAAACACCTCTAAAACTATGTGAAGCGATGTGTCGTAACAGGGGCGGCCCAATCGTCGGTTTTGCATTTGCCGTAATCATTGTTATTGATAAAGCCGAAAAACTCTGCCAAGCTGCGGTCCCAAAAATTCCAATCGTGGCTGCCGTCCCACTCGGCGTAATGGTATTTCATTTTGTTTTCTGTGGCGAACTTTCTAAACCGCTGGTTTTGGTCATATAAATCGGCAATGTCTTCGTCGCGGCTGCCGCAGGTACAAAAAATATCCGGCTGTTCGTCTGCCGGGCGTTTCAGCATTTCTTGGCTCAGGTGAAAAAGGTCTTTGTCGCTGCCGGGAAGCGTCGATAAATCGTCGCCGACGGCGGCGGTGATAAGCGGTTTGGTAGAGCGAAAATCAGACAAAAAGCGCATCATATAGTAGGTGTCCACCACGCCGGAAAAGCAGCCGATAGCGGCGTATCGCTCCGGGTATATCATGCCGGTGCGCAGCGCCACATACCCACCTGCCGAGGCACCCGCAATGTAGTTGATGCGCGGGTCATCAGGAATGTTAAACATCTGTTTTAAATAGCGTGGCAGGTACTTTGTCAGCCCGGTGAAAAAACGCGGGCCGTACAGCATGTCCAAACAAAAGGAGTTGTCCGTTTGGGGGATAACCAAAATGTAGCCGTTATCGGCGGCGTACCGCGCGGCGGATGTCATTGTCAGCCAGTCTTCACCAAGGCTGAAGACGCCGTGGTGCAACGTTAATACGCCGTTTATTTTATTGCCAACATCAGCCGGCAAATCAGTTGGGGAGTAGATATAAAGCGGCGTGCTTTGGTGAATTTCCTGTATAAAAAGCTCTGTTTTAATGAGCGCCATGCCCGTTGCTCCTTAGCTGTATTCAATGGGGGCTGTCCATTTACGGCGTTTTTTCTCAGCGTAGTCTTTGCCATCTATAAAGCTGATAAACTCGGTTAAACTACGGTCCCAAAAATTCCACTCGTGCACGCCTTGCCAGCTGTACAGTGGGCAAGCGACACCTAGATGTTGGATTTTTTCAGCTATTTCAAAGTTTTGCTTATAGATGTCGGCACTTTCATCTTGCTCGCCGCAGGTGCACATAAGGCGTGGCCTTTCAGCCATCGGCAGGGCGGCGGTTTGCTCTGCCAAATGCACAAGGTCCGCTTCGGGCGGAATGGTTAAGTCGGTGCCCCACAGCGCTTGCATCAGCGGCAAAGCGCCCATTTCCTCTACAAGAATGCGGGTCATTTTATGAATATCCAACGAGCCAGAAAAACTGCCGGCGGCGGCGTACCGCTCGGGGTGGTTTAACGCCAACATTAAAGCGCCGTAGCCACCCATTGAGTTGCCGGCAATAAAGTTTTTCGCTCGCTCGGTGGGAATGTTAAATAGCTTTTCTAAATGGTACGGAAGCAGGTAAGTAAAAACTGCTTCAAAAGGGGTGCCATGCTGCATGTTGTGATAAAAAGAGTTGTCGGCCTGCGGCGC
>CAYZSR010000009.1:23259-28946 GCA_964479715.1 uncultured Oscillospiraceae bacterium | reverse complement strand
GGGGCAGACGTCATCGTCATCCAGTCATACCCTGTGTTGGACATGCCGTGTAAAAGGGTAATAACGCCGTTAATGTCGCCTTCCCACTCCGGTCTGTCGTGAGGGAAGAAAATTTGTACATCCAGCGTTTTACCAATGTCATTCAGCTTTACTTCGGTTTGTACCAGCGCCATTGCAACACGGCTCCTTCTTTATGCGTAGATGGGGAACTGCTCAACCAACTTTGCCACCGTTGCCAGCGTTTGTTCTTTGGTTTCTTCGTGGCGGAAGGTGATGTCGGCAATCAACTTTGCGATGGTTTTCATCTCTTCTTCTTTAAAGCCTCTGGTGGTAACCGCGGGCGTTCCGATACGCAAGCCGCTTGTTACAAAAGGCGATTCAGGGTCGTTGGGAATGGTGTTTTTGTTGGTGGTAATATTCACTTCATCCAAACGGGCTTCCAAATCTTTGCCGGTTACACCGGTGTCTCGCAGGTCAATTGTCATCAGGTGATTGTCGGTGCCGTTCGATACGATGTTGAAGCCTTCATTTTGCAGCGCGCTGCAAAGTGCTTTGGCGTTGGCAGCAATTTGTTGCTGGTAGCTTTTGAACGAGGGCTGCAGCGCCTCTTTAAAGGCGATGGCTTTGGCGGCGATGATGTGCTCCAGCGGGCCACCTTGCGTGCCCGGGAAGATAGCTTTATCAATTTTCTTAGCGTGCTTTTCTCTGCAGAGAATCAGCCCGCCGCGGGGGCCTCTTAGCGTTTTGTGGGTCGTGGTGGTAACAACGTCTGCCACCGGCACCGGTGAGGGGTGAACACCCGCCGCTACCAAGCCGGCAATGTGCGCCATATCCACCATCATCAGCGCGCCCACTTCGTCGCAAATGGCTCTGATTTTTTCGAAATCAATAATACGCGAATAGTTGGACGCACCGGCAACGACGATTTTCGGTTTTTCATCCAGCGCTAAGCGGCGCATGGCGTCGTAATCAATGTAGCCTTCGTCGTCAACGCCGTATTCAACAAAGCGATAAAATTGGCCGCTGAAGTTAACGGGTGAGCCGTGCGTTAAGTGCCCGCCGTGTGACAGGTTCATGCCAAGGACGGTGTCCCCATATTCTAAAAATGCAAAATAAACAGCCATGTTTGCCTGCGCGCCGGAGTGCGGCTGCACGTTGGCGTGTTCAGCGCCAAAAAGTTCACACGCTCTATCGATGGCGATGTTTTCAACTTGGTCTACAAATTCACAACCGCCGTAGTAGCGGTGACCGGGGTAACCCTCGGCGTATTTATTGGTTAAAATGCTACCCATCGCAGCCATAACAGCTGGGGATACCATGTTTTCAGATGCAATCAGTTCAATGCTGTCTTGCTGGCGCACAAGCTCTTTTTGCATGGCTTGCCCTATGTCAGCGTCGACGTTGTCTACAAATCCAATCGTGTCCATCATGTCGTTGTACATTAAGCGGCCTCCTGTAAAATGTGTTTTTTACGTATAATGGTTTCTATTATAGCGTATATTATTATGATGTACAACAACGGTGTGTCTTTTGTGTGCCGCCCATAGACACTGCCTTGGCGCATAAAAATAACGTCTGTTGAACGTTAAACAGACGTTGCTACAAGCGGATTATTTATTTTTTTAACACATCGGTTGCGTAGGGGCGCATCAAGGCAGTCCACGTGGTGTTAACGTATTCAGCGCTTTGCAGGTACACATCGCCAACCAAAGAAAAATCAACTTTCAAGCGGTCGGCGTAGGGGGCGGCCCCTTTAAAGTTGGCGGTGTCGTACTTCAAAACTAAATTATACAAGTCGCCGCACCGCCCCTCTTGAGTGAGCAATGCGTTTTTTATTTCATCGGATACCGGCAGCGGCTCCAACACTTCTTCCATCGGCACACCCATCAGCAAATCCAGCGTTGAGAACATACCCAGCAGATACGCTTCGTTGGCGCTGATGGGCAACCGGCTGATGTAGCCAGCAAGCGATTGGCTGAATTCACCCCGTAAAAAGCTTGTTTTTATTAACTCGGTAGGTATTTTACCGTCGTTACTTTTAAAGGATAGCAGATAAATCCACTGCCGCAACTGCTCAACACCCAGTACAACCAGCGCCTGTTTAACGCCGCGCGCCGGGTTTCTCAGCGCAAAATAAGCGGAGTTAACCAGCTTTAAAAGGCTGAAGGTGAGGGTGACGTCCCGCTCAATAATAGCGGCGATTTCATCCATGTCCGGCTCGGGGTCGGTTATGGCAACGATAAGCTGGAAAAAGTTAGACTGCAAATGCTCCATTTGCGCCGCCGGCGTGTACATATTTTCTGCCACCACGGTGCCCTGCAAATAACGCAGACCGAAAGCACGCGCCGTATCATAAATATTCTTAGTGTCTATATCAGAGCCGATAATCACCTTTTCAAACTTGTTGCTGATGTCAATAATACTGGAAAGAGATGGGTTGGGGCGTGACATATTTATTTTTATGATGTCTATCACATCAAGCGCCCCGAAATAACGGCCTGAAAACTCAAACCATTTCATTGCAATTTGATAGCCTTGCCGTTGATATTCATAAACCAGTTTATGCGCCACAGGGTGCACCAAGATGTTGTCTTCAATTTGAATAACCAGCGCATCGGGATGAAAGAGGCTGGGGATGTCTTTTTCAAGCAATGTGGGGGTGAAGGCGACAAACGCCTTTTTATCGTCAAGCAATTTAGAAGAATCCAGCTGCATAAGAAAGTCTTCAATAATGTTGGCGGCGTGCGTGTCTTGTTGGTTGTACAAAGAAATGCCCTGGTCTTCGTACAGCAGTTCATACGCGGTTGCCTCACCGTCCGGGCCAATAATCGGTTGAAGCACTATATTGGCGCTCATGCAAACTCCTCCTGCCTGTTGTAGTTATAGACGCTGTTAGTTTTGAGAGAACACGCTATCCAGATAGTTGACAAGTTGTACCATTTCGGGTTTGGAAAATTGCGCCGCAGCGCCCAGCTTTTTATTGCTTGCCAGCTGCTGCTCGCTTAAAATGGATGAAAAAATAACAAGGGGAATGTTTTTCAAATGCGGGTCGTCTATGCTTTGCAGTGTTTTTATAAAGTGGCGCCCGTCCATCACCGGCATCTCAATATCCGTTATAATACAGCTTAAAAAATCGGTAATAGGGGGTTCCTTTTCTAAAAGTTCTTGCACATAAAGCAGCGCGTCTTGCCCGTTGGCGCGTGTGGTAATGTTGGTATAACCGGCTTTTTGCAAGCCGCTTACAACCAGGCGCCTTAAAATGGCAGAGTCTTCAACCACTAAAATGTGGGTGTTGTTTACAGCGCGCTCACCCAGCTGCTCAATAGCGTTAAGGTGCTGTTCTATCTGCGGGTTTATTTCGTCGATAATTTTTTCAAAATCTAAAATGGTCACCAGTTCATCGCCGTGCTCGGCAATAGCGGTGGCAACACCCGCCTCTCCGCCGTAGATGGCGGCGTCGGGCTTTTGCATGTCGCTCCAGCGGATTCTTGCGATATCGACCACTTCGTGAACATGGAAAGCGTACGTTTCTTGGCTAAAGTTGGTAACAATAAAAAGGTCTTTCTCCACGTTGTTACTTTTCTGCAGTTGCAGATGGTGCGCTAAATTTATCACCGTAATTACTTCATCACGCGGCTTGAAGATACCCTCAACGTCCGGGTGGGATTTTTGCATCGGGTTGATGGGGGTGTATTGAAGAATTTCTTGTACCTTCTCCACATTGATGCCAAAGAGATGCCCGTCTATTTTAAACTTTAAAATAGCCAGCTCGTTGGTGCCGGGCTCTATAACAAGCTCTTTGTAGTCTTTCACAATTATCTCCTTGCTGTATGCTGCGTGTTACAGCTCTTCGGTGTGGCTGATGTTTTGCTGGCGGCGGTTGCGTTCAAGGCGTTGCAACTGGAAAAGGTCTCGCACCAGCGCGTCTTCCGTCCGCCGGGACATATCAAAGAAAGAACAGCCATATTGTTCTTCGCCGGCGGGAGTATGAATTAAACGCTCAACCCTTAGTGCGTAGTTTTTAAGGTGGTCTAAAAGCATAAACTCTAAAAAATAGTCGGTGTTTACGCGCAGCTTTTCGTTGGAGCGCAGCCGTACGCCGGTTAAGCTTAAATCAATAATTTGAACGGGAATGTAAGAGGCTTCCAGCAGTTTTTTTGCTTCTTCGGGGCTGGCTTGTTCCATCTTTTCATCAAACTCTTGTTGCTCTTTGTCGCTAAGAAAGGGGAACAGCTTGCCGTCGTCATATAAGTTTACACGGAAGGCACCGCGTCGCTCAAAATCAGAGACGGTTTGCACGTCCTCTACGCGTAAAAAAGTATTGGTGGAAAGATACGCCACACCTATCAAGATAAGAACGGTTGTGCCGCTTAGCCGCAAAATCATCTTGACCGGCTGGCGGTATTCAATAAGAGGGATATAGTCTCGGTCACCGGCGGCAAACTCAATGGCGCTGCCTTCAACATTTATAACGGTACAGACGGCTAAATGTTCGTTTTCTATGGACTTTATCTCGGCCATGGTGCCGATGTAACGAGGCGATATGGTTACCATAAGAGCACACCCTTTATCGTGTATTTTTAAAACAGCGCCCCACAGCGGTGTATGCGCGGTCAAAACAACACCTGAAAAATAAAATTATTGACTGCGGTTGCTGTTACCTTATTGTACAAAAATACATGGCAAGTTACAAGGCGTTTTTACTAAAAAGAGGGTGAATAAGGCGCCCAATCTAAGCAGTATTACTCTTGGCTACTCTTTTGGCTCGGTGTCGCCCGTTTTAATTTGCTGAGACACTTTAAGTATTTCTATGTAAATAGTGGCAATCACCTCATACAGCTCTGGCGGGATGTTTCTGCCCACCTCTAACATGCACAGCATGGAGGCAACGCTGTCGTCTTTAAAGACGGGGATGCCTTTTTGCTCTGCTATGCCGATTATTTTTTCGGCAATATTGCCGTAACCGGAGGCAATAACCACCGGCGCCACATCGTCATCCATATTATATTTTAACGCTACCGCTTTATTTTTTTGTCTGCTATGTGCATTTGTTTGTTCTTTTTTAGATTCTGACATCAATACCCATCCTTTTGTAAGGTAACTCGGTGAAAACTTCCATCAATGAGTGCGTGCGCTCAAGCTCGTCTATGTTAATGGCTTCAAAGCTGTATTCCGTTTGCGCTACCGCTTTACGGATTGGCTTATCTATTTGCTTGAAAAAATCAAGATAAGGTGGCGGGCACAGTAAATTCATCGCAATGCGCTTGTTTTCAATAAACAGTTCCACCTCAAAGCGGCCAATTTCTTCAACGTCAAAAACCGCCAGCACATGCGACGTGTCCGCCATATCAGATTGTTCTTTGCTTTTGTTGTCGCCGGCGTTGGGGTCTATCCAAAGCTCGCCAAAGGCGCGCACATCCATGTATTCAACAGGTATAATAAAGTGCAGCAGCGGCGTAAAGTTGGAAGGGCTTGAAAGTAAGCTGTGCACAATTTTCTCAATGCTTTCGCTTGATACCAAGTGCAGTTCGTCGCCGGCAACTTGGCGCCCTAATATTTTGGCGATCACATCCATCACATGGCTTTCTTCTTTTGGGGTTTGGCTTGCGAAAGAATAATCGGCGTAGATGTGCTGGTCAAGGTACTTTTCAAGCTCCAGAGTGATGGCTTCTTTCAGCGCCGGGTCG
>CAYZSR010000009.1:20496-23249 GCA_964479715.1 uncultured Oscillospiraceae bacterium | reverse complement strand
CCAGTGCGGTGTGCAGCAAACGCAGCGCGTCGGGCAAAAAGTCTTCGTTGGTGTTGTAGCGCGACAAATTGTAGACGATAAGCGGAATGGTTTTTTCCATCTGCGGCGTAAATAAAACGCTGTTTTCCACTTCTTTAAGAACGGTTAATATTTCATCTTTCAGTACGGAAAAGTTTTTAGACGCCTCGGGTGTTAACAGCGCACGCGCTAAATTATCCAATTTGGAAGAAAGCTGTGTGCTGGCATAAAGTGCTTCTGACAGAAACGTTAGGTTGTTGGAAACCGACTGCAACGCGTCGGACTGTGCAACGGTGGCGTTCAGCGCCTTTAAAAGCATGCCTATGCCGGCGGCAATTTCTTGGTTTTCCGGGTTTTGTATTAAAACACTGCGTAGTAAATCAAAAAAATCGCCCTTAAATTCGGTGGTGTTTTGCTCCTGCCGCAGCAATTCGGGCACAATATCGGTGGTGTCCAGCAGCAAAGAATCAAACAGGTTTTGAATTTCTTCGGTCAGCGCCGTGTTGGTGGCGGGGAAAAGCTTAATCACCTCTTGCAAAAGATAAAGGTTGCGTATCATGCTTACCGTAACAGCGGGGTCTTTAAGCAAATCTGTTAAAATTTTAGGCGCTTCTTCACCAGCAATAAAGCCGGTGTTTTGCTGCAATATATCTGATGGGTCAAGCGTTGAGATAACTTTAGAAACATCACTTAAATCAAACGGCACCGTCGATTCAACGGCGGGGCGTTGCCCAATAGATGTTTGGTTTCTATCAACAAGTGGGGTGCTTATCTTTAAAATATCTGACATGGGCAGGGCTCCTTTGTGTGGCGCAATATAATAAAGCGATAACGCTGTCTGGGCAGATAGGTGTCAGCGCCAGGTAAAAATGCAAGGGTTCTCTTTATTTTATTTTACCATTTATTTCAATAACCGCAAAACAGCGGGATAAATGTTTCGTTTTAAGGGCAAAGGGTTGATTAAACCACTTTAACCCGTAATTTCTTGCACAATAAAAACAT
This sequence comes from uncultured Oscillospiraceae bacterium, assembly GCA_964479715.1. Lineage (GTDB taxonomy): Bacteria > Bacillota > Clostridia > Oscillospirales > Ruminococcaceae > JAAYCI01. Next base: position 22,229 of record CAYZSR010000009.1, on the reverse strand, counting down.
TTTCAGTATAATGAAGGCAGACGTCCCTATATATACTTACGTTATCTATTGGGTGAAGTTGAGCCTAATTAGCTATTATCTGTACAAGTTGGCGCAACAAAGCCGGAAAGGTTGGCGAACTGTGGGCACAATTGATGAAACGATGCTACCCATGCTTGAGGCCTTTATATTTGAATCTTTTACGCTTTTGGACCAGCTGGATGAAGTGTTGCTTGATGCAGAGCAAAAAGAACAGCTGGAGCCGGGGCACATAGATGAAATTTTCAGAATTATGCACACCGTTAAAGGCTCTGCCGCCATGATGGGGCTGGAAACATTGTCGGAAGTGACACACAAAACAGAGGATATGTTTTTCCTTATCCGTGACGACGCCAGCCTTTTAAACAGCGGCAACTTCAGCGCACTCTTTGATTTGGTCTTTAGCGTATCTGATTTTGTGCGGCAGGAGCTTACGCTGCTGCAACAACAAGAAGGGGCGTACACCTCGTCCGACGCGGCACCGCTTTTAGCCGCCATAAGAAAAGAGGTGGATACTTTACGCCGGCCGCCGGAAAATGACGGTGCCTGCGCAAGGTCAGCTGGACAAAACGACAGCAGTGGCGACGCTCAGCATATTGTGCGCATTTTCTTTGACGACGAAACACAAATGGAAAATGTGCGGGCCTTTATGGTGGTTAACGCGCTAAAAGATATTGTAGAGATAGTTGAAACCATTCCACCAAACCCTGAGACAACGCCCGGCTGCATAGACGACATTGTCAAAGAAGGCTTTGTTATTAAATTTAACTTTGAGGGAGAGCTGTGTGAGGTTTTTCAGGCGATTGAAAAATCACCCAGTGTTGCGTCTTATGAGCACATTCAGCCGGAAGCACCACCCGCTGAACAGGATAACGAGCCCACCGCCAAACCCACCGCAGGCAAAACATCGGGCGGGACGGCGTACAGCCCGGGCAAGCAAAGTCTTATCTCGGTGCATCAATCCAAACTGGATGAGCTGGTTAACATTATGGGCGAAATTGTCATTGCTGAAAGCATGGTTGAATCCAACCCTGATTTAGAAAAACTGGAGCTTGAAAACTTTAACAAGAGCATTCGTCATTTAAGAAAGCTAACCAACCAGCTGCAAGACATTGTTATGGGGCTGCGCATGGTGCCTATATCCGGTGTTTTTCAGCGTATGCAGCGCATTGTAAGAGATATGAACCGCAACCTTGGCAAAGCCACCACGTTGGTTATCAGCGGTGGAGACACCGAGGTGGATAAAAATATTATCGACGCGCTGGGCGACCCGCTCATGCACATGATACGCAACTCGATGGACCACGGTATTGAAACGCCCGAGATACGGGAGCAAAAGGGCAAAGATAAAGAAGGCACCATTCACCTGACAGCTAAAAATGTTGGTAGCGATATTATTATCGAGCTGCGGGACGACGGCGCCGGGCTGGATAGGGAAACGCTGCTTAACAAAGCGGAAACAAATGGACTGCTAACCAAAGCAAGGGAAGAGTATACCGATAAAGAAGTGTACAATCTTATTATGGTTACCGGGTTTTCCACCACGGCGCAAGTGACAGAATACTCCGGCCGTGGCGTTGGTTTAGACGTTGTTAAACAAGGCATTGAAAAGCTGGGCGGCACCGTCTCGGTTGATTCTAGCCCGGGGCAGGGCACCGTCTTTTCTATAAAGATACCATTATCTCTCGCCATTGTGGACGGTATGGAAATTGCCG
>CAYZSR010000009.1:0-20486 GCA_964479715.1 uncultured Oscillospiraceae bacterium | reverse complement strand
TTACCATTCCCATAACCTCTATCAACCAAATTTATAAGTTTGGCGCCAATACCGAACTGCTGTATGACACCGACGGCACCGAAATGGTAATGATACGGGATGTGTGTTACCCGATTATACGGCTGCATACCCTGTATGGAATAGACAGCGCCGAAGATGAACTAGAAGAGGGTATATTGATTTTAGTTGAAAGCGGCAACGAGAAGGCCTGCGTTTTTGCCGACCGATTAATTGGAGAACACCAAGTGGTTGTGAAAAGTTTTCCCCATTATTTTGACCGCTACCACATTGAAAACCTTGGTTTTTCCGGCTGCACCATTATGGGCGACGGCACCATCAGCCTTATTTTAGATGTTAACTACCTGCTGGGTGCTTTCACGGCGTAAAGGACTTTGACTTTACTGTCTATCGTCCGCTAAAAAGGAGCAATTAATGGACAAAGACCTGCAAACTAAAGAACAACAACGAAACACGGCGCTGCAGAACACCTATCTTACCTTCTATATCAACGGCACACTTTGCAGTTTTCCGTTGGCGAATGTGCTTGAAATTATAGACGTGCAGCCCATCACCAGAATACCCGGCACACCGCCTTATGTGAAAGGCATTATCAATTTGCGTGGCGGCATTGTGCCCCTTATCGATTTACGGCTAAAACTGGGTAAAAAGGAAAAAACTTACGACGACGTAACCAGCGTTATTGTAACCACCTATAATGAGTACACCGTTGGCATGATTGTTGATGAGGTATGTAATGTGGTGCGCGCCGAAGAGGTAACGCTGACCACGCTGCCAGAGTTTGATACGGTAAACGCCAACGACTATTTAAGCTCGGTGGCGAAGTGCGGTGATGATCTTATCATGAACCTTGACTGTGAGACGCTGCTGCAAGACGACGCTAAAATAAACGACTAAGATGAAAGCAGACGCAGATGATTGAACTGACAGACCGAGAATTTGCTTTTTTAACAAATTATATGCAGCGCCATTACGGCATTGATTTAAGCAAAAAGAGAATGCTGATACAAGGGCGGCTTAATAGCACGCTGGTAAAGCATGGGTTAACCAATTTTACCGATTATATTAAGCTGGTAGAAAATGACGCAAGCGGCAAAGACTTGCACCATATGCTTAACAAATTAACCACCAACCTAACCTACTTTGTACGCGAGCCGGCGCATTTTGAATACATCCAAAAAGTATTGCTGCCGGAGCTTGACCGTGCCTACCCAAACCGCCAGCTGCGGCTTTGGAGTGCCGGTTGCGCCACCGGCGAAGAGCCGTACTCCATGGCGATGACACTGCTGGATTACTATGGCACCGGCACCACAGGGCTGAATAAATTCGTCATTTTTGCCAGCGACATTTCCAACGAGGCGCTTGCGACGGCACAAAAAGGGGTTTACTCGGCAGAGGCGCTAGCAGACATCCCTGCCGGTTGGCAGGCAAAGTATTTTGAGAAACTTAACGACGACGCCTACCGGGTAAAACCGGCGATAAGAAAACGGGTTACCTTTAAGCATTTTAACTTGATGGATAAATTTCGCTTTGCAGAGCCCTTTGAGATAATTTTTTGCCGCAATGTGATGATTTATTTTGACAGCAACGTTAAAGAAAACCTTGTTGCCAACTTTTATAAATGGACGGCGCCCGGCGGGCTCTTTTGCCTCAGCCATTCAGAAACAATACCCCGGGGGCAAAGTAAATTTGACATGGTGCGTCCGTCTACCTTTCGCAAAAAGTTTTAATTTAAAATGTAATATAACATTGCCAATCGACGTGTTGTGTGCACGGCGCTCAATTTTTAAAGGAGGTGGGTATGCAACCGCTAAAAATATTGCTAGTGGATGATTCACCCACCTTTGTAGCGGCCATTTCCGCCGCCCTTGAAAAAGATGTTTCGTTAAAAATAGTAGGCATAGCGGCTAACGGCAAAGAGGCGCCGGCTGCGCTTGAAAATACAACCCCCGACGTTATTGTTAGCGACGTTGTAATGCCCGTTATGGACGGCATTGATTTTTTAAAAGTGTTGATGCCAAAGAAGCCTTTGCCGGTTGTAGTTATATCCGGCACGGCAGAACTTGCTTTAACCGCTTTGCAAAGCGGGGCGGTGGATTTTATTGCAAAACCCAAGAGCCGGCGTGAGAGGGACACCTTTCTCAACCAGCTTATCTTGAAAATTAAAATTGCGGCGCTTTCCAACATGCGTGCAAAACTGGCGGCACCTATTAGCCAAGCGAACGGTGTGTTGAAACCAACCGCCCCTTTAGATGATAAAATAATAGCGATAGGCGCCTCCACCGGCGGCACCGACGCTATTTTAGAAATAGTGCGTACCTTTCCTGCTGATTTCCCGCCGGTTTTGATTGTGCAACATATGCCGGCGGGGTTTACCGCCATGTACGCACAGCGTTTAAACAACGAGTGCCTGATGCAGGTGAGTGAAGCCCGCAACGGACAGCGTGTTACCAAAGGGCAGGCTATTGTAGCGGCGGGGGGTTACCACATGCGACTGCAAAAAGACGCGGGTGGCTATTTTGTTACCTCTAAAAAAGGCGACGCTGTTAGCGGGCACATTCCCTCGGTGGATGTGTTGTTTCAATCGGTGGCGGGGGCGGCAAAAGACAAGGCGGTTGGCGTTATTCTAACCGGCATGGGGGCAGACGGCGCCAAAGGTTTGCTAAAAATGCGCAAAGCCGGTGCCTACACCTTGGGGCAAGATAAAGAAAGTAGCGTGGTGTACGGCATGCCGATGGCGGCGTACAACAACGGCGCCGTGCAAAAACAGCTGCCCCTTGCCAATGTGGCCGCAGACATTGTGCGGCACTTGCAAAAATAAAGCGGGGCGGCACCATGTTGCCTTTCAGCAAAGCAAAACGCAAAACGACAAATAAAAAGCCACCGTGGCATTGCCACGGTGGCTTTGTTGTTGCAGGGTGTTTTATGAAATGCTGATAACGTCGTAACCGGCGTCTTCAACAGTTTTCTTAAGCGTGTCGTCGCTTACATCACTGTCAGCGGTTACTTTGGCGGAATGGCTGTCTAAATCAACCACGGCTTTTACGCCGGGCAGTGCGCCAAGCACTTCTTCAACGCGGGCTTTGCAGTGCCCACAGCTCATACCTTCAACTTTCATTGTTTTTTCCATTGCCTTCGTCTCCTTAATAATAGGTTGTTTGGGGGTCGGTGTTGTATCACCGCTTGGGCGGTGCGGTTTGTTAGAGCCGCCCGTTATCTGTGGCAGCGGCTCTGCTCTAAAGGTGTTTAGCCGTAGCGCGTTGGTTACAACAAACAGGCTGGATAAACTCATGGCGGCGGCACCAATCATCGGGTTTAGCGTTAAACCGAAAGGCGCGTAGAAAACACCCGCCGCAATGGGTATGCCGATAATATTGTAGAAAAACGCCCAGAACAGGTTTTGCTTAATGTTGCGTAGTACAGCGCGCGACAAATCAAAAGCCGTAACAGCGTCTGCCAGCGTGCTCTTCATCAGCACCACATCGGCCGATTCAATGGCAACGTCGGTGCCGGCGCCGATGGCAACGCCAATATCCGCTCTTGCAAGGGCCGGCGCGTCGTTGATGCCGTCACCAATCATTGCTACGTTGTGGCCGCTCTCCATCAGCTCGCGCACCACTTGCTCTTTATCTTGCGGAAGTACTTCGGCAATCACTTCATCAACACCGACGATGGCTTTCATCGCCTGGGCGGTGCGTTCGTTGTCGCCGGTCAGCATAATGGTGCGAAGCCCGCGCTGGCGCAGCGCCTTAATCGCGGCGGCGCTGTCAGCCTTGGGCAGGTCGGCCACGGCGATAACGCCAACCAACTTGCCGTCGTGGGCAAAGAACAGCGGTGTTTTGCCTTCGTTTGCAAGCCTTTCGGGGCTGTCGTCCAGCGCGTCAAGGGAAATATTATTTTCCCGCATAAGGCGTTCGTTGCCGGCAAGGCTGGCTTTGCCGTTAACGGTTGCTTTTAAGCCGAAACCGGGCAGCGCCTCAAAGTTTTTAGTGGCCGCCGGCTCAATACCGTTTTCTTCTGCTTTTTGCACAATGGCTAAGGCAATGGGGTGCTCTGATTGCAGCTCCAGCCCCGTTGCAATTTCCAGCAGTTCTTTTTCAGAAAGATTATAAGGAATAATATCGGTTACCATCGGCTCGCCTTGGGTGATGGTACCGGTTTTGTCTAAAATAACGGTGTTTACATGGCTGAAAGTTTCAAGCGCCTCGGCGTTTTTATATAAGATACCATTTTTAGCGCCGCGCCCGGTGCCAACCATAATAGCCACCGGTGTGGCAAGCCCTAAAGCGCAGGGGCACGAGATAACCAACACTGTAATGGCGCGCGCCATGGCAAATTCAACGCCGTAGCCAACAATAATCCACGCGGCAAAGGCGATGAGGGCAATGGCCATAACCACCGGCACAAACACGCCGGCAACACGGTCTGCCAACTGGGCGATGGGGGCTTTAGAGGCGCCCGCTTCTTCAACCAGCGCAATAATTTGCGCAAGGGTTGTGTCTTCGCCCACCCGCTGCGTTTCCATAACAACATAGCCGCTGGTGTTTAGCGTGGCGCCCGTTAAAAAATCGCCTTCCACTTTATCGACCGGCATGCTTTCGCCGGTCAGTGCGCTTTCGTCAACGGCGCTGTGTCCTTCAACAACCACGCCGTCAATCGGCACGCGGGCGCCCGGCTTAACGGCAAGGTGCATGCCGATGGTAACATCTTCCAAAGGAATTTCTTTTTCTTCGCCGTCTATAATAGCAATCGCCGTTTTGGGCGCCAAATCAAGCAGGGCGTTAATGGCCGCGCCCGTTTGGCCTTTGCTGCGTGTTTCCAGCGTTTTGCCCAGCGTTATCAGCGTTAAAATCATGGCGGCGCTTTCAAAATACAACTCGTGCATATAGTGGGATACAACGTCCAGCTGTTGGTGCCCCAGCCCCCAGCCAATGCGGTAGAGCGCAAAAATGCCGTACGCCATAGCGGCGGTAACACCAACGGCAATGAGACTGTCCATATTAGGGGTGCGGTTTACTAAAGCGCGAAAACCGCTGGTGAAGTAATGATGGTTTACGATAATAACCGGAAGGGTTAAGATAAACTGCGTTAACGCAAAGGAAACAGCGTTTTGCGGCCCACTTAAAAAGCCGGGTAGCGGCAGGCCCAGCATCGGGCCCATGCTGACATACATAAGCGGCAGCATAAAGATTAACGAAATAACAAGCCGTCGCACCATGGATTTAATCTCCGTTTGCATGTGGTCGGCCTGTGCCGCTTCAGGCTGAGCGGCGGTTTTCTCATCGCCGTAACTGGCACCAAAACCGGTTTTTTCAACCACCGTAACAACGTTGTCTGCGTTGGTAACATCGGTGTCAATTTCAGCCACCATGGTGTTTGCAAGCAGGTTAACGTCGGCTTTTTTTACGCCGTCCATTTTTCGAACCGCTCGTTCAATATTAGAAGAACACGCGGCACAGCTCATGCCGGTGATGTCAAACCGTATCTTTTCTTCCATAACAGCCTCCTGTCTATAAATAAACAAAAATTCTTGTAGATGCGTACAGCTTTCACAGTTGCGCTGTTGAAAGCTGTGGCTAACTATATTTTATACGTCTACGTCAAATAAGCAATAGTTAGTTAATGCTAACTCAATTTAGCCGCTCTGCTTCTAGATTTTTTACTTATAGAGTTGTATAATGGATGAAACATACAAAAGTACTGGCTTAAAGTTGTAAATAGTGCGTTATATTTTGCAAGGGGGATGAAAGATGTATAAAGATAAACGGGTTACGGTGTTGCTTTTAGCGGCAGGTAGCTCTGAGCGAATGGGCTTTGATAAACTATTTCATTTAATAGATGGGGTAGAGGTTTTCAGGCTGTCTTTTAACAAGCTTGATAAACACCCCTATATAGACGAGATTATAGTGGTTGCCGGCGATAATATTGATAAAATAAGAGCGTTGCTGGAACACCACCCGCCCCAAAAAGATTACCAAGTGGTGGCGGGCGGCGCAACCCGTGCGGCCTCTGTGGGCGAAGGGCTAGACAGCGCTAAAGACGCTGATTTGCTGGTTATACATGATGCGGCGCGTCCATTTGTTTCCAATCGAGTTATTTCCCGTACCATTGAGAAGGCCTCTCAAACGGGGGCGGCGGCACCGGCTGTCGACGTGAAAGACACCATTAAAAAAATCGACGGTAACAAAATAGACCACACCGTGGCGCGAGACGCTATTAAAGCGGTGCAAACGCCGCAGGTTTTTGATTACGCTAAATACACGGCGGCTTACCGCCATTTAGACCCGACAGAGTACGATAAAACTACCGACGATTGCCAAGTGATGGAAAAAGCAGGGCACGCGGTGCACCTTGTTACCGGCGAAGAAAAAAATGTTAAGCTGACAACGATGGAAGATTTACCGGTTGAAGCGGTAAAACGGTTTTCTCTGCCACGGGTTGGTTTTGGGTATGATATACATAAGTTTTGCGACGATCGCCCGCTTTTTTTAGGCGGCATTGAGATACCGCACGACCAAGGGCTTGCCGGGCACAGCGACGCCGACGTGTTACTGCACGCTTTGTGCGACGCGCTGCTGGGCGCCGCCGCATTGGGCGACATTGGCATGCACTATCCTGACAGTGATGAGCTTTACAAAGATGCCAGCAGCGTTGATTTGCTGCAAAACACACTGAAGCTTGTTTATGACGAAGGGCTGACAGTGGGCAACATTGACGCAACCATTCTTTGTGAAGAGCCAAAACTGGGGCCATACCGCCAACAAATCAGACACAACCTATCGCGGGAGCTTGGCTTATCCAGTAGTTTTATATCCGTTAAAGCCACCACCGAAGAAGGGCTTGGTGCCACCGGCACCCGCCAAGGCATTGCCGCTTACTGCGTTGTTTCTTTGCGTGTGTTATAATGTTTACATTATATAAAGCCGATTGCTTACCTTTGGTTTTAGGGGGGATAGCTTGCTGAATTCGTTACAAAGCCTTTTTGGGGAATTTTGGGGCCGCCTAATGCTGCTTTTCCAAGAGTTTCACTTCTCCGATGTGCTGGATATTTTAATTGTTACTTTTATCATTTATGAAATTGTCATGCTGCTTCGCAAAACACGGGCGGCGCAGCTAACAAAAGGGATATTATTCCTTTTAGTGGCGTACGCCATTGCCGCCATTACCAACATGCGCACGTTGCTGTTTGTTTTGCGTGGCATTATGAGTTTTGGTATTGTTGTGCTGGCCGTTATCTTTCAGCCGGAGCTGCGCCGCGCCATTGAGCAAGTGGGCGACGGCAACGAGGTACTTTCCAAGCTCTTTGGCCCGCGTGAAATGGATGACAACCTGCGGGCGGTGTGGGAGTCAACACTTGTTTCTATTTGCGACGCCGTTGAGCTGATGGCGGAAGACAGAATTGGTGCCCTCATCGTTTTAGAGCGAAGCACCAACTTAAATGAGATTATACGCACCGGCACCCCGCTGCGCAGCGAGGTTAACGTAGAGCTGTTGAATACGCTCTTTTATGACGGCACGCTACTGCACGACGGCGCCGTGGTGGTGCGTGACGGGCGGCTTGAAGCCGCCGGCTGTTTTTTGCCCCTTTCCAACAATTTAGAAATAAGCAAAGAAATGGGCACACGGCACCGCGCCGCCTTAGGTATGAGTGAAAACTCAGACGCGGTAACGGTGGTTGTCAGCGAAGAAACAGGCATTATCTCGCTGGCAAAAAATGGTGTATTAATTCGCCGCTTAAGCCGCCAAAATCTATACAACATTCTTAACGAAGATATTTTGCCGCCGCGCAAAGAAAAGAAAGATGCGCCGTGGTGGCAATTTTGGAATAGACAAAAGGATTGACAGCTATGGATGACAACAAGAAAAAGACAATATTTGATAACAAACGTATCGTTTTGTTATTTGCCTTTGTGCTGGCAATTTTAAGCTGGATTGTCGTTGCCGGTTTTATCAACCCGGGGCAAACCCGTGTTATATCCAACATTAAAATTGATTACACTAAAAAAGAAGCGGATTATCAAAATAAAAACCTGCAAATTGTAAGCGATTTAAGTGATTTGGCTTACGCAGACTTGCAAATCAGCGGCGACGGCTCACTGTTAAGTTCCATCACTAACGCTGATGTGATTGTCTATCCGGACTTTAGCGCTGTTAACGGCGCCGGAGAGCACGTGGTGCCGCTAAAGGCTGAAAAAATTAAACAAGGCAACTACAGCATGATGGATATATCGCTAAAAAATAGCGAACACTCGCTAAAAAACAACGCGTCATCAACTATTACCCTCACTTTTGAAGAGGTGGAAACCAAGACGCTTCCGATTACTGTAAAGGCAGACGGCATTACAGCAAGCGAGGGTTATTTTAAGGACACCGCCACCACAACGCCGGCTGAAGTGACTATTTCAGGGCCGAAAAGCGAAGTGTCCGCTGTGGCAAAAGTAGTGGCAATTATTCCGGAAGAACAAGAAAGAAACGAGCCGATTATATTTACCGGCATAGAGCTTGAGTTGCTAAATGAAAACGACCTGAAGGTAGATGGCGAAAACATCGTTATTTCACCAACAGATACCGTTGAGGTGAATATCCCCATACTGGAAGTACGCTCGGTTGATTTAACAATAGACTTTACCGGCGTGCCGCAATACTTTGATTTAGACTGGCTTAAAACACGCATGCACCTTTCAACGGACAACGTACAGATTATTGGTACCTCCGAAGCGTTTGAGAATTTATCAGACCCTTATCCCGTTTACACCGTCGAGCTGTCACAGCTTGAGCCGGGCTGGGTGTCTGACCCCTTTAAAATTGAGCTGCCGGAAGGGCTGGAAGTGTTAGAGCAAAACAAACAGCTGGTTATCACTTATGACAGCACCGGCTTAGTGGAGAAAAGCTTTGGTGTAAGTAACATCCGCTTAACCAACGTGCCACGTAACGCAACCATTACGCCCATTATTACCACCGTACGCAATGTGGTGCTGATAGGGCCGGAGGACCAAATCAACACACTGTTGAGCGAAAATATTGAAATAGAGGTAGATGCCTTTGACGTCATCGCCTCAAAAGACGGGCAGCAAACAATACCGGCACGGGTACTTATACCCGGCGCCAACCGCGTTTTCGCGATGGGGCACTACCCGGTGGTTTGCAACGTCGTCATAGATAAAGACACCAACTAATTTAGAAGCATAGAGGGAGACAGGTTTGGTATATAAAAAATGGGCAACCAAGGCACCGAACAAAGAACAAAGTGAAACGCTGCAACAATCGCTGGAAATTGGCGGTTTGCTAAGCGACGTTTTGGTGGCGCGCGGGCTGACCACAGCCGACAAGGCGCGCACTTTGTTAAGCCACAACCAACCACTGCCTGACCCCGCATCGATAAAAGATATGGACAAAGCCGTACAGCGCATTCACCAAGCGCTTCAACAGGATGAAACAATGGTAATTTTTGGCGACTATGATGTTGATGGTATTACCGCCACCGCTGTTCTTTACAGCTACTTAGAATCGCAAGGGGCGCAGGTTTTTTATAAGCTGCCCAACCGCCACGACGATGAATACGGCTTAATGCCCGACGTGGTGGACCAAGTGGCGCAGCACAACATTGATTTAATCATCACCGTTGACAACGGTGTTACCGCTTTCGAAGCGGCAAAACAAGCTGAAAAACACGGCATAGACATTGTTGTGACAGACCACCACCTGCCGATGGATACATTGCCCGACGTGGTGGCTGTGGTGGACCCCTGCCGCGAAGACGACACCAGCGGCTACGACGACTTAGCCGGCGTTGGCGTGGCGTACATGCTGGTTTGCGCCTTGGAAGGGTGCGCCGCCGAAGAATTGCTGCCGGTTTTTGCCGACTTGGTGGCTATCGGCACCATTGCAGATATTATGCAGCTGTGCGGGCACAACCGTGTGTTGGTGCGGGAAGGACTGCTGGCAATTGAGCAAACGGTCAAACCGGGATTGCTTGCGCTGCTTGAAATATGCGGTTTAACCGACAAGAAACTTACGGCAGACAATATCTCCTTTGGTATGGCGCCGCGGCTCAACGCGGCGGGACGCATGGACGATGCCACGCTGGCACTTAAACTGCTACTTACAGAAGATGAAGCCGAGGCGGCAAGTTATGTGGCCGCCCTTCAACAGCTGAACGAAGACCGCCAGCTTGAAGAAAAGCAGATGCTGGACGTAATTGTCAAAGAAATTGACGAAGACAGCGAGCTGCAACAGTCCCGTGTTTTGGTGGTCTGGGGAGACAATTGGCACCAAGGTGTTGCCGGCATTGTTTGCAGCCGTTTGGTTGAGCAATACGGCAAGCCGTCCATTATTATCTGCCTTGATGGGGCAGAGGGTAAAGGCTCAGGGCGCAGCGTCCGCGGCTTTTCGCTGTACGATGCCATTGCCGCTTGCGCCGATGATTTGGAACGTTTCGGCGGGCATGAACTTGCTGCCGGGCTCTCTATCAACCGAAAAAATCTTAAATCATTTCGCCGCAACATAAACAGCTGGGCAAAAACACAATTTGAAACGATGCCGGTGCAAGAATTATGTGCCGACGTTAAACTCACCGAGGCACACATCTCGGTGCCGCAAGTTGAAGAGCTTGATAAGCTGGACCCTTGCGGCAGTGGCAACCCGTCGCCATGCTTTTTGCTTGAAGACGCTGTTATAGAAGCGGTTTACGCGCTGACCGACGGCAAACACAGCCGTCTAAAACTGCGCAAAGGCAATACGAGCCTTTACGCTGCCTTGTTTGGCACAGGGCCGGCAGAGCTTGCCTATCAAGCGGGCGACCATGTTGATTTAATGATTGACCTTTCTATTTACGAAGGGCGCTACGGCAAACAGCTTTCCGCCCGGGTGGAAGAGATACGTCCCGCCGGTTTAAGCAACGAACACGTTAAGCAAAACCAGCTTTTTAACACCTTTATCAATCAGCATGAAGTACAAAATGAAACGGCACGCCAACTGCTTAAACCAACCCGTGACGAAACGGCGGCGGTGTACATCGCCATTCGTGACGGCAAACAAACCGACGATGATTTAAGGCCGCTTTTTTCCGCCATTGGCGAAGGGGATACCGCTAAAATATTAACTTCCCTTGCCGTGCTTGAAGAACTGAACCTTATTAAACGGGTTAACGGCAGCTATGTTATAGTGCCGCAAAGCCAAAAGCAAGACCTGTCCACCAGCGCCATATTACAACAATTGGAGGTGTGTTAGCTTGAGCATTATTGAAACTGAATATATGACCTACCGCGAATTTCGCAAACTTGCGGCGGCGTCCACCCATAATTACGATATGGACATGTTGGACAAAGCCTATGAGATAGCGAATAACGCGCACAAAGGGCAGTTTCGCTATTCCGGCGAGCCTTATGTAACACACCCCGTTTCGGTTGCTTCAATGCTGCTGGATTTAGGACTTGACTCGGAATGCTTAACAGCGGCGTTGCTGCACGATGTGGTAGAAGACACCAGTGTTTCTTTAGACAAAATAAAATCCACCTTTGGTGACAGTGTAGCGCTTTTGGTCGATGGCGTTACCAAGCTGGGGCAGATAAAGTTTTCTTCCTTAGAAGAAGAACAGGCGGAAAACCTGCGTAAAATGTTGCTGGCGATGAGCAAAGACGTACGCGTTATGCTCATCAAGCTGTGCGACCGCTTGCACAACATGCGCACCGCCGATGCATGGAAACCGCAAAAACGGCGCGACAAAGCGCTGGAAACGATGGAGGTTTACGCCCCCATCGCGCACCGACTGGGCATGTCCGCCATTCAAGAAGAGCTGGAAGACATCAGCCTTTCTTACTTAGACCCCATCGGCTACGCTGAAATTATCGAGTTGCTGAATGAAAATAATATCGCCACCGAATTTATGGAAAGTATCGTCGATAAAATTTGCGAACAACTGCACAACAATGGGCTCAACGACGTTGTTTTACAAAGTCGTTTAAAAAGCACCTACAGCATTTATCGTAAGATGTTTGTGCAAAATAGAAATTTTGAAGAAATTTATGACATTTACGCTGTGCGTATTCTGCTGGACACCATTCCGGAATGTTACACGGCGCTGGGTGTTATTCACGATATGTACCACCCGCTTCCAAACCGTTTTAAAGACTATATTTCCACCCCGAAAACCAATATGTACCAAAGTTTACACACCACCGTGCTGGAAAAGCAAGGGGTGGCGTTTGAGGTACAAATACGCACCCATGAGATGGACCAAGTGGCAGAATATGGCGTTGCCGCCCACTGGAAATACAAAGTGGGCGCCCAAACCGACGAACGCCTTGAAGAACGGCTTGCGTGGGTACGCCAGTTGCTGGAAAGCCAACGCACCTCTGAAGACGGTTCTGATTTATTGCGAGACATAAAATCGGAATTGCTGCCGGAGGAAGTGTTTGTCTTTACGCCGCGAGGCGATGTTATCGGGCTGCCGTCCGGCGCCACCGTGATAGATTTTGCCTACGCCATTCACACCGAGGTAGGACACAATATGACGGGCGCCAAAGTAAATGGCAGAATTGTGCCGATAGAGCACCAAGTGGCCACTGGCGAAGTGGTGGAGATTATGCAAGGCCCGCACGACAAAGGCCCCAGCCGAGATTGGCTGAACATTGTTAAAACCAGTTCTGCCAAAAGCAGAATACGCAACTGGTTCAAAAAAGAAAAGCGTGAAGAAAATATAGAAGAAGGCAAAAGCGCCCTTGAAAGAGAGATGCGCCGCAGCCAGATTACCATACCGGAAGACCATTATGATGAGTTTATGGAAAATATTGCGCGCCGCCAGCGTATGAACAACGCGGAAGACATGTACGCCGCTATCGGCTATGGCGGGCTGCAAATTTCACGCATATTTTCTAAAATAAAAGAAGACTACGAAAAACTTGTCAAAAAAGAGGACCCGGTCAAACTTTTAGACATTCCCATTGTAGACCCGAAACAAACCGCCAGCGATGGCGTTATTGTAGAGGGCATAGACAACTGTTTGGTTAAATTTGCAAAATGCTGTAACCCGCTGCCGGGCGACGACATTGTCGGTTTTATTACCCGGGGGCACGGCGTTTCAATCCACAAAACCAACTGCAAAAACGCACATCAGGCAAACTCCAGCCCGCGCTGGGTGAATACCTATTGGGCAGATGACGTAGAAGAAACCTTTAAGTCAACGCTGGATGTCGTGGCGGTGGATAGAGACCGCCTGTTTTTAGATGTATCCAGCCTGCTGGCTGATATGCGGCTGCCCGTTTATGAAATTAACGCGCGGCAAACCGCTGACGGCAGGGCGCTGATTACCATCACCGTGGGGCTTAAAAACACCGAGCATTTAGAAACCTTAGTAACCAGATTAAGCAAAATAAAAGATGTAACCGACGTACGAAGGAGCTGACAAAGAGTGCGAGCACTGATTCAGCGCGTTACAAGCGCAAGTGTTATTATAGATAACGATGAAAAGCGCAGCATTGATAACGGCATTGTTATACTTTTAGGTGTTTCCACCGAAGACACGCCGGATTTATGTGAAAAACTGGCCCTTAAATGCGCCACTTTACGTATTTTTAACGACGAAGACGGCAAAATGAATAAAAGCGCTGTCGACCTTGGTTATTCCGCCTTGGTGGTAAGTAATTTTACACTGTATGGAGACACCAAGAAAGGGCGCCGTCCTTCTTATACCAACGCCGCCAAAGAACCGCTCAGCGTCGATTGCTATGAAATATTCTTAAGCGAGATGCAAAAACATGGCTTAAACGCAGTTGAAAGCGGTGAATTTGGCGCCTCTATGCAGATAGAGCTTGTAAACGACGGCCCCGTCACCCTTATGCTGGACACCGATGAATGGGCGTAAGGCGCCTTTTACTTTTTAGATTAACGACCGATGGAAGGAACGGATGAATTTATGAACATGGTGCATTTGCGTGGCATACCGCCACTTTTCACCAACACATTTTTACTTATAACCGATAAGAACAACGGGGTGCTAATTGACCCCGGCACCACCCCGTGGAAACTGCGCCGTGCTTTACGCAAACACAACGTTAACCTGACCCACGTGCTGTTAACGCACGGGCATTGGGACCACAAGCTAGGGTTAAATTCCATCATCAAACGTTACAACCCCAAAGTAATGATGAGTGAAATTGATGCCGGACGCTATGAAGTTGATGCCGATGGCTATTTTACTGATTTTGGCAGTTTTGAAATAGACAACTTAACCTTTAAAACACTTTTCACGCCGGGGCATACCGAGGGCTCCGTTGTCATTCAGTGCGAAGACAAACTTTTTGCAGGGGACACGCTCTTTGCGGACGACATCGGCCGTACCGATTTAGCCGATGGCAGCATGGAATCAATGCGTGAGAGCTTAAAGAAAATTGTTGACAACATTGACGAAAACGTAACCGTTTATCCCGGGCACGCAGAATTTACGACGCTTAAAAAAGAAAAAGCACAAAACCCGTATTTAAGGTTTTAATATGCAGGTACTTACAACCAACGTACAGTCCAGCTACCGCATAGAGCAACTGGCGCGTGTTTTTTACCCCGATGCCACACCGCGCAAAAATAGCGCCACAACCGGTGATTTACTTTTAGCGCGCCTTGCCAGCCGCCGTTTGGTGGCGGCGCTGCGCATAGATGGCGTTTGCCACATTAGGCAGCAGCCTAGAGATGGGATAATTAATGAAACAGCGGCGAATAGAAAACTGATACAACTGGTTTATGAACTGCTGTGCGATGTAACCGATTACACGCCGCCATGGGGCATGTTGATAGGGGTGCGCCCTTCTACTTTATATAGAACAAGCCGTAAGTCGCTCGGCGCCGCAAAAGCGGACAGCCTTTTTACGCAAAACTATGGCGTAAAATCAGAAAAGTTGAAACTTCTTAAAGAAACCTATCATACACAGCAAACGATAGTGGAAACCGCAGCACCAAAGGATTATTGCCTTTACATAGACATTCCTTTTTGCCCGTCACGGTGCAATTACTGCACTTTTGTTTCCGCCTCAACCGAGCGGCAAGCACACCTTATAGAGCCGTATCTCGAAGCGCTTTTTGAAGAGCTTGCGGTAACAGCACAGCTTATAAAACCGCTCAGGCTACGCCTGAGGGCAATTTACATCGGCGGCGGTACACCAACCGTTTTAGATGAAAACCAGTTTGAGCGACTGCTAAGCTGTGTGCAGCAAACCTTCCAAGACGGTTTTACAGGCGAATACACCGTAGAAGCGGGCCGACCCGACTGCACCACCGCCCCAAAACTGCACCTGATGAAAAAGTATGGCGTCACTAGAGTATCCATCAATCCGCAATCAATGTGTGATGAGGTGCTTAAAAAAAGTAACCGCCGCCACACACGGGACGATGTGCTGCGCTGTTTTGAAAACGCACGCGAAGCAGGGCACAGCAACATCAATATGGACCTTATCGCCGGCTTGCCGAGTGACAACCAAAACACCTTTACAGACAGCCTGTCGCAAGTTTTGGCACTGCAAGCGGAAAATATCACGCTGCACACCTTAACATTAAAGAGGGCGTCGCATTTTGCGGCCAAAGAGGCGTTTTCGCCGTCATCTCCCTCTACTATGTTGAATATTGCGTACCCGATGCTTGCAAAATACGGTTATCTGCCATACTATCTTTATAGGCAGAAAAACACCGTTGATGATTTAGAAAACACCGGCTGGACCGTGCCCGGCAAAAGCTGTCTTTATAATATCTATATGATGGAAGAGCTAACCAGCGTCATTGCGGTGGGGGCGGGCAGCACCACAAAACTTGTAAATAAAGAACGTGGTAAAATAGAAAGAATCTTTAACTTTAAATACCCAACGGAATACATTAACAGATTTGATGAAATAAAACAGCGCAAAAGAGGAGTGGAACGTTTTTATGTCAACCATCTGGATACCTAAAAGACTTGTTGAAATAGGCCTGATAAACACCGCGGCAAACGACATTGAAGCCCTTGTAAACCACTGCGAAGTGGAGTACGAAAGCCGCGTATACGCCGCCGCCCAAGAGGCCAAGCGCTCCGGCTGCAGCATTGTAATGCTAACGGGCCCTTCCGCTTCCGGCAAAACAACGTCGTCCCTTAAAATATGCGAGGCGCTGAAAAAAGACGGCACCGATTCGGTGGTTATCAGCCTTGATAACTTTTACAAAGAATTGCACGAGTACCCGCGTTTTGCAGACGGCAGCAAAGACTATGAAAACATCCACGCCCTCGACGTTGAGGAAATCCACAACGCCCTTGATTCCATCGTGAACAAAGGCTACGCCGATGTGCCCAGTTTTGACTTTAAAAGCGAAAGCCGCACTGGTGATTATGAACGCATTGAGCTGGACAACGGCATAGCTATTGTTGAGGGCATTCACGCCCTAAATCCCATCTTAAGTGAGCCGCTGCCGGAAGGCTGCACTTTTAAGGTGTACGCCGGCTTGCGGGAAGAATACTCGCTCGGCGGGCACCGCCACATCGCCACCCGTGATGTACGGCTGGCGCGGCGCAGCGTGCGGGACAATAACTTCCGTGGGCACAGCCTGGAAAAAACCGTTGACATGTGGCCGATGGTTTGCCAAGGGGAAGACCAATACATCAAACGCTTCAAACCCTACGCCGATTTCTTGCTGGACACATCTTTCAGCTATGAAATATGCATGTTGGCTCCCTTTATAATGAAAATGCAAGGCACCTTGGGCAATTCCACCAGCGGGCAGCTGATAGACGATTTAGCCAAGCGCTTTTCACACTGCAAACAGCTGTCAGCAGATTATATACCGGAAGACTCAATGCTTAGAGAATTTATGGGCTAAGCAACAACACCGCCGCACACACATTTAATGAAAGGATGAGCTTTATGGCAGGGTACAAAAATATGCTATTAGAAACGGTTCAACGCACCGTAAGCCGAGGCAAAGATAAACTGGACGTTGCACTTTTACAAAGCCGGTTAGACAAAAGCCAAAAACAACTGGGTGCCCTTGTTTATTCGTTGCATAAAAACGAGCAAGAAGACGACGATATGATTGCTCACTATGTGAAAGAAATCGACCACATTAAAGACCAAATTAACAGCATTGAAACGCCTGAAAACGACGTTGTAACCGTTGTTGAATGCCCTTCTTGCCAGGCGGAGGCGGAAAAGGATGCGATGTTTTGTAGCCGCTGTGGTGCGAAATTATCCTAAAAAAAGAGCGATTGTTATCGCAAAAAGACCAAAAAACAAGCAAAATCCGCAGTAAAACACGAATATATGTATAAAATTCGCTTTATTACTTGTATTGTCAGAAAAGATAGAGTAGAATATAGTGCGTAACTTTGCCAAATAGATGAGGTGCGGCAATGACCTTTGTTCCAAGAGAAAATTACACCATTACCGATTTAGTTGAAATTGTTAAAATTTTACGTTCGCCCGATGGTTGTCCGTGGGACCAAGAGCAAACGCACCACTCTATACGGAGCAACTTGATTGAAGAAACTTATGAAGTTGTGCAGGCGATTGACGAGCAAGACGCCACCATGCTAGAAGAAGAATTGGGCGATTTGTTGCTGCAAATTGTGCTGCATGCACAGATGGAAAATGAACAACAAACGTTTGATTTTGACGACGTGTGTGACGGCATCTGTAAAAAGCTGATTTATCGCCATCCCCATGTTTTTGGCGAAACAGTGGCCAGCGATAAAAAGAAAAACCTGTCGCCAGACGATGTTTTGAACAAATGGGATGAGTTGAAAAATAAAGAAAAGGGCCGTGAAACGGTGTCCGATCGTTTAAACAGCGTGCCCACCGTGTTGCCGGCATTGATGAGAACTGAAAAAATTCAAAACCGTGCCGGCAAGTTCGGGTTCGACTATGACGCTATATCCCGCGCTTTGGCGGATTTGCAGTCAGAGGTGCAAGAGCTTCAACAAGCGATTGACACCGGTGACGGCATTGAAGATGAGGTGGGCGATGTATTATTCAGCGCAACCAACGTTGCGCGCATGGCCCATATCAACGCTGAAGAAGCGCTTACTAAAAGTAGCAACAAGTTTACCGACCGAGTGGTTACAATCGATACTTTAGCACGCCAAGATGGGAAAACGTTAAACGCCCTTTCACCCGAGGAATTAGACACTTATTGGAACTTAGCAAAACAACAAGAGTAAGTTATTTCATTGGTTACCCGACAGAAGACGTTCTGACACTATAAATTCGGAGGTATGTAAAATGACAAAAAATGAATTAATTTCTGCAGTGGCTGAGCAAACCGGGCTCACAAAAAAAGATGTTGACCTAACTGTTAACACCGTTTTGGACACCATTATTGATACTTTAAGTGAACGTGAAAAAGTATCCTTTGTGGGGTTTGGCTCTTTTGATACACGCGACCGTTCTGAGCGTAAAGGCCGCAACCCGCAAACCAAAGAAGAAATTATTATTCCAGCAACTACCGTACCAGTATTTAGAGCAGGCAAAACACTACGCGATGCCGTAGCCGGAAAATAAGTGAATCAAACGGCTTTGTGTTTCACCACAAAGCCGTTTTTTATTTTCTTTTTAAAAATGAGAGTTCAAGGGAGCAAAAAGTGAATGAGAGTCGATAAATATCTAAAAGTATCACGTTTAATCAAACGCCGCACGGTGGCCAATGAAGTGGCCGGTGCCGGACGCATTAAAGTAAACGGCAAACCAGTAAAGGCCGGTTACCGTGTTGAAGTAGGGGACGAAATTGAAATTACCTTTGGTGATAATGTCACTAAAGTGAAGGTGTTATCGTTAGATATGCCGAAAGGCAAAGACGGCGCCAGCGAAATGTATTCCGCATTAAATTAACCCGCCGGCACTGATAATCTCTATTTTATCGCATAAAATGGCGTGAACACTTGCATTTGTTGCCCATAATGGTGTATACTAAACAGGACGAACAACCACAATAATTATTTTGGGTGCATATGAATAAAAAAACCGGCGCAAAAAATAAAAAACAAAATAAATCTTACAGACAATGGCTCATCAAAGTACCTGTGCTTTTAGCCGCAGTGTATTTGCTGGGTCTTTTTGTTAGCGGCAGAATGCAGGTTAATACCAAGCAAAAAGAATTGGTAGAGATACAAACCAAAATAGAGCAGCAAGATGAAACCAACGCTGAACTGCAAGAGATTATGGACGCCGGTGACCAAGATGCGTATATTGAACGCATTGCACGCGAAAAATTAGGGTATGCAAAACCTGAAGAACGTATTTTTATAGACGTCTCAGGTGAATAAGATATATATATTTGACATTTCAAGGAGGAAAATTTTAGTTCATGGAGCTAAAAGTTGGTAGTACAGTAGACGGAAGAATCACCGGTGTTAAACATTTCGGGGCATTTGTATTGCTGCCGGAGGGCACCACAGGCTTGGTTCACATTTCTGAGGTCAGCAATGATTATATTCAAGAGCTGGCAGATGTTTTAACCGAAGGACAAAATGTGAAGGTTAAAATTTTAAGCATAAATCCGGAAGATGGCAAGGTTGCCCTTTCAATGAAACAAACTAAAGAAAGGCCGGTTCGCTCTACCAGGGCTGACAACGGAAGAGTTTGGCAACCAAAGCAGACACAATCTAACGATAACCTGTCTTTTGAAGACATGATGTCTCGCTACAAAACGCAAAGCGAAGAAAAAATCAGCGATTTAAGACGTGTAACTGAAGCCCGCCGTGGCGGCGGTTACTCTCGCAGAAGATAAACACTAAATCCCCTTATTTCTCTATAACATGGTTTTAAACCGCTTGTAGCGTTGCAAACAATGTTGTTTTTCAAGAGAGATGAAGGGGTTTTTTGTTTGAATAAAAGGAGGCAACACAAATGAAAACCACGTGTACTGGTCGTAAAGTTAGCTTGAAAGACAGTTTCACAGATCAGGTTACAAAAAGGCTGGATAAGCTGGATAAGTTTTTTTCTGAAAACGCCGAAGCGCACGTTACCGTTACGGTAGAAAGAAATTATCAAAAAGTGGAAATCACTGTTTGGGACGGCAGCTTTGTTGCACGGGCGGAACGCACCGCCGATAGAATGGAAGATGCGTTCAACGCCGCCGCTGATGTTTTGCAAAAGAACATTGTAAAAAACAGAAGAAAAATCTCCGAGCGCATACAGCAGCCAATACCCCAAGAAGAGCTGCTGGGTATGCAGCAAGAAGAAGAAATCTTTGATTTGATACGGGAAAAGCGCTTTGTAGTAAACCCAGCCAGCGTTGATGAAGCCATTCTGCAAATGAATATGCTGGGGCATAATTTCTATATGTTTAGAGATGTGGACAGCTACGAAGTGAACGTTGTTTATAAAAGAAACGACGGCGGCTACGGTGTGCTTATTCCTAAAACATAAATTAACAATAATAAAGAGCCTTTCTTCACTGGAAGAAAGGCTCTTTTGTTTTATCAAACGTTAGTTTTTTAATATCATTAATATGTGGAAAAACAA
>CAYZSR010000008.1:9461-34022 GCA_964479715.1 uncultured Oscillospiraceae bacterium | reverse complement strand
GGTGTCTAGTGCTTTAAATCAGTTTGTTTTACCGCCCGACAAGCCCCGTCTCGTTAATCAGTTTGTCCAGCAACTCGTCCATGGTGGTAAAGACACGCGCCACCGCTTCGTACGCTTTTTGAAAGCGCAGCATATCAATACCTTCCTCTTCAAAGGAAACGCCCGACACTTGCTGAATTTGGTCCAGCAGTGTGTTGGCAATGCTGTTAACGGTTTTTAGGCGCTCGTCTGTGTAAGCTTTGTTGTTGCTGAGCTTGGTGATGGAGTAAAACATAATATAATCGTTCAACGTGCCTTCAAACTCACCAAAATCAAGCTCTGTTTCAAAGATTTGGCTTGCTTTAGCGGCGAAGGTGTTGCTGTCACTGCCTTCGGTAATTTTGTCGGCAATGCCGGCGTAAAGATAGGTTGCGTCGTTGCGCCACGCCTCAGCAATACGGATGGAAGAGGCGCGTTCGTCGCTGCCTGCGTCAAATTCAAACAGCGCTTTATGCCCGCCCCCGTCTAGCTCGATGGCGGTGTTAAACGCATCGGCAAAGGTGCGCGCAAATTGGTCAATCTTTTCTTTGTAATAAAGAATGCCTTCGTGGTCGTTCTCGCCGTCGGCGGGGGTGCTGTTAATGCCGCGCCCGTTAAGCATGTGCAAACTGCCCAAAATAGAGCCGGACATAAAGTCCACTTCGTCACCGCTGCTTTCCCAAAAGACCGAGACGGTCTTGTAGCGGTCGTCACTTTCGTCAACCGACCAATCAAGTTTTTCAAACTCGTCGCCGTCCACCACTTTATGCCCGCCCATAAAGACCGTTACCTGCCCGTTTAATTCTTCGCGGTAGGTAATGTCGCCAAAGCCTGCCAGTTGGTCCAGCAATACGTTGCGCTGATCAAGCAGCTCTAGAGGGCGCGTGTTGGTGTCTTTGCGGTTGTATTCCTGCGCGTGTATTTCGTCGTTCAAATCGGCAACGCGCTCTAAAATCGAGTTGACCTCGTTAATGTTTAATTCCAGGTTGTATTCTTGCTGGTTCCAAACGTTGTCCAACTTTCTTGCCATCTGCTGAAAAATGGAAACGATTTGGTTTGCCGACGCCAAAATGTTAGCGGCGTTGGTCGCCTCGTTGCCTTTTATCTGCATTTCAGTCCAGGCGTTTTGAAAGTTCATCAGCGCCACGCTGATGGTAGAGGGGTTTATTTCGTCAATGGCGCCGTGCAAATCTTCCAGCGCGGCGGCGGTTAAGTCATAATACCCCACGTCGCCGTATTCTTCTCTAAAGCGACGGTCTAAAAAGGGGTCTCTAATTTGAGAGACGCCGTAAATACCAACGCCCTGCCCCGCAAAAGAGGTGGCTTTTTCATTGTAGCGGGTGTGCCGCATATTAACCGACAGCGAAACCAGGTCGGTCCGCTGGCGGGTGTAGCCCGTTACGCCTATGTTGGTTAGGTTGTTGGCAACAATGTCTAACGACTTTTGGTTTGCCATCAGGCCCCTTGTCGCTGTTTCAAACCCCATAAAGGTAGGTCTCATATTTGCCTCCTATATATAAAGGACGCCACGTTGCGTTAGCGTCAAAATTTTGAGCAACGTTATACCTCTTGCTCAAAAATAGTGTCTTGCGCTTTATTTTGCGCCCGAATACGCTCGTATTGGTTGGGCGCTTTTTCGCCCGCGTCGTGAAACGCCTGGGCGGCTTGCGGGTTAATCTCCGCCAAATTGTCTTGCGCAACCAGCGCCGATTTTTCGTTGCGGAACTGTATTTCCTGCACCGCTTTTTCAAACCGAGAAAGCAGCACTTTGCAAGCGGTGGCGTCTTTCGCCGGCACTTCTTTAATAACTTCATTAAAGGTTAAGCCGTTAAAGCCGGCGCTTTGCATCAGTTTTTGCCGCGTTTGCTCATAGTTTTCCATTTGTTTGGCGTTTGCCAAAGAAACGGAGATGCTATGCTCAATCGCGTCAAGATCTCTGGTTTGCAGCGCCAGCAATTTTTCGCTTTCATCGTCTATCATTTTTTCAATAAAAACAACATATTCTTCCATAAACGCAATAAATTGCGATATTGCTTCTTGGTTCGGCATGTGGTACCCTCCTAAATTAGCTTGGACAAGAGTTCACAGCCTTGTTATTCGCGCTTGTTGCCTAAAATAGCGTCGGCAATGTCGCCCGAGGCAACGTGGTAGTTGCCCGATTGCACCCGCTTTGCCAGCTCGGCAATGCGTTCGGCGTTGCCCAGGTTGTGCACCTCGGCACTGAGTGAAGCAGTTAATTTGCTAATCTCTGCGTAGCTTGCCGCCTCGCTGCTTAATGTAACTTTATCTGTGTTTTCAGCCGCTGCGTTGGCACCATTTTCCTTCTCCGCTTTTCTAACGCCTTCCTTGTCGGCGTTTTTAACGGACTCCAACGTGTTGCGATATTTATTATATTCCGATGAAAAGTTTATTTTCATAGGTCAAAACCTCCTTAGAAGAAGGCAAAAAACAGATATAACTGGCCTTCTCATTTATATATACGGTCTGTTGCTGAAAAAATTGAGCGGTTAATTTGTTACAAATTTGTTACATTTAGCTTTTCGGGCAAGCCAGCGCCGCTTTCGCGCCTTGAAATCGCAATAACAAAACTATATAATAAGTGGTATATATATAACTATATAAGGGGGGCAAGAAATATGCAATGTGTTTACGCCATTTCCAACCAAAAAGGCGGTGTTGGCAAAACCACCACCACCGGTGCCCTGGCTGCCGCTTTTAAAAAACGCGGCAAAAACGTGTTGGCTATTGATTTAGACCCCCAAGGCAACCTAACCTTCAGCATGGGCGGCCACGACGACCACGTACCCACCAGCTACGAGGTGTTGAAAGGTGAAGTGACGCTGTACGAAGCGATACAAAAAACCGATGTGGTGGACCTTGTGCCCGCCAATATTTTACTGTCCAGCGCCGAGCTTGAGTTTGTTGGGCACGGGCGCGAGTTTCTACTTGCCAACGCACTGCGCCCGATACGCCATTTATATGACATTATCTTGATTGATACGCCGCCGGCGTTAAGCGTTTTAACGGTGAACGCCTTTACCGCGGCCGATAAAATAATTGTGCCAATGTTAAGCGATATTTTCAGCCTGCAAGGCATTACCCAGCTGTATGAAACGGTGGCCTATGTGCAAAAGCACTGCAACCCCACGCTGGAGTTTGAGGGCATGCTGTTAACCCGCTTTGCGCCGCGCACCTCCATCGGTGCCGAAGTACGCGGTACCGCTGAAATGGTCTCAACCGAGCTTGGTATACCGCTTTTTCACACCTGCATACGCAACAGCGTTGCCGTTACCGAAGCACAGGCGATGCAGCGCAACATCATCGGCTACGCGCCGCGCAACAACGCTATACAGGACTATCTATCTTTAGCGGACGAAATACTTTACCGGGAGATTGACGATGTCGAAGAAACGTGAACTGAGCAAAGAAAAGATGTTTCAAAAAATAATGCCGTCGTCGGTTGCCACAAAGCCACCATTGCCCGAAGAAGAAAACGCCGCGGACGCCATCGATACACCGCCGCCGAGTCTTGAAGAAACAACCCTGCCGGCGGCCGAACAACCAACACAGCAAGTCGACACTGAACCGGCACCGCAAGCTGAAATTGAAACCGCGCCCCAACCTGATTTTGAAGCATCGGCCGAATCGACGGCAAAGCAACCGACACAGCAAGCACAACCAGCGCCGCAACCGGCGCAACAAGCCCCACAAGCAGAAGCCGAACCGGCGCCGCAGATGGAAGTGGAATCCACGGCAGAAACAGAGCCGATGGCAGAGCCACCCGCCAGCGAAGAACACCACCCCATCAATTTAAGCGAGGCGATTGTTGAGCATTACTACCCCGTTTACCGGCAACGGTTTAATCTGTGCAGCTGCGACGACTGCCGTGATAATGTGCTGGCGGCCGCGCTAAACCACCTGCCGGCAAACTATGTGCCGCATCTGCCGCCCTACCCCGCCCCGCTCGCCAGCCGAGATGAAATAAGCCAAGCAGTTACCGAGCTGGTTAAGGCTATTTTTGCCGTTAAAAAACACCCGCAACATTAAAGGGACGGATTAAACGGGCAAAATCTATCAATCGCTCTTTTATTGCTTGGCGCACTCATAAATACACCAATAAAAAAGGTGAACTCGTAAAACCGAGTTCACCTTTTATTTGTTTATTCTAGGAACGCTTCAATAATAACTTGTTCCGCTTCTTCTTCGGTCATGCCCAGCGTTTCCAGCTTGATAAGCTGATCGGAGTTAATGCGGCCGATGGCGGCCTCGTGCACCACTTGGGCATCTTTGTGGTTGGCGGCAATTTCCGGTACCGAGCGCACAACGCTGTTGTCCATAATAATCGAGTCGCATTGTACGTGGCCGCGGCTGTCTGCGTTGCCGATGGCAATGGGGTGAAACTCCTGGTACGAGTTGTCTTGCGCCACCGAGCGGGAGATAATGCGCGTTGACGAGCCGGTGCCGTCCAGATGAATATCTATGTTGGAGACGGCGCGTTGGTCGTCGTGGGTGAGTAGTTTTTCAATCACCGTCAGCCGCGCTTCATCTTGCAGTTTCGCCGTTGTGTCTCGCACCGTTGAGGTAACGCCTTCAATCTGCACCGTTTCCATCTCGCAAAAAGAGCCTTCGTCCATTTCAATAATGGTGGTGGGGTTCAGCACCCGTTCACCGGTGCCCTCCCCTTCGCCGTAGTGTTTTTCAGCGTAATGGACACGGGCGTTTTTGCCAATTTTAAAGGTGTGTATGCCGGAGTGCTCACTGCGTTTTTCACCACAGTTGTGAATGCCGCAGCCGGCAATGATGGTGACGCGGGCGTCGTCGCCGATAATAAAGTCGTTATACACTTTATCGCTAAGGCCGCTCTCGGTAACAACAACGGGAATGTGTACCACTTCGCCGCGGGTGCCCGGTTTAACGATAATATCTATGCCGGGGTTGCCGTCGGCGCGGGCGCGTATTTCAACATTCTCGGTGGAGTGCCGTTCAATCAATTCACCGTCACGGCGCAGGTTATAAGCGCCTTTTACGTCGCCGTCAATGTCCGCCACCGATTTCAAAATATTTTTGGTTACTTCTTCTATGTTTTCAACTGTGTCTGTTACAGCGTCTTTAACTTTACCCATTATACGTTCACCCTTTCAACCGCTTGCGGTGTGCGCAACGTGCCCATGGGGCAACCGCATTGCGGCCCCGCTTCTGATTGCAAACCGGGCAAGATTTTATCCCGCTTGTCAAATTGTGCTATTTTGCCGCCGTCGATAACCATAATATCGTCCGCCAATTCTAAAATACGTTCTTGGTGCGATATGATGATGATACTTTGGTCGGCGGATTGTTTTAAGTCCTTAAAGGTTTCAACCAACATGGAAAAACTCCACAGGTCGATGCCGGCTTCCGGCTCGTCGTACATGGCAAGTTTCGGGGCGCGGGCAAGCAGCGTTGCAATTTCCACCCGTTTTAATTCCCCGCCCGAGAGTGAACCGTCGGCGTCGCGGTCAATGTAGTCTTGGGCGCATAAACCCACCTGCGTTAAATAATCGCAGCAGGTTTTGTAACCCAGCTTACGCCCGGCGGCAAGCTCCATCATTTTGCGTATTTTAATGCCTTTAAACAGCGCCGGTTGCTGGAAGGCGTAGCCGATGCCCGCCTCAGCACGCTCGCTGATGGTGGCTTTGGTAACGTCTTCGCCGTCCCAAATAATCTGGCCGGTGGTAGGCTGTTCAATGCCCATAATCAGCCTTGTTAAGGTGGATTTGCCGCTGCCGTTGGGCCCTGTAATAACCAAAATACGCCCGGTGGGCAACGTGAAAGAGATGTCGTCAATTATTCGAAGTAGGCCGTTGTCCGTCTCTACCTCAAAAGATACATTTTTTAATTCTAGCATTCGATGCGCTCCTTCGGTTTAATTTCAGCCTCTTGCGCTATCCTGCGCTTTATCGGTTTATTCAATCTATACTATATCAGTGTTGTTCACACTGATACTATACCACTTTTGTATACAAATGACAAGCAAATTAAAAAAATGTTCAAATAAAAGAGTGGAACGCTACCCGCCAAAATAGAAATAAATACAGGCGCCGCGCACGCTTTTTGCAAAGGTACTTAATTGTTGTACAGCAGCGACGAATAATTTGGCATCGGCCACAGGTTTTGCGGCACCATCGTTTCAAGCTCGTCACAGTACTCGCGCAGCGCGGCCATTTCACCGCTGGCGATTCCATTCATGCGGCGCGCCAGTTTGGGGGTGGCGCCGTTGTTTTTTTCAGCGGAAAGAAGGGCCCTATCCAATTCGTCGGCGGCACCGGCGCAGCTGTCAATGGCGTCGCTCAGCATCACCGTTAACGTTTCGGCGTGGCGGCTGGCGGCGCCCACTTCGGCGGCGGCGGTAGCGGTGCGGGCAGCGTCACCCATCGCGGTGCAGGCAGACGGCAACACGCTGCGGCGCGCCATCTCCAGCATCGTGGCGGCATCAATACGGGTTGTTTTGGCGTATGAATCCAGCAACACCTCGTAACGGCCGCGGCATTCTTGCTCGCTAAACACCTTGCGGCGCTTAAACATCGCCATGTTTTCAGGCTTGATAAACGCCTCGGTCGCGTCCACCATGCCGGGTATGTCGGCAAGCCCGCGGCGCTTGGCTTCAGCGTGCCATTCCGCCGAGTAGCTGTTGCCGTTAAAGATAACCCGCCCATGCTTGTGCCACACATCGTGCACTATTTTGGCGATGGCGGCATCGGTGTTGTCCGCCCCCTCAAGCTGGTCGGCAAAGTGCGCCAATTTATCCGCCATGGCGGCGTTGATAACGGTGTTGATAAGCCCCACACTTTGGCTGGCGCCTGCCATTCTAAATTCAAACCGGTTGCCGGTAAAAGCAACGGGTGACGTGCGGTTTCTATCGTTGTCGTCCAGCACAAAAAGAGGCAGGCTTTTAACGCCGGTTAAAAGTTGGTTGCGCTCGCCCATTTCATAGGCGTGTCCGTCGGCAAGGCTTTGTAAAAGACGGGTTAAGT
The DNA here is from genome assembly GCA_964479715.1 of uncultured Oscillospiraceae bacterium. Lineage (GTDB taxonomy): Bacteria > Bacillota > Clostridia > Oscillospirales > Ruminococcaceae > JAAYCI01. Next base: position 26,994 of record CAYZSR010000008.1, on the reverse strand, counting down.
TGTCGCCCAAAAAGACCGACGTAATTGCCGGCGGCGCTTCGTGCCCGCCCAGCCGCAAATCGTTGCCGGGGCAGGCGGCGGAAAGGCGAATTAAATCGGCGTAGTCATCCACGGCGGCTATCATGGCGCAAAGCATTAAAAGAAACTCGCGGTTTTCCTCCGGGTGATCGCCCGATTTAAGTAGGTTTCTGCCGCTGCTTGTAAGCAAGCTCCAGTTGTTGTGTTTGCCCGAGCCGTTAATGTCAGCAAAAGGTTTTTCATGCAATAAGCAGGCAAACCCGTGGCGAAGCGCTACTTTACGCAGCAATTCCATAATAATTTGGTTGTGGTCGCACGCGACGTTGGCACCGGCAAAGATACTGGCTAATTCATACTGGCCCGGCGCCACCTCATTGTGCTCGGTTTTAGCCGGCACGCCAATGCGCCACAGCTCTTGGTTCAGCTCACGCATAAAACGGCGCACCCGCTCCGAAACGGAGCCGTAATAATGGTCTTCAAGCTCTTGCCCTTTAGGGGGCTTGGCGCCGATAAGAGTGCGCCCGCAGACCTTTAAATCAAGCCGCTCATCAAGCAGTTTTTTATCAACCAGAAAATATTCCTGTTCAGCGCCGACAGTCGGGGTAACGGACACCGTTTCGGTGTCGCCCAGCGCGCGCAGTACCCGCAGCGTTTGTTTGTTAAGCGCCTGCATGCTGCGTAAAAGCGGTGTTTTTTGGTCGAGCGCGTCGCCGATGTAGCTGCAAAAGGTGGTGGGAATATACAGCGTGGTGCCCAGCACGAACGCCGGCGAGGTGGGGTCCCACGTGGTGTAGCCACGCGCCTCAAAGGTGGTGCGTAAACCGCCGGAGGGAAAACTTGACGCATCGGATTCGCCTTTGCTTAAAATAGTGCCTGAAAAATCAAAGAGGGGGCGCCCATTCTGCACGGCGCTAATAAAGCTGTCGTGCTTGCCGGCAGAGGCGCCGGTAATGGGGGTAAACCAATGAATATAATGGGTTGCCCCGTTTTCAATGGCCCAATCTTTCATCGCTTTGGCAACGGCGTCGGCAACTTGCGGATTCCATTCGGTGCCCTCATCGCGAATTTTACGCAGCGATTCATAGACATGCTGTGGCAAACGCTGGCGCATTGTTCTATCATCAAAACAGTTTTTGCCAAATTCACTAAATCCGCTAGTCAAAATTTTCCGTCTCCTTTATAGGTAGATATTATTGTTAACATTGTAACACGCAGCCGCACTTCAAACAAGCAAAAGCCTCGTCCTTCCACGCTAAACTACCCCGCTTTGCCAAAACGCAGGGTGCCGGGGCAACGCAGCGCCCTTCGTCTTGGTAAAAACCGTGTGTTGCGTTCTGCCTTTTTGTAAATTTGCTTGTGCAGCCGATGAATATATGGTATTATTTAGACAGATAAAAGCAAACAACTGAAAGGAGCCGTTACGATGGTACGCAACTTATCCGGTTTAATGAGCCAACTTGGCACCGCCCAAACAATGAGGCGCGCCGGTGGCATCGGCACGCTCTTTGACTATAAAACCACCCAAAGCAAAACCCAAACGGCGGTGGAACGCTTTAACCAAGGGCGTGACAAGGTTAATACCCTTAAAAAAGAAACCGCCGATTTTCTAACCGCCTACACCGCCGGCATGAAGGCGCAGCAAAGCGCCGCGGACAAATTGGTTGGCGGCGCCCTGGATAAACGGCTTTATGATTACAGCGGCAACATAACCGACAAAACCGTGAAGGCCACGGTAAACGCCACACAAGATTTAATAGACGCCCACAACGCCAACCTAAAACTTTTGAATGACAACGCCGAGCGTGGTTTTGGTGCCGCCAACCAAATACGTCAGATGGTTGACGACCCCGCCCCGAAAGCGGCGATGGAAAAACTCGGCATTGAAATGAACAAAGACGGCACCCTTGCGCTGAATAAAGAAACGCTAACCGACGCGCTGCAAACAACCAGCCCTGACCAGCTGCGCCTTACCAAAGATTTGCTGGCCGGGCCTTACGGCTTGGCGTCGCACTTAAAGCGTGACGCGGGCGCCGGGTTGCGGCTGCCCGCCGCCGATTTGATTGAAAAAGACATTGCCGAGATGAAACAAATTCAAGAGGATACGTCACTGTGGGGCAGCCTTGGCGGCTCGCAAGATTTGCACCTCTATTCCCGCAATAACGTTTACGCCTTAAATAATCTGGCGGCCACCGGTATGTTGATGAACCTTTTTATTTAACACTATGTATATATTTTAAACAATTAAACTATATGTATTATATAACCGTCGGTGCAGCGCTCAGTTGCATGGCGGTTTTATTATGTGCAAAAGGCAAACGGTTTTGTTGCGAGGCGATTTTTTATAAAACAAAACCGCCGCACCCGCTCATTCGCTTACGCTGCCCAAAGATACGGCGAGTAGCGCATACGGCGAGTAGCGCGCCCGTTATAAAAGGCGGCGCGCTCTTTTCTTTGGTTGGCTTTTATTTTATAATACATTATAATACCCACAACATACGGGAAGACGAAACGAGGAGTTGGCGATGCTGAAGATGCAAAAACTAGAGGGTATCACCCGCCGTGCGCTGCAAGATTGGTCGATGGTACAGCCGCACGACAAGCTATGCATCGCCGTTTCAGGCGGCAAGGACAGCGTCGCTTTGGCGGTGGCGCTGCAAAATATCAGCCGCTACCACGATGTTCCCTTCACCGTTGAAGCGCTGACGCTGGATATGGGATTTGGCGGCAAAATGGTGGATTTTACGCCGCTGCAAGATTTTTTTGAAGAGCGTGGCATAAAACACACCGTACTGCGCACTGACATTGGCGAGACCGTCTTTGAAACACGCAAAGAAAACAACCCCTGCTCGCTGTGCAGCAGCATGCGGCGCGGCAAATTACACAGCCACGCCAAAACGCTTGGTTGTAACAAGCTGGCACTAGGGCACCACCGCGACGACGCCGTTGAAACATTTTACATGAATCTATTTAACGAGGGGCGCCTCGCCTGCTTTGCGCCAAAATCTTGGATGGACCAAGCGGGCATTTGCGTCATACGCCCCTTTGCCCTTGCGTCAGAGGTGGACATTCTCGACGCCGCTAAGGAACACGCACTGCCGGTGATTAAAAACCCCTGCCCGGTAGAAGGGCTAACGGCGCGGGCAGACGCCAAAAAATTTGTGGCAGAACAATTAAAGCAAGACGCCGCCTTTTGCAAAAAAACCATCGGCGCCATGAAGAAAGCGAACGTCAGCGGCTGGCAGCCGCTACATCAAAGGTAATTACTTTTAGTAATAAAGAGGTTTGATTATACAATGAGTATGGAGTTTGAACGCCGCTGCTGGGCAGAAATAGACCTAGACAACCTACGCCACAACTACCAGCTGGTGGCGGGGCTGGCAGGTACTGCGTCGGTGATGTCAGTTGTAAAGGCCAACGCCTACGGGCATGGCGATTTAGTGGCGGCACGGGCGCTGCAAGACGCCGGCTCTAAACGCTTTGCCGTGTCTGGCCTTTCAGAGGCGGTGCGGCTGCGCCGCGCAGGCATTCGCCGCCCCATTATTGTGCTTGGCTACACCACGCCGGAGCACGTTGGGCGGCTGCGGGTGCACAACATTGGGCAGTGCGTTTTCAGTTTGGAATACGCAAAGCAACTTTCAAACGCCGCCAGCGCCGCCGGCGTGCGGCTGCGGGTACATTTTAAGGTAGACACCGGCATGGGGCGCCTCGGCTTTAACGCCAAAGACGAGTTTGATAAAACCATTAAAGACCTCACCGCCGCCTATACATTGCCCGGTTTGCTGCCGATTGGTCTGTTTACGCACTTCTCGGCGGCCGATTCCAAAACCGACGACGATGTGCGCTACACCAACGCCCAATTTGCTCTGTTCAGCCGCGTGCAAGAAACGCTCAAAGAACGGGGCGTTACCTTTCGCTATTACCATTGCTGCAACTCCGCCGCTACGGTGCGCTACCCCGAGATGCATTTGGACATGGTGCGCCCCGGCATTGTGCTATACGGCTGCAACCCCAGCCACGACGTTGAAGTGCCCGGCTTAAAACCGGCGTTCCGCTTAAAAACGGTGGTGACGATGGTAAAAGCCATTAAAAAGGGCGACAGCATCAGCTACGACCGCATCTTCAAAGCGCCCCAAGACATGCGGGTGGCAACGCTGGCTATCGGCTACGCAGACGGCTATCCGCGGCGGCTTTCCGGTCAAGGCAAAGTCGCTATTAACGGCAAGCCGGCGCCCATTGTCGGGCGGGTGTGCATGGACCAACTTATTGTTGACATAAGCGCCATACCTGATGTTGAACTGGGCGACGTGGCAACCATTTTTGGCGGCACCGGCGCCGACAGTGTGGACGATGTGGCACGCAAAAGCGACACCATCAACTACGAGATTTTATGCAATATCGGGCGACGGGTACAACGGGTTTATGTTGAAAACGGAAAAGAAACGCTACTGGCAGACTATATGGAGGATTCTTGATGAAAAAATTACTGGCTGTGGTTGATTACCAAGTGGATTTTGTTGAGGGCTCGCTCAGTTTTGACGGCGCCGAAAAATTTGAGCCCGGCATCTTAAAAGAAATTGAAACAACGCTGGCAGAGGGTGGCTACGTGCTCTTTACAAGGGACACCCACGGCGATGATTATCTAGACACACGGGAAGGCCGGTTTATAGACATTCCCCACTGCGTTAAAGGCACCCGCGGGCACCAGCTGTACGGCGGGCTGCACACCTATGAAACCGACCCCCGCCCCAACACCGTTATTTTAGACAAGCCGGTTTTTGGCTGCGCCGACATTGGCGTCGCCGCTGAAAAGCTGGTGGGCGGCACCCCCGACGTGATACAAATTTGCGGTTTGGTAACGGATATTTGCGTGGTTACCAACGCCATCATCTTTCACAGTTATTTTCCGGAAACGCCGGTGCAGGTGCTTAGCAAGCTGGTTGGCTCCGGCAATGCGCAAAACGCCAACGCAGCCCTACAGGTTCTGCGCGGGCTGGGCATTGAAATCATCGAGTAAATACACGGTGCGTTGCCTTTACTTATGGCAATTAGTTTTTTAATATGCTATACTTGTAGAGCTAGTACTTTTTACTTGCTACATTGTGTAGAACGTGTGAGGATGTGGATACAATGGCTGAAGACAGGCACAACCCCACCCAACAAACGGCGAACAACGGCAAATTGTTCAGCAGTTCAATGTTTGGGTTTAACAAAGAAGAGGTGTTAGACTACCTTGAAGACATGGCTGACGAAAACTATCGCCGGCAACAAACGTTGGAGCAGCGCATTCAAGAATTGAACGAGCAGCTGCACGCCATGCATCAAAATGAAAATAACCGCCAGCAATACACCAATACCATTACCGACGAAGAAGTGCGCGAACAGCAGCAATATGTGGCGCAGCTTCAAGACGATTTGGATTTAAGCCTGGCGGCAACGCAACAAGCGCAAGGCGAGTTGCAAGAATACAAAGAACAGCTTTTTAACGTCGAAAAAGAAAACGCTTGGCTGCGTGAAGAATACCAAAATTATGAAGACACGGTGCAAGACCTGCGCCACCAGCTGGAGCAAGTAAGCGACGGCCAGTGGGACGCGCACGACGAACAGGTGCAGCAGCTGCAACAGCAACTTCAACAAACTGAAGCCGCTTTGCAAGCCGCCCAAACAGAGCATCAAGGCGCCGATGTACAGCACGCACAGCAAGCCAGCACCGCCATTATTCAAGAGGCCAACCAACAGGCGGAACGCATACGCGACGAAGCGTGGGCCGATAAAGAACGGCTGCACCAACAGCTGCGCGGCAGTGCCGGCGGCTTGGCGGGCAGCATTTCCAACCTACGCTCTGAAGTGTCCGACGTTGAAGGTGGCGTCACCCACGTTCTAGAGGCGGTTCAAAACGCTTTGTCCGACGTTATGCTGTCGCTCGGGCGTGCCGAACAAGACCTTAAAACACTGGACACACAGGTGGAACGCTTTCCCTCGTCGTCTCCCAGCGTGGTGAAAAAGCAACCCTTTGTCTATTTCCAGCCGCAAGAAGCGGTACCCCCACAGCCACAGGCGCAGCCGCCACAACCCAGCGGTTTTCAAGAAACCAACTGGTACGGCGCCGCCCAGCAAACGGGGCAAGACAGCAAAGGCTTTCGCCGCATATGGCCCGATGGAGCAGAGCCACAGCAACAACCCACCAACCAACTGGCGGCACCCGCCTCAGGCGGTATCAACCCGCGTGGCACCGCCGCACCGCAACTGGTTTCGTCGGCGCAACCGGCAGCCAGCTCACACTCTAAAAGAAACCTTGCAGAATCACTGGTAGACACGATTATGCAGATGATCGATTAGTTTTATCTTTTTCACACAGTAAAACAACAAAAGTTAGCACTCGGGTACGCCGAGTGCTAACTTTTTACTTTTTGTTCATCTTCACGTCAATATTCGTTCATAGTTGCGCTGTATAATAGGTATTAACGGTAAGACAGGCACGGTACTATTCTGGCTGTTTTGCCATTATTATAGATACATTTTATATAGATTGCTAACCGTACTATGAAAGGATGACGAACTGTATGTTTAAACTAACACCCTTTAATCGTCGGGCAGCGAACCGTTTTCGTGCTTTGGATGATTTTGAAAACAACTTTTTCAGCACCGCGCTGGGGCACAGCTCGCAAATACGTTGCGACATCAGCGAAGAAGACGGCAACTATCTTTTAGAGGCTGATTTACCCGGCTTTGACGAAGACAACATTAATATAGAAATAGACGGCGATTACCTAACCATATCCGCCGTACAAAGCAGCGAAGAAGAAGAAAAAGACGACGACGGCAAGTTTTTACGCCGCGAGCGCCGCTTCGGCTCTTTCACCCGCCGGTTTGACGTTTCCAACATCGAAACCGACGCCATTACAGCGGATTATAAAAATGGCGTCTTGGCACTTACCATGCCGATTAAAGAAGACGCAAAGCCCGCCGTAAAAAGAATTGAAATCAGCACCGACAGCGACGACTAGAAACTCTTTTCAAAGAACCCCTTTTGTTTAAATCCCCTCATAAAAAACCCCGCCACATTAAATGTGGCGGGGTTTTGCTTGTGTAATTATTGAACCAGCTTGAGCAAATCTTCTTTTGAAGTAAAGCCAACGGTTTGTTCAACCGGTTCGCCGTCTTTAAAAGCAATAATGGTTGGAATGCTCATTACGTTAAAACGTGCGGCCAGTTCTTTTTGTTCGTCCACGTTTACTTTGCAGACTTTAATATCCGGGTTTTCTTCGCTCAGTTCTTCAATAACGGGGCCGAGCATTTTGCACGGACCACACCAAGCGGCCCAAAAGTCTACAATAACGGGTTTGTCGCTTTGTTCAACTTCAGCTGCAAACGTTTCTTTGGTTACGTCGATAGTCATGGGTGGAAACCTCCTTAAGCGTATATAAAGCTTTATGGTTATTTGCTGTTATAGACTATTATACTACATTATAAGGGGCTTGTACAGCCTTTGGCAAAAGGGCGCTTTTCAGCACGCCGTCCGCTTTTGCCCCGCTCTCTCAATTATTTTTCACAAACGAGTTTGAGTGAGTATCAGCTTGTAAACCAGAGTATTAAGGAGATTTAAGCGAACAAGTTGCGCTGTGCGTCAAAACCGCCTTGACAAACATTTTTTCCTTCGCTATAATAGCACCTGTGCCGCACTGCCCCGTCGGCATGCTGTACTTTTTAAACTACAAACAATAAGTTGTTGATATACAAACAGGAGGATTACAACGATGAGTACTACCTTTACCAAACCAGCCGAGCTGGAACGTGAGTGGTATGTGCTGGACGCCGAGGGTAAATCCCTTGGGCGGGTTGCTGCACAGGCAGCCACCATGCTTAACGGCAAACACAAACCCATTTACGCCCCGCACCTTGATTGCGGCGACCACGTTATCATCATTAACTGCGACAAAGCGGTGCTAACCGGCAACAAGCTGGACCAAAAGAAATACCGCCGTCACAGCGGGTGGGTCGGCTCTTTGAAAGAAACCGGCTACCGTGAACTGATGGAAAACCGTTCTGATTTCGCCATGAAACAAGCCATTAAAGGCATGTTACCCAAAAATAAAGTGGGCGCTAAAATGCTTACCCGTTTGCGCGCTTACAAAGGCCCAGAGCACCAAAACGCCGCCCAACAACCCAAAGAATATAAGTTTTAAGGAGGCTGGACAACATGTACGAGACAAAACCTTATTTTTACGGAACCGGCCGCCGCAAAACCTCTGTTGCAAGAGTGCGCATGTATAACGGCACCGGTAAAATCACTCTGAACGACCGTGATATTGATGATTATTTCGGGTTAGACACGCTTAAATACAGCGTGCGCCAACCCCTTGTATTAACAGACACGGCGGACAAGTTTGACATTGTTATCCGCGTTAACGGCGGCGGCGTATCCGGGCAAGCCGGCGCAGCCCGCCACGGCATCTCCCGCGCGCTGCTGGAGTATGACGCCGAACTGAGACCGGCGCTGAAAAAAGCCGGTTTCCTCACCCGTGACCCCCGCATGAAAGAACGGGAAAAATATGGTCTGCGCGGTGCGCGTCGTGCCCCACAATTCTCCAAACGTTAAAAGAATTATACTTTTTACGATAAAAGACGGGCCACGCGGCTCGTCTTTTATCTTTATCTCAAGCTTAACAGGCAAAGAACAACGTCTTTATGTTGTTTTAATAGATTAGTAGGTGTATATGGAATCAAATAAAGTACAACCGCAAGAAAATAAAATGGGCACCATGAACATGGTGCCACTCTTGGTCAGCGTTTCGCTGCCCATCGTCTTCAGCATGCTGGTGCAATCAATGTACAATATTGTAGACAGCATCTTTGTCGCCCGCCTTTCAGAGCAAGCGCTCACCGCCGTTACCCTTGTCTACCCCATTCAAAACTTGATGTTTGCGGTAGCGGTCGGCACCGGCGTTGGTATCAACAGCTTGCTGTCCCGCCGGCTAGGCGAAAAAAACTATGAAAGCGCCAACAAGGTGGCGGTAAACGGCATGTTTCTCTCGGTCGTCAGCTGGTTGCTTTTCGTTGTCATCGGCATTGTCTTTACCCAGTTCTATTTTTCCGGCTACCGCACCAACCCTGAAATAGGCAACGAAATTGCCGACCTCGGCGTTACCTATATGCGCATTGTTACCATCAGCTCATTAGGGGTTTTCGGCAGCGTTATTATGGAGCGACTGCTGCAAGCCACCGGGCGCTCGGTTTTATCGATGGTGTCACAAATGGCGGGCGCCATCACCAACGTTATTTTAGACCCCATCATGATTTTCGGCTTGCTCGGCTTTCCCAAAATGGGCATTGCCGGTGCCGCGTGGGCAACGGTTATCGGGCAATTTGTTTCAATGTTTTTAGCGCTGTTCTTCAACCTGCGCAAAAACAAAGAGATAGAATTCCGCTTTAAAGGCTTTCGCCCCCACCTGCGCACCATCGGCAACATCTATCAAGTGGGGCTGCCCAGCATTCTCATGCAGTCCATCGGCAGCATTATGATCTTTACCATGAACAAGATATTGGTTGTTTTCGGCTCTACCGCCGTATCGGTCTTCGGCATTTACTTCAACCTGCAAAGTTTTGTCTTTTTGCCGGTGCTGGGCTTTAACAACGGCATGGTGCCCATTGTTGCCTACAACTACGGCGCCCGTAAATTAGACCGCATTTATCAGGCGATGCGCATTGGCATGATATCCTGTTTTATTCTTATGTTGCTTGGCACCGGACTTTTTTGGCTGGCGACCGACAAGTTGCTGGGGCTTTTTGACGCCAACCAGCAAATGCTCGACATCGGTATACGGGCACTGCGCCGTATCAGCGTATCCTTTCCCATTGCCGCCTTTGTTATTATTATCAGCGGTGTTTTTCAGGCGCTGGGCAAAGGCGTGTACAGCCTTATTCTTTCGGCGGTACGTCAGCTTGTCTTTTTGCTTCCCATTGCGTGGGTCTTAAGCCGTGTCAGCGGGCTTAATGCGGTGTGGTACGCCTTTTTAATTTCAGAAATCGCCGCCCTTATTTTAGCGATTTACCTGTTCAAACGGGTGAACAAAAGCACACTTAGACCCATTCGCGATAAGTCCGTTCCGCTGGAGGCACCCACCGCCGTTGCTTTTGACTAATTTTTTAAGGAGTTTATTATGGACGTTATTCTAATTTTACTTTGCCTGTACCTTATTTTTCAAAACACTGTCAGTTTAGCGGCGCTGCCACTGACGCAGTGGGGCATTGTGCAATACCTGCTGGTTGTTGTTTCGGTAGCACTTGCCGGCGTAGTGGTATTGCGTCTGCGTCTTTTGTACAAAAGACGCCAAGAGAAAAAAGCGCTGTCCAGCCAAATTGATGCGATAACGCAGCAATCGACGGACAGCGACGACGCGGCCGATACACCGGTTGCCGAACCGGAGCAAACTGAAAGCGACGACACGGCCGACTAACCACACCCTCTGCCGCCGCGTAAAACCATTTATTGCCCGATGATTTTAATAAGGGCGCGCTTTTGGCGCTTGCCGTCAAATTCGTAATAAAAAATTTGTTCCCACGTGCCAAAATCCAGCTGCCCCTTGGTGATGGCCACCACCGTCTCTCGCCCCATAACCGAGCGTTTCAGGTGGGCGTCGGCGTTGTCTTCATAACCGTTGTGGCGGTATTGGTCGTAGGGCTTTTCCGGCGCCAGCTTTTCGAGCCACACTTCATAGTCGTGGTGCAAACCGCTTTCGTCGTCGTTGATAAAAACGCTGGCGGTGATGTGCATGGCGTTGATTAAAACAAGCCCCTCCTGAACGCCTGATTCGTCAATGGCTTGCTGAACCTCTTGTGTAATATTTACCAAGCCGCGGCGGGTCGGTAGGTTGAAAAATAATTCTTTTCTAAAAGATTTCATTTTTTCTCCTTTATCATTGGCCGTTAAGTAACTTACAGGGCGCCGTTTATAAAGCGGCGCCCTTTGATTTTACCGCATTTGCCCCGTTAGCGCAAAATTAGCGGCGACGCTTTCAAACAGCAAAGGGCGGCTTTTCGTGTTGTTTGCCATATTCGGTCGATTATCAGCGCCATTTTGGTCTATTATTAAGTGCCGCATAAAACTTTAACGTTTTCTTGCGAAAAGGCTTGCATTACCACGCTTATTTTGCTATTATGTTTAGGCGACTGCGAATACCCTGTATTTTTACAGGGTGCGATGTGCGTTGAGGCGGGAGGTTGCGGCGTAAAGCCGGTTTTTCCGCTGAGTATGTCAGGTCTAGAACCGGGCGATAATACTGAAAGCAAAGGGTTATGTTTGCCGGCCAAGCCGGTAAACCAATTTCCACCTTCCTACAAGGGATAAATTTGCATCGGGCTGGGTCCGGGGGAACTGCTTAGCGGTTCACCGGCTTTTCTCATGCAATAAAGCGGAACACCCGGTAGCGTGTTTGGTATTGCGAACCGCCTGGCTTTTGGCTGAAAGCGGCCAAAACTTATAGGTTTGTGCCACTTCGCAGGCAAAAGCAACACAATATTATTCAGGAGGCGATTTATTTGGCAGTCAAAGAAAAGATCAGAATACGTTTGAAAAGTTACGACGCGGGGCTTATCGACTCGGCGGCGGAAAAGATTGTTGAAACGGCACGCCGTACCGGCGCCCGTATCTCCGGCCCTATTCCGCTACCAACCGACAGAGAAATCATTACTATTTTGCGCGCTACACACAAAGACAAAGACAGCCGCGAACAGTTTGAATCTCGCACCCACAAAAGACTGATTGACATTATCAAACCGTCCAATAAAACGGTTGAATCTCTCACCAGTCTGCAGCTCCCTGCTGGGGTGGACATTGAAATTAAGCTGTAAACGAACGGCTGTTTCAAATATCCAGCAAAAAGGTCATGTTGGCAAACACGGTGTTTGTCAACCAATAACCTAAGGGCACACTCTATATAAGTAATACTATATATATTACATTATATAAGCGTAGCCCCGACGAAGGAGGCAAATCCGATATGAAAAAAGGAATCATCGGAAAAAAAGTTGGAATGACACAATTGTATGACGAAGACGGCCGCGTTATACCGGTTACCGTTGTAGAGGCAGGCCCCTGTGTTGTTGTACAAAAGAAAACAGAAGACAGCGACGGCTATGAGGCCGTTCAACTAGGCTTTGGCGACATTTCTAACAAGCGCGTCAACTCGCCCGCCAAAGGGCATTTTGACAAAGCAGACGCTGCCCCTAAACGCACCTTGCGTGAATTTAGGCTGGACGACATCAGCGAACTGAAAGTTGGCGAAATTCTCAAAGCCGATATTTTTGAAGTGGGCGAACGCGTCGACGTTGTAGGCACCAGCAAAGGTAAAGGTTTTGCAGGCAACGTAAAACGCTTTAACACCCGTTTGCAACGCAGAAGCCATGGCGCACACCAAGTTACCCGTAAACCCGGGGCTTTGGCCGGTGCGGCATCGCCGGGGCGCGTCTTTAAAGGCGCTAAACTGCCCGGCCATATGGGCGCAGAGCGCGTTACCATTCAAAATTTAACCGTAGCAAAAGTAGATGCAGAAAACAACCTGATTGCCATTAAGGGCGCCATTCCCGGCCCTAAAGGCGGCGTTGTATGCATACAAGACACCGTTAAGGCGTAAAGGAGGAGGCACTTATGGCAACACTCGATGTTAAAGATATGAGCGGCAAAAAAGTGTCAACCTTGCAAGTTAGCGACGAGGTGTTCGGCATTGAACCGAACGAGAAGGCTATGCACGCCGTGGTCGTAAACCATTTAGCTAACCGCCGCCAAGGGACACAAAGCACCAAAACAAGATCCGAGGTTCGTGGCGGTGGCCGCAAACCTTGGCGCCAAAAAGGCACCGGCCGCGCGCGTCACGGCTCCATCCGCAGCCCTATTTGGGTTTCTGGTGGCGTGGCACACGGCCCCAAACCGCGCAAATACAGCTACCGCTTAAACCGGCGCCAACGCCGTGTGGCACTGCTGAGTGCGCTGTCGGCAAAATGCAACGCCGGCGAAATTATCTTAATTGACGAATTTGATTTTCCTGATTATAAAACCAAATCCGTTGTAGCGATGTTGGAAGCGCTGGGCGCCGCCAAAAAGGCCCTCATCGTATCTGACACGGTGGATGAGAAAATGGTTAAAAGCGCCCGCAACATCCCCGGCGTTAAAACCACCACCGCAGACCTTGTTAACGTGTATGATTTGTTGAACGCAGACACTTTCATTCTAAGCGTTGACGCCATTAAAAAAATTGAGGAGGTGTTTGGCGCATGAAAGTAGCACCCCAAGACATTATACTTGCCCCCGTCATCACAGAAGAATCAATGGACAACATCTACCAAAAAAAGTACACCTTTAAGGTAGCCAAGGACGCAACCAAAATTACCATTAAGCAAGCGGTTGAAGAGTTGTTTGATGTGCGTGTTAAAAAAGTGAACACCATGGCAGTGCGCGGGAGCTACCGCAGGCAAGGCCTCCATGGCGGCTATACACCTTCGTATAAAAAAGCCATCGTTACATTAACCAGCCGTTCCAAAGGTATTGAGTTCTTTGAGTCAATGACCTGATTTTCGCACCATCGGCTGTCGGCATCAAAATAGCCTGTGCCCCCTCTCGGCGGCACACCGCTGTTAGCTAAACTCGGTTCGTTAGCCCGGCAGCCCGCAACCAACTAACAAGGAGGAAGCCAACATGGCGATAAAACACCAAAAGCCGACCACACCCGGCCGGCGCGACATGACGGTCACCGACCACTCGCAACTGTCTAAAGTTGAGCCAGAACGCAGCCTGCTGGAACCAATGAACAAACGCGCAGGCCGCAACTCAACCGGTCGCATAACGGTTCGTCACCACGGTGGCGGTAACCGTAAAAAGTACCGTAGAATAGATTTTAAGCGTAACAAAACCGGCATTGACGCCGTTGTTAAAACGCTGGAGTACGACCCCAACCGCACCGCTTTTATTGCATTGATTGAATACGAAGACGGCGAAAAGTCCTATATTTTAGCCGCCTCGGGCATGAAAGTGGGAGACACCGTAACCAGCGGTCCCGACGCAGACATTAAGCCCGGCAACTGCTTGCCGCTGCGCAACATGCCCGTCGGTACCATTATTCACAACATTGAAATGTACCCCGGCAAAGGCGGCCAAATAGTCCGCAGCGCCGGCACCAACGCCCAACTGATGGCGAAAGAAGGCAAGTACGCAATGATTCGTCTGCCTTCCAGCGAAATTCGCAACTTCCCCATCGAATGCGTTGCCACCGTCGGCCAAGTAAGCAATATCGAGCACGAGAACATCGTTATCGGTAAAGCCGGCCGCAAACGCAACATGGGCTGGCGCCCATCGGTACGCGGTAGCGCAATGAACGCCACCGATCACCCCCACGGCGGCGGCGAAGGCAGAAGCCCCATCGGCCTGCCCAGCCCAGTTACCCCTTGGGGTCAACCGACACTTGGCTACAAAACCAGAAAGAAACGCCAACGCAGTAATCAATACATTATTAAGCGGGCGAATGATTAGGGAGGATGACAGGATATGGCTAGAAGTATAAGAAAAGGGCCATTTGTTCAAGAGGCACTGATGAAACGCGTGCAAAAAATGAACAAAAGCGGCGAAAAAAGAGTGCTGCAAACCTGGAGTCGCGCCTCGACAATCTTTCCAGATTTTGTAGGCCACACCTTTGCAGTACACGACGGCCGCAAACATGTGCCTGTATATATTACAGAAGACATGGTTGGCCATAAATTGGGTGAATTTGCACCCACAAGAATTTTCCGCGCACACGCAGGCACCCGTACCGGCACCGCCGGCGGCCTAACCAGAGCGGCAACCGCAAAACCAACCGCCGCCGCACCCGCTGCAGCAAGCAGCGATGAGCCCGCCGCCCCAGCCGAAAACGCGGGCGACGAATAAGGAGAGGAGAGAATAAAGCATGGAACAACAAGCCAAAGCCCAATTGAAACACGTGCGTATATCGCCGAGTAAAGTTGGCATCGTTCTCGACCTCATCCGCAACCAACCGCTGGATAAAGCGCTTGCTATTTTGAAGTATACCCCGAGAGGGGCAAGCGAAGTTTTGTATAAGCTGGTTGAATCAGCCGCAGCAAACGCTGAAAACAACCACAACATGGACCCGGACAGCCTATATGTAGCTGAATGCTTTGTCAACCAGGGGCCAACGCTTAAGCGCATACGTCCCAGAGCACAAGGGCGTGCCTTCCGTATTAACAAAAGAACCAGCCACATTACCGTTGTTCTTAAAGAAAAAGAACTAGCGTAAGGAGGATATTGAATGGGTCAGCAAATAAATCCGAATGGTTTGCGCGTTGGAATTATCCGCGACTGGAACAGTCGTTGGTTTGTTGATAACAAAGATTTTGCCGATACTCTGGTTGAAGACTACGAGCTTCGCAAGTATATGAAGGACCGCCTCTACGCATCGGGCGTCTCTAAAATTGAAATTGAGCGCACCTTTGATGCCAGAAGCGGCGAACCGAGAGTTAAAATCAACTTGTTTGTTGCCAAACCCGGCATGGTTATTGGCCGCGGCGGCAGCGAGATTGACAAACTACGCGCCGACCTTGAGAAAATGATTAACAAAAGCGTCAACATTAATATTGTTGAAGTTAAAAACCCCGATGTCAACGCACAGCTTGTGGCGGAAAACATTGCCTCGCAACTAGAGCGACGCATTGCCTTTCGCCGGGCGATGAAGCAAAGTATCGGCCGCGCTATGCGGTTTGGTGCCAAAGGCATTAAAACCCAAGTAGCCGGGCGTTTAAACGGCGCAGACATTGCCCGCACAGAGCACTACCACGAAGGAACCATTCCTTTGCAAACGCTGCGCGCAGACGTTGATTACGGCTTTGCCGAAGCCAACACCACCTATGGTAAAATCGGCGTTAAAGTATGGATTTACAAGGGCGAAGTTTTAACTGGTACCCGCGTTGTTGATGACAACGTACGGTCTCAGCGTTCGCAACGCGGCGACCGCCGCGGGCAACGTCGCCCCGACCGTAGAGAAGGAGGTAAGCGTTAAATGTTAATGCCAAGACGCGTTAAATACCGCCGGCATCATCGCGGACGCATGAAAGGCAAAGCGACCCGCGGTAACAAAGTAAACCAAGGCGCTTATGGCTTGGTTGCTATGGAACCGGCCTGGATTACCTCAAGCCAAATAGAGGCTGCCCGTGTTGCTATGACACGTCATATCAAACGTGGTGGTAAAGTTTGGATTAAAGTATTCCCAGACAAACCCGTTACTGAAAAACCGGCCGAAACCCGCATGGGTTCCGGTAAAGGCACCCCCGTTGATTGGGTTGCCGTTGTAAAACCCGGCCGTGTGTTGTTTGAGCTGGCAGACGTTAGCGAAGACGTAGCCCGCGCGGCTATGCGCAAAGCCGGTTTTAAACTACCTATAAAAACCAAATTTGTCGCCCGTGAAGGTGACTTCACCGTCGAACTTGGTAAAATCCGCTTCAGCCTGGCTGAACAGCTTGAAATGGAAGAAGCTGAAGAAGAAGAAGCCGCTCTACTTGATGAAGGCATTGCGCCGGACGAAGTTGAACTGGTTGGCGATGAAGTGGACGAAGATGAAGCCTTTGAGGAAGAAGAGGATGGTGACGCATAATGAGAGCGAGCGAGCTGCGCGAACTAAAGCCAGTAGAGCTGGACAAACGCTTGAGTGACTTAAAAGAAGAGCTGTTTAACCTGCGCTTTCAACAAGCTGTCCACCAACTGGAAAACCCACAACGTATTAAAGTGGTACGGCGCAACATTGCACGGGTTAAACCGTTATTCATGAAAATGAATTAGCCGAAAAAAAGAAAGCATAAAGGAGGGTAAGTGATGCAAGAGCAACGTAACCTAAGAAAATCAAGGGTGGGCACCGTGGTGTCTGATAAAATGGACAAGACCATTGTTGTTGCCGTTGAGGACAGCGTCCAACACCCTCTGTACAAAAAAATTCTTAAACGCACCAGTAAGTTTAAAGCACACGATGAAAATAACGAGTGCAAAGTTGGCGACCGTGTCTCCATTATGGAAACCCGGCCGATATCCAAAGACAAGCGCTGGAGGCTTGCAAGAGTTATAGAGAAAGCCAAATAGGCTGCTAAACAAAAGCCCGGCCGGGCGCACTGTGCCCCGCCGCGCAGGCTGTTTATAGCCTTTAAGGAGGTAACAAGAGCATGGTTCAAACACAAACCCGTCTCAAGGTTGCCGACAACACCGGCGCAAGAGAGTTAATGTGTATCCGTGTGTTGGGAGGCAGTGGCAGAAGATACGCCAACGTTGGCGATGTTATCGTGGCATCGGTTAAGAAAACCACGCCGAACTCTGCTATCCGCAAAGGAGACATTGTCCGTGCGGTTGTTGTTCGCACAAAACATGGGCTACGCCGTAACGACGGTAGCCGCATCCGTTTTGATGAAAACGCCGCCGTTATTATTAAAGAAGATAAAAACCCAAGCGGCACCCGCATCTTTGGTCCCGTTGCACGTGAATTACGTGAAAAGG